>RXIX01000016.1 GCA_003989075.1 Candidatus Competibacteraceae bacterium | reverse complement strand
TGAAATGGCCGTACAAAAAAGCCGCAAGAGTCCTTCCAAGCGTGGCATGCGCCGCGCCCATGACGCCCTGACTGGCCCGACGCTGGCGACCGATCGCAGCTCTGGTGAGCTGCACCGCCGTCATCATGTGACACCGAATGGCTTCTACCGTGGTCGCAAGGTCATCAGCGAGCCAGCGGCTGCTGAAAGCGAAGATTGAGCCGCGTGCGTCGGCCGCCCATGATGCGGTATCTCATGCCATGAACCGGCCGTTGACCATCGCCCTGGATGGCATGGGCGGCGATATCGGTCCTGATGTCGTTGTGCCCGCCGCCCTGCAGGTGCTGGAGTCCGCGCGCGTTCCCCTGCGCCTGATCCTTGTCGGCCAGGAGGACGTACTGTCGGCCCGGCTCGCTCATCTCAAGGCGCAGGGACATCCCGGTATCCTCATTCGCCATGCTTCGCAACTGGTGAGTATGGACGAGTCGCCTGGCCAGGCGCTGCGCGTCAAGAAGGATTCATCGATGCGGGTGGCGATCAACCTGGTCAAGCAGGGTGAAGCCGATGCCTGCGTCAGCGCGGGCAACACCGGTGCGCTGATGGCGACCGCCCGCTTCGTGCTCAAGACTCTGCCCGGCATTGACCGTCCCGCCATCTGCACGACGCTGCCGACCGTGCGCGGTCAGACCCGGGTGCTGGATCTGGGCGCCAACGTCGACAGCAAGGCCGAACATCTGCTGCAGTTTGCGGTGATGGGTTCGGTGCTGGCGATGGTCAACGGTGTCGAGCGGCCGCGGGTGGGCCTGCTCAATATCGGTGAGGAAGATATCAAGGGCAATGAGCAGGTCAAGGGAGCGGCCCATCTGCTGGCGAACAGCGATCTCAACTACGTCGGTTTCGTCGAGGGTGACGGCATCTACCTGGATGATATCGATGTCGTGGTCTGCGACGGTTTTGTCGGCAATATCGCCCTTAAGAGCAGCGAGGGCGTCGCCAAGCTGGTGCGCCATTTCATGAGCCAGGAATTCAAGCGCAACCCACTGACCCGTCTGGCCGGTCTGATTGCCCTGCCGGTGCTGCGTGCCTTCAGTCGCCGCATTGACCCGCGCCGCTACAACGGTGCCAGCCTGCTGGGTTTGCAGGGGACCGTTGTCAAGAGCCACGGGGGTGCCGATGCGCTGGCTTTTGCCAATGCCATTCATGTGGCGATGCTGGAAGCCGAGCAGGTTGTGCCACGGCGCATCAATACCCATCTCGCCGCCCTTCACGCCGAGAGACAAGCGCTTTGAACTACGCCAGGATCATCGGAACCGGCAGCTATCTGCCGCAGACCGTGCTCACTAATGCCGATCTCGAACAGAAAATCGAGACCACGGCGGAATGGATCGTTGAACGCACCGGCGTCGAAGAGCGTCACATTGCCGCGCCCGGGGAAACCACCTGCGATCTGGCCGAACAGGCCGCCCGGCGTGCCCTGGAAGCCGCCGCTCTCGAAGGGCGCGACATCGACCTGATCGTGCTGGGTACGACCACGCCGGATCATGTTTTTCCGAGCGTCGCTACCCAGTTGCAGCACCGCCTTGGCTGCCACGGTGTGCCGGCCTTTGATGTACAGGCGGTCTGCACCGGCTTCGTTTATGCGCTGGACATTGCCCATCGCTTCATTCGCACCGGTGGCGCACGTCGTGCCCTGGTGGTCGGCGCCGATACCTTCACCCGGATCATTAACTGGGAAGATCGCGGCACCTGCATCCTGTTTGGCGATGGCGCCGGCGCGGTGGTGCTGGAGGCGGCGGACGCACCTGGAATCATCGACAGCCGGTTGGGTGCTGATGGCCGCTATAAGGAATTGCTGTGGGTGCCGGCTGGAGTTTCGAGCGGCTATGATCAGACCCAGCAGAATGCCGCCTTTGTGGAGATGCGCGGCAGCGAAGTCTTCAAGGTAGCGGTGACCACACTCAAGGATATCGCCGAGCAGATTCTGGTCGCCAACCAGATGAGTATCGCCGATATCGACTGGCTGATTCCCCATCAGGCCAACCGCCGCATCCTGGCGGCTACCGCCAAGCGCTTGGGCCTGTCCGAGGATCGGGTTGTGGACTGCGTGCGGACGCATGGCAACACCTCAGCGGCGTCGATTCCGCTGGCTCTGGATGTGGCGGTGCGCGATGGCCGCATTCAGCGTGGCCATACGCTGCTGCTGGAAGGCTTCGGCGGTGGCTTTACCTGGGGCGCAACGCTGCTCAAATACTAGCAGCGGACTACTACAAGTAGCGACGGAGCGCCGCTGTCATCCACGCTGGATGCGCACGGCGGCGCGAACCAAAGGAGACTGCACTACATGAGCACGCTGCAAGGCGAAATCGCCCTGGTCAGCGGCGCCAGCCGTGGCATTGGTCAGGCCATTGCCCGCGAACTCGGCCGCCGCGGCGCCACTGTGATCGGCACCGCCACCACGGAAGCCGGCGCGGAAGCTATTACCGTGGATCTGCGCGAACAGGGAATCACAGGCCGTGGCCTGTGTCTGGATGTGACGGATCCGGCTTCGGTGGATGCGACCATCAAGGCCGTAACCAACGAGTTCGGTGCGCCAAGCATCCTGGTGAACAACGCCGGCATCACCCGCGATAACCTGCTCCTGCGCATGAAGGAAGAAGAGTGGGCGGCGATTCTCAACACCAATCTGTCCTCGGTCTATCGCCTGAGCAAGGCGGTGCTGCGGGGCATGATGAAGGCGCAACGTGGCCGCATCGTCAGCATCACCTCGGTGATCGGCGCCACCGGCAATGCCGGACAGGCCAATTACGCAGCGGCCAAGGCTGGCATCATCGGTTTTACCAAGTCGCTTGCCCGCGAGGTGGGTTCGCGCAATATCACCGTGAACGCGGTGGCCCCGGGCTTTATCGACACCGACATGACCCGGTCCCTGCCCGATGCCCAGCGGGCTGCACTGGTCGGCACGATTCCGCTGCAGCGTCTGGGCGCGGCGCAGGATATCGCCAATGCCGTGGCATTTCTGGTTTCGGCTGAAGCAGCCTATGTGACCGGCGAAACCCTGCACGTCAACGGCGGCATGTACATGGCCTGATGGCCATGAGCCGCTAGAATGGATGTTGTTCATCCGGATGCGGGGCGAAACCGGATTCCCCGGCCTTGGGCTGGATTGTGCCTGGAGTGGAATTTTCAGGATTCGCGCCAACTTGCATTTTTCAATGGGTGGATTGGCATCAGGCTTTTCCATACAATAGCCCGCGGCAGTGCCGCGGTCGTCTGGATTCACAACGAGGAAGCAAACCATCATGACTGACATCAGCAACATCGAAGCGCGCGTCAAGAAAATCATCATCGAGCAGTTGGGGGTGAAGGAAGAGCAGGTCACCAACGAGGCCTCCTTCGTTGAGGATCTCGGCGCCGATTCCCTGGACACCGTGGAACTGGTGATGGCCCTGGAAGAGGAATTCGAGCTCGAAATTCCCGATGAGGACGCCGAGAAGATCACCACCGTCCAGCAGGCGATCGACTATATCGCGTCGCATCAGGGTTAAGGTGTCGGTTCGCAGCAGCAGAGAGCGGCGCCGCGGTCACCTTTGGGGGCCGCGGCCTTGTTTTGTCAGTGTATTGTCAGTGCAGCACAGAAGAGGGTAGTCCGGTGGCCAAGCGGCGGGTAGTAGTGACAGGCATGGGCATCGTGTCTCCAGTCGGCAGTGCCGTGGAGACCGCATGGACCAACATTCTGGCCGGTCGCAGCGGTATCGGGCTGATCACCGCCTTCGATACCAGTGCCATGCCGGTGCGTATCGGTGGTGCGGTGCGTGATTTTCAGGTCGAGCAGTACCTGAATATCAAGGAAGCCAAGAAGATGGACGCCTTCATCCACTACGGCATCGGTGCCGCGGTGCAGGCGATCCGTGATTCCGGCCTGGAAATTACCGAGGCCAACGCCGAGCGTATCGGCACCTATATCGGCTCCGGCATCGGCGGCCTGCCCGGCATCGAGGAAGGTCACGCCGCCTTCCTCAAGGGTGGTCCGCGTCGGTTGACGCCGTTTTTCGTGCCGCGCAGCATCATCAACATGGTCTCGGGCAACCTGTCGATCCTCTACGGCATCAAGGGTCCGAATCTGGCCGTAGTCACCGCCTGCACCACAGGCACCCACAGCATTGGCCTGGCGGGCCGGCTGATCGCCTATGGTGATGCCGACGTGATGGTTGCCGGTGGTGCGGAAATGGCGACCACGCCGACTGGCCTATGTGGATTTGCGGCGGCGCGGGCGCTGTCGTCGCGCAACGACGAGCCGGAAAAGGCCAGCCGTCCCTGGGACAAGGATCGTGACGGCTTTGTGCTCAGTGATGGTGCCGGTGTGGTGGTGCTGGAGGAGTACGAACACGCCCGGCGGCGTGGCGCGCACATCCATGCCGAACTGATCGGTTTTGGCATGAGCGGCGATGCCTACCACATGACCCTGCCGCCGCCAGATGGGGATGGTGCCCGGCGGGCGATGATCAACGCCCTGCGTGATGCCGGGCTGAATCCGGATGCCGTTGACTACATCAATGCCCATGGCACCTCGACACCCGCAGGCGACAAGATCGAAAGCGATGCCGCCAAGGCGGTGTTCGGCGATCATGCCGCGCGCCTGGCGATGAGTTCGACCAAGTCGATGACCGGGCATCTGCTCGGTGCTGCCGGTGGTGTGGAAGCGATTTTCACCATTCTGGCGATCCGTGATCAGGTGGCGCCACCGACCATCAATCTGGACGAGGCCGAGCCGGGCTGCGATCTGAACTATGTGCCGCATGTCGCCCAGGAGCGGCGTATCCGTGTAGCGCTGTCGAATTCCTTTGGTTTCGGCGGCACCAACGGCACCGTGATATTCCGCGCCCTGGATTGAGCGCCTCGGCCTACGCCGGCACAGGGCGCGATTGGGGAGCGGATCGTTGGCGTTTTCTGGGTGGTTGCGCGGCCTGAGTGGCGTTCTGGCGGCGCTGGTCCTGGTTTTTGGGCCGGCGCTGTACATGGTGTACGCTGATTATCAGGTGTTTCTCGACACGCCTCTGGGAGTGCCTGCGGCGGGCCTGGTGCTGGAGTTGAAGCCGGGCAGCGGCATCGCCGGGTTGGCCCGCCAGTTGCGCCAGCAGCCTGGCCTGTTGCGGTCCGCGCTGTATCTGCAGGCCTATGCCCGTCTCCATGGGCTGGCGCCGCGCCTCAAGGCCGGTGAATATGCTCTGCAGGCGGGTGATACACCGCGTCTGCTGCTGGGCCGGATCGTCGCCGGACGGGTGATCCAGTATCCGCTGACGGTAGTGGAAGGCTGGACCTTCCGTCAGCTGCGTCAGGCATTGGCTGCGCACCCCAAGATCGTCCAGACCCTGGGCGAGGCCAGTGATGCTGAAGTGATGGCGCGTCTGGGCCGGCCGGGCCTGTTTCCCGAAGGGCGCTTTTTCCCCGATACCTACCATTTTCCCGCTGGCACCACCGATGTGGCGTTTCTGCACCGGGCACTGGCGGCGCTGGATCAGCAGCTGGCCACGGTCTGGGCGCGGCGTGCGACGGATCTGCCGCTGGAGAATCCCGAGCAGGTGCTGATCCTGGCCTCGATCGTCGAGAAGGAAACCGGCCTGCCTGCGGAACGGCCGCAGATTGCCGGGGTATTTCTGCGCCGACTGCGTCTGGGCATGCCGCTGCAGACCGATCCCACCGTGATCTATGGTCTTGGCGCCGCCTATGATGGCAATTTGCGTCGCCGCGATCTGAGCACCGATACGCCCTATAACACCTATACCCGCAAAGGCTTACCGCCGACGCCGATCGCCTTGCCCAGTGCGGCGGCGCTGGCGGCGACCGTCGAGCCGGATCCGGGTGAGGCTCTGTATTTCGTCGCGACCGGTGAAGGCGGCCACGTCTTTTCCCGCACTCTGGAAGAACATAACCGCGCGGTGCGTCGCTATCAGCTCCGGGACAAAACACCTTGACGCCTCCCCCGCCTGAAGGGCGAGTCTATCGCGGAGAGCATTAATGATGGGCCGGTTTATCACAGTCGAAGGCATCGAAGGTGCAGGGAAAAGCACGCAACTGGTGGCGATTCGCGAGTGCTTACAGAGTGCCGGGTGTCCGGTAGTGATGACGCGCGAACCCGGAGGAACCGCCTTAGGCGAAGAAATACGCGGCCTTCTGTTGGCGCATCGCGACGGGGGCCTTGCTCCCGAGACTGAAGCGTTGCTGATGTTTGCCGCGCGTGCCGAGCACCTGCGCCAGGTCATCCGTCCAGCGCTAGCGGCGGGGCAATGGGTCATCTGCGACCGCTTCACCGATGCGACCTATGCCTATCAGGGCGGCGGGCGCGGCCTGCCGACAGCGCGTATCGCTGCGCTCGAGGACTGGGTGCAGGGCGAGCTGCGTCCCGACTTGACGTTGCTCTTTGACCTTCCGGTACCTGTCGGGCTGCGACGCATTGCGCAACGGGGACCGGCAGACCGTTTTGAAGCTGAAGCCCTGGAATTCTTCGACCGGGTGCGCGCCGCGTATCTGGCCCGTGCCGCTGCCGATCCCGACCGCTACCGCATCGTGGCCGCCGATGCGCCCGCAGCCGAGGTTAGCACGCGCGTGAAGCAGTGCATGGCGGATTGGATGGCGCGCGACTGATGGACAGGGACGAGTGCCTGCCCTGGCATAGGGCCCCATGGCAGCAGTTATGGCAGCGTCATGCCGCTGGCCGCCTGCCGCATGCACTGCTGCTGGCCGGGCCCGCCGGGCTGGGCAAGGGCCTATTTGCCCGGCGCCTGATCCGGGCGCTGCTGTGTACGCAGGTCGATGCCGAGGGCAAGGCCTGTGGCCTGTGCCGGGGATGCCGGCTGGTGCAGGCGGGCAGCCATCCCGACATGCAGGTGCTGCAGCCCGAGGAAGACGGCAAGCCGATCAGGATCGATGCCGTGCGTGAGCTGTGCATCTTTCTCGGCTGCACGGCCCAATACGGTGGCTGCAAGATCGCCCTGCTGGAGCCAGCCGATCGGCTCAATGTCAATGCTGCCAATAGCCTGCTCAAGACTCTTGAGGAACCGCCCGGTAACAGCCTGCTTCTGCTGGTCAGCGCCCGGCCGGCGCGCTTGCCGGCGACCGTGCGCAGCCGTTGCCAGCGCATCGACTTTGCGCCACCGCCGTTGGCCAGCGCCTGTGACTGGTTGGCGCCGCAGATCCCGGCTGCGATTGATCCGGTCGTGCTGCTGGCGATCACCGGCGGGGCACCACTGGCAGCGCTGGCGCAGGCCGATGGCGCGCGTTGGGAGCGGCGGCGCACGCTGTTTGAAGTATACCGGCAGATGCTGGCGGGCAGCGCCGACCCGGTGGGTGTCGCCCAGGACTGGATGCAGGGCGACCTGAGCGAGAACCTGCGCTGGCTGATCGGTTGGCACCATGATCTGATTCGGCTTAAGATGATAAGTGATCCACCCCGCCTCGATAACCCCGATCTGCGCCCGGTGCTACAGGAGTGGGCCAGGCAATACGCGCTGCGAACTCTGTTCGAGCGTCTCGACGCCGCCATGCGCCTGCGAACCTTATGCGCGACCACTCAGGTTAACGTCCAGATGCAGCTGGAAGCCTTTCTAGGCGGTGGTGCACATGATGATTTGCCCTAGCATCTGCAACTGGAACCATGCCCCCGGAGGTTGAACGACACACTATGGCGGCTCCACGTCAAGGCGTCATTTCCCTGGCCATCAAGGACAAGGCAATGCTGAACGCCAATTACATGCCCTTCGTCAAGGGGGGCGGCATTTTCATTCCGACGGAAAAGACTTTCGAGCTGGGCGACGAGGTGTTCCTGCTGCTGACGCTGCTGGAAGACCCGGAGCGCTTTGCCATTACCGGCAAGGTGGTGTGGATTAATCATCGCACCACGCCCGGTGGCCGGCAGATGGGTGTGGGCATTCAGTTTTCCGGAGTCGAAGGCGCCAACCTGCACAAGAAGATCGATGCGCTGCTGGCTGGCTACAACCGCAGCGATCAACTGACCAATACCATGTAGGGACACTCTGGGCATGCTGTTGGTCGATTCGCATTGTCATCTGGACCGCCTTGATCTGGGCCGCTATGGCGGTGATCTGGCCGCTGTGCTGGATAGCGCTGCTACTGCCGGTGTGACTCATCTGCTCAGCGTGGCTACCGATCTGGAAGGTTGGCCGGCGCTGGCCCGCTTGACCGAACCCTATCCGCAGGTGGCGCTGTCGGTGGGCGTGCATCCTGGCGAAACTGAGAGTCGCGCTCCGACCGTGGCCGAACTGGTCACTCTGGGCCGCGGAGCGCGGGTGGTGGCGATCGGTGAGACCGGGCTGGATTACCATTATGGCGCCGGCAATGCTGCAGGCCAGCGCGATTGGTTCCGCATCCACATTGCCGCCGCGCGTGATCTGGGCAAGCCGCTGATCGTGCATACCCGCGAGGCCCGCGAGGATACCCTGCGTATTCTGGCCGAGGAAGGCGCGGCCGAGGTCGGAGGTGTGCTGCACTGCTTTACCGAGGACTGGGCAATGGCCGAGCGCGCACTGGACCTGAATTTCCATATTTCCTTTTCCGGCATCGTCACCTTCCGCAATGCCCGACAGATTCAGGAGGTGGCGCGGCGCCTGCCCGCCGAGCGGCTGCTGGTGGAAACCGACGCACCCTATCTGGCGCCCGTGCCGTATCGCGGCAAGCCCAATCAGCCGGCCTGGGTGCGCGAGGTGGCAGCCTTTGTTGCGCAACTGCGTGGCGAAACCTTGGAACAGGTTGCAGCAGTCACCGCTGCGAATTACAGCCGGCTGTTTGGAGTAGCGCTGGATGTGGCCTGAAGTATCTCTTGCAGACCTGCGTGAGCGGATTCGCCGTTGCCTGCATGCGCAGCACCCGATTGCGACCGGCGATGAACTGAGCGGTGATCATGCCGTGGCCGGATTGCAGGCCGAGGAGCGGCCGCTGACACCGGCGGCGGTGCTGGTGCCACTGGTGGCGCGCCCCGAGGGCTTCACCGTGCTGCTGACTCAGCGTACTGCGCATCTCGAACACCACGCCGGGCAGATCAGCTTTCCCGGTGGCCGCGCCGAGGCTGAGGATGCCAGCCCGGTGGATACCGCACTGCGCGAGGCCGAGGAGGAAATCGGCCTGCAGCGCCGCCATATCACGGAAATTGCCGGTTTTCTCGACCTGTATCAGACCGTGACCGGTTTTCTGGTGACACCCGTGGTGGCGTTCGTGGAGCCACCGTTTGCATTGACCCTGGATGCCTTTGAAGTTGCCGAGGCGTTTGAAGTGCCGCTGGCCTTTCTGCTCGACCACAACAACCACGAATATCGCAGCGTGCTCTATGAGGGCCAGCAGCGGCGCTATTACGCGATTCCCTATCAGGAGCGCTTTATCTGGGGCGCGACAGCGGCCATGCTGGTCGGCTTTGCTCGGCGCCTGCGCGGACCGCTAGCGGGCTGAGGTGGCTTCATCCACAGCCGGCGCATCGCTGGCCGTGCCGCGGTGGTGAACGAACTGGCGCAGCAGGAATTCCTCATCGCAGGGCGCCAGGTCAAAGCGCAGGCTGGCCTGTTCGACCTGGCGCGGGGTGCAGGACCCCGGCTGTTCGCTCAGCCACGCAAACGCCCGGCGCAGGGTCTCGCCTTCGGGCAGCAAAGGTTTCAGCATCGCGTTAACCTCCCGCCATGTGGCGCCCTGCACGCGGCAGGGCAGGCAGAGTCGCCCGGCTCTGTATCTGCCGGATGCGCCGTGTGGACAAGGCTAAATGCTTTGACCACACGACGGCTGCGCCGATGCGGGTTCAGGCCAGTTTGCGATATTTGATGCGGTGCGGCTGATCGGCGTCCACACCCAGCCGGCGCTTGCGGTCGACTTCGTAATCGGCATAGTTGCCCTCGAACCACACCACTTGTGAATCACCCTCGAAGGCGAGGATGTGGGTAGCGATGCGGTCGAGGAACCAGCGATCATGGGAAATGATCACCGCGCAGCCGGCGAAAGCCAGCAAGGCTTCCTCCAGCGCTCGCAGCGTTTCCACGTCGAGATCGTTGGTCGGCTCGTCGAGCAGCAGCACGTTGCCGCCACTGCGCAACAGCTTGGCCAGATGCACACGGTTGCGTTCGCCGCCGGACAGATCCTTGATGAACTTCTGCTGATCCGGTCCCTTGAAGTTGAAGCGGCCCACGTAGGCGCGTGAACTGATCTGATAGCTGCCCACCGTGATCAGGTCGAGGCCATCGGAGATTTCCTGCCAGACGGTCTTGCTGCCGTCGAGGGTATCGCGCGACTGATCGACATAGGCCAGCCTGACGGTATCGCCGACCCGCAGCGTGCCGCCATCCGGCTGTTCCTGACCGACCAGCATGCGGAACAGGGTGGTTTTGCCGGCGCCGTTGGGACCGATGACGCCGACGATGCCGCCCTTGGGCAGGCGGAAGTCGAGGCCGTCAATCAGCAGCCGATCGCCAAAGCCCTTGCGCAGGCCGGCCGCTTCCACCACGAGTTCGCCCAGGCGCGGCCCCGGTGGAATATACAATTCCTGAGTTTCGTTGCGCTTTTGGAATTCCTGCGACTCCAGTTCCTCGAAGCGGGCGACACGCGCCTTGCTCTTGGCATGGCGACCCTTGGGATTGGCGCGCACCCATTCCAGTTCCGCCTTCATGGCCTTGGTGTGCGCGGTTTCCTGCTTCTCCTCGATCTCCAGACGCTTTTCCTTCTGTTCCAGCCACGAGGAGTAGTTGCCCTCCCAGGGAATGCCGCGACCCCGGTCCAGTTCCAGAATCCAGCCGGCGACATTATCGAGGAAGTAGCGGTCATGGGTGACGGCGACCACGGTGCCCGGATAATCCTGCAGGAAGCGCTCCAGCCAGGCTACGGATTCGGCGTCGAGGTGATTGGTTGGCTCGTCGAGCAGCAGCATGTCCGGCTTGGATAGCAGCAGGCGGCACAGGGCGACGCGGCGCTTTTCACCACCGGACAACTGGGTCACATCCGCATCCCAGGGCGGCAGGCGCAGAGCATCGGCGGCGACATCCAGGGTGCGGTCGAGATTATGGCCGTCGGTGGCGTGCAGGTAGGCTTCGAGGTCGGCCTGTTCGGCGGCCAGTTTGTCGAAATCGGCCTCAGGATCGGCATAGGCGGCGTAGACTTCGTCGAGCCGCGTCAGGGCGTTCTTGATCGGCGCGACCGCTTCCTCAACGTTGCCGCGCACGTCCTTGCTGGGGTCGAGTTGTGGCTCCTGCGACAGGAAGCCGATATGAATGCCGGGCTGTGGACGGGCCTCGCCGAGAATATCGGTGTCGACGCCGGCCATGATGCGCAGCAGGGTGGATTTGCCAGAGCCGTTCAGACCGAGTACGCCAATCTTGGCGCCGGGGAAGAATGAGAGGGAAATATCCTTGAGGATTTCGCGCTTGGGCGGGACAACCTTGCCCACGCGGTTCATGGTGTAGATGTATTGGGCCATCGATTTTGCAGTCGGGTGGTGGACGTGTTCGGGCGGCCAATCTACCCACTCGCCGCCATGCGGTAAAGAGAGATGCAATCAAAAACCCCGCTCCCGGGTGGGAACGGGGTTTGCTGGTCATCCGTGCCAGGGATTATTTCACGACCGGGGTATAGATGATGTCCAGTTCCTCGCCTTCGCTGTTTAGGAAGCTGATCATCTGCCCCTGCATTTCGGCGGTGGCGGCGACGGACGCGACTGGACTGAGAATCGAGCTGTGGTCGCCCTCGGTGAAGCGGACGATGGCGCGCACGCCCTTGTCATCCCAGGTCGAGCGGCTGACTGACTTCAGACCCATGGCGCTGGCCAGCGGCTCGGTGCCCGACAAGGGCGCATTCTCGACCGAGTTGGGCACGACCTGATCCGGTAGTGATGTGGCGCTGCCGACCACTTCGATCAGGTGAATCGGATGCAGGCTGGCCGCTGCTGCTGCGTAGTTGATCGGATCGCCGGAATCGACCACGGTTTGCGCTGCGGCCAGATAGGTTTCGTAGTCGGGTGTGCCTTTCTTGATACCTGCCGCCGCAAGCCCGGCTGCAATACGTGGCCCAAAGGTGGCCGAACCATCGAGCATTTTGGGGATGCCGCCGCCGGCCATCGCCAGAGTAGCACCAGCGACATGGTCTTCGATCCCCAGGAAAGTGCCGTCGGCGACGCCGCCTAGCGAATGTCCTACGAAGTGAATATGGCTGGTATCTAGGTCGGCTTTGCCGTCGCCGTTCAGATCCACCAGCGGCAGATTGGCGACCAATTGGCGCAGATCCTGGGCGGCTTCGCGCAGATTGTCGCGGGTGGTCAGCAGGCTTTGCAGGTTGATGAAATAGGTTCCAGAGGTGTCGATGATGCCATCGGCGGGCGGCAGACCAGTCTGGTTATTGACCAGATCCAGATCGAAAGTCCGCTCCAGCCCTTTCAGATAGAAGGGGTTGCTGGTATCGGTGATGCCGTGCAGGGGCAGGTCGATGGCCACGGCAGCATAGCCCTCGAAGGATAGCGCGTCGGCCAGCGCGAACAGGTTGGTGCGGTTTTGGGTGATGCCATGCTGGAACACCACCACCGGCCAGCCATTGGCGGGTTTGCTATGGCCGCTCCTGGCGTTGGGCACGGTCATCAGCACCGGAATTTGCAGCGGTGCAGTGGCTGCCGGCAGCGGGTTGTAACGGGTGACCGCGCCACCATTGGCAGTCATCCAATAGCCGCTGGTGGGCTTGTCCTTGCTCAGATAGTAGGGAATTGCCAGCGCACCGGCATAGATGTCGGAAAAGCCAGGCAGGTTAAGGCCGACAGCGGTGGTGGTCGCGCCGGTCGCCTTGACCGCCATGCCCAGCGGCTTGAGGGTCTTGTCCAGCGCCATGAAGGCATCATCGACCGACTGGGTCATGAAGGTCCAGCTCAGTACGATGCTGCTTCTGGTCACGCCCTGACTGGCAGCGGCGCTTTCCTGGTTATTAACCAGTTGCCGCAGCGGTTCCAGCGCCTTGGCCTGCGCATCGCTGACACCGGGAATCACGCTCTTGCCATTGGCATCGACCAGCGGGGTGGTCAGCTTGGTCAGGCTATAGACCGGTGAGGGCAGAGCGTTGTAGCCGCCGCTGTCCTGAATACCATCGGTCAGAGTCACCAGATAGCCGGTCTTGGGTGCCAGCGGCCGCAGCGGGTGAATGTTCAGCGTGGTCTGGTTGGGGTCCTGCGGCAGCAGGTTGACGCTGTAATCGGTGCCGGCCTGCAGTTCGCGGGTCACGCCAGTCACGGCGAACGGAGCCTTGGTGGTCGGATCAAGGAAGGGATTGATCAGCGTCACCTCAAACACCCGTACTGTGCTGCCGGCGGTGACGGTCGCCGCCTTCAGTGTCCCGGAGAACTGCGCGGTGAGCGGCGCGACGGTGGAGAAGCCGTCCAGCCCGTTCATTGCGACCCGTGGATCGGCCAGATTGGTCGGATCGCTGACCGGAAGATTCAGAGTGCCATCGGTCGAGCCGCTGAACAGCAGGTTGTTGGGAAAGGGCACAACGCCAGCGGTGGGGTTAAATTGGGCGTAGAAATCGGCACGGGTGGCTGCGTCAGCGGTGCCACCAACGATTAGGCTGAGCGCGAGACCGAGCGCGGCCAGCTGGAACGGATTTTTCTTGGCGTTTTTCTGTTGTTGCATGGGATCACTCCGCGGTGGTAGTCGAGTTGGCACGGATTTCCACAATGCAGAATCCGGCCACGCAACTGAATGGCGGCTTTGATTATGGGACGGTACAGCCGCTGGACTGAAAGTATAGCCAGCGCCGCCGGGCGCGCCTTGACGGGATTGGCTACGCCCGGCGTGCCGCAATGCTCAGGTCTTGAGCAGGGTGCGCACGGCGGTCGAGCGCGAGATCTTGCCCTCGCCACGATAGGCTTCGTGGTTGGCTTCGATGTCGTTGAGCTTGTACAGGTAGTTGACCATCATCCCGGCCGACTGGCGCAGGCCGCGTTCCGAGGTATCGGCCAGCCAGTTCAGACGCTCGATGCGCGCGCCGTTGGACAGGTGGAAGCGCGCTACCCGATCCAGCGCCGCGCCGCTGTCACGTTTTTCGTTGACCAGATACTGGGCGCACAGGCGCAGCAGTGGTTGTTTCAGCGCCTTGGCCAGCTCCGGCTTTTGGGTCCAGGCGGTGTTATGCAGCAGGGTCTGCAGGGAGGCCGGTTCCTTGCCGGTGCCCGCAGCCATGGCGATGGCCTTGCGCTCGGCGGCGTTGAGCAGCGTGGCTTCGGCATCCTGACCGGGTTCGCTCAGTTTGCGATCCAGCCAGCCGCGGAAACCAGGAATCGGCGACAGGGTGGCGAAAGTCTTGAGATTCTTGAATTCACCCGCCAGCTCGTCCACCACCCGCTTGATCAGGAAATTGCCAAAACTGATGCCACTCAGGCCTTCGTGGGCGTTGGAAATCGAATAGAAAATTGCGGTATCGGCCTCCTGCGGATCGACTACGGGCGCCGTTTCATCAAGCAGGGTTTGCACGTTGTCGGCGATGCCGTGCACCAGCGCCACCTGAACGATGATCAGCGGCTCGTTGGGCATGCGCGGGTGAAAGAAGGTAAAGCAGCGCCGGTCGGAACTGAGGCGGTTTTTCAGATCGTCCCAGCTTCTGATCGGGTGCACGGCCTCGTAGGCGATCACTTTTTCCAGCAGCGCCGCTGGCGATTCCCAGGTGATGCGCCGCAATTCCAGGAAGCCGACATCGAACCACGATGCCAGCAGCGACAGTAGATCCCGCTCCAAGGCCGCTAGCACCGGGTCGTCCTTGCTCCAACTGAGCAGTTCGGTGCGCAGATCGACCAGGAAGTGGAAGCCCTCGGGCAGGGCGTTGAGCTGGGTCAGCAGGCGCAGGCGCGGCGGTTGCAGCGCCTTGTGCAGAGCCCGCTCGGCCTTGGCGCGATCCTTGCCCTTATCGCCGGCCTGTTGCAACGCGGCTACGGCCTTGTCCACCGCCTTGCGGTCGATGTCGAACTCGGTAGCCAGAATCTGCAGGAAGCGCTTGCGACCCTGGGCATTCAGCGACAGGTAGATGCGGCCGAGATTGGCCGCGCGGGCGCGGGCCGAGACTTCGCCACCGCGCGCATCCAGGCAATCGCGCATCTGGGTCTTGAGCGCCTCGATATCCTTATCCGGCAGGCTGGGCGCGGGGGAGTTTGCAAAACCACCGCGCCAATCGGCCATATCGCGCCAGACTTCGCGCAGGTTGGTCATGGTGCGGTCGAGCAGGCTGGCGCGGGTGGTTGCATTATCGGCAGAGGAGGTTTCGGTCATGGCTGGCGTACCTGTCTGGAAAGAAGGCGCGAACACGGCGGATAAAAGCCCTGTGTATCATCCGGTTTGTCTCCGCAGTATAAGCCGCAGCGTGAGCGCCGGGCAGGCCCTAGTGCGGGTTCGGATCGTTCTTGCGCGCTGCCGGCAGGCGGGTACGGGCGAGCAGTTGGGCACTGATCGGCGCGGTCAGGAACAGGAACGCCATGATCAGCAGCTCATGCAGACTCAGGCCCTGCGCGCGGCTGCTGAAATGCAGCAGCGAGGCCAGCAGCAGACAGCCTACGCCCAGCGTAGTGGCCTTGGTCGGCGCATGCAGCCGGCTGAAGAAATCCGCCAGGCGCACCAGGCCGAGCGCGCCAATCAGCACAAAGGCCGCGCCCGCGATCACGAGCAGTGCTACCAGTACGGCGATCAGTTCAGTCAGCATCGGCGCGCTCCACATCGAATAGACGGCCATCGCGGACAAAGCGGCACAGCGCCACGGTGGCGATGAAACCGAGCAGGGCGATCAGCAGCGCCGCTTCAAAATACAGGGGACTGTCGAAGGCAATCCCGAGCAGCACCAGCAGGGCCACGGCATTGATGTACAGCGTGTCGAGGGCAAGAATGCGGTCCGGCAGGCTCGGGCCGCGCAGCAGGCGCCAGCCGGTCAGCAGCAGCGCTACGCCGAGCAGCGTGAAGGCGATTGACAGGGCAATGCTCAGCATGGCGGGAACATCTCCAGCAGCAGGGCCTCGTAGCGTTGCCGCAGGCTGGCGATCAGCGTGGTGGCGTCGTCCAGATCCAGGCAATGAATCAGCAGTTCGCGGCGGTCGATGCTCAGCTCGACCGCTACGGTGCCGGGCGTCAGGGTGATGGTGGCGGCCAGAATGGCAATGGCCCGTTCGTCGCGCAGCGCCAGCGGCAGGCTGATAAACGCCGGACGCAGTGTTGTTGCCGGCGACCGGCTCAGAATCAGCCGGGCTACGCTCAGATTGGAGATCACGATATCCCAGAGCAGACGGCCCAGGTACAGCGGCAGCAGTTCCAGACGACGCGGGCGCGGTGTTTCCGGCCACAGTCGTTCCAGCAGCCACGGCAGGAGCAGTGCCAGCACCCCGCCGAGCAGCCACTGCCCGGGCGCTACGCTATTGTGCAGCAGCAGCCAGGTCGCAAGCAGCAGGAGGCTGAGTCCAGGACGCGGCAGCCATCTGGCGATGAACGTGCTCATGGCAGCACCACCGTGGCGACTGCCGGATCGCCCAGGACCGCGTGGATGTAGCCGGCGGGTTCGCGCAGTTGCTGGGCGGTGGCAGTGGCGAAATCGAGCAGTGGCTGGCCAAACAGGATTAGCAGCGGCGCGGCAGCGAGCAGGGCAGCGGCAGGCAGCCACTGGCGGATCGGCGCGGACGCGGTGTTCACGGTGGCTGCAGTGGCGGGAAGCCAGAACAGGGCGCTGCCGCTGCGGCTCAGGGCAATGATCACCAGCAGTCCGCTGCCCAGTATCCCGCCCCATATCCAGGGCAGGGTGGCGCTATCAGTGGCCGCGCGCAGCAGCAGCAGCTTGCCGAAGAAACCGCTCAGCGGCGGCAGGCCGGCCATGGCGATCGCGCCGGCCAGAAACAGGCCGCCGAGCAGCGCCGGCTGCACCAGTGGCGCAGCGGGCCGGTGATCAAGGTGGCCGCGCTGCGCAGCGATCAGGTCGGCGAGCAGGAACATGCCGGCGCCAATCAGCGTGGTATGCACCAGGTAAACCAGGGCCGCGCCCAGACCGGCACTGCTGTCCAGGCCCAGACCGATCAGCAGGGTGCCGATTGAGACGATCACGCCATAGGCGAGCAGGCGGCGCAGTTCGGCGCTGGCCAGCATGCCCAGGGCGCCGGCCAGCAGCGTCGTCAGTCCCAGCGGCAGCAGCCAGGGCGCCAGCACCTGGGCGGCGGGTCCGGCATCGCTGCCGAACAGCAGGGTTGTAATGCGCAGAATGGCATATACGCCGACCTTGGTGAGCAGGGCGAACAGCGCCGCAACCGGCGCGCTGCTGCTGGCATAGGCGGCCGGTAGCCAGCAATACAGCGGCAGTATCGCCGCCTTGAGGCCGAAGACCACCAGCAGCAGCAGCGCGCCGGCGCGTAATAGACCTGCAGTTTCCGTGGGTGCAGTAGCGATGCGCTGCGCAAGATCGGCGAAGTTCAGCGCTCCGGTCGTGCCGTACAGGGTGGCAATGGCGATCAGGAATAGTGCCGAGCCGGCCAGGTTGAGAATCACATAGTGGAGACCGGCGCGCAGTCGTGCCGCACCGCCGCCGTGCAGCAGCAGGCCATAGGAGGCGATGAGCAGGATTTCGAAGAACACGAACAGGTTGAACAGATCGCCGGCAAGAAAGGCGCCATTCAGACCCATGAGTTGAAACTGGAACAGCGCATGAAACCAGCGGCCCCGGCGATCGCTGCCGGTGGCCAGGGCATGCAGAAGGGCCGCCAGCGCCACCAGTGCGACCAGCAGCAGCAGCAGGGCACTGCAGCGGTCCAGCACCAGGAGAATGCCAAAGGGCGCCGGCCAGTGCCCGAGCGCATAGGTGGCATAGGTGCCGGTGCTGGCGCGCGCCAGCAGCAGCAGGGCCACGGGCAGCAGCAGAGCAACACTGCTCAGGCTCAGGCGGCGTGGGTCAAGACGCCACCGCACCGACGGTGTTTCGCCAAGCAGCAGCAGGGCAATGCCGGCGATAAAGGGCAGCAGGATCGGTAGGATGAGACCGTGGTTCAACAGCTTCTCCGCTGGGCAATCCCGCAGCCGACGACAGCAGCGCCGGCCGCGGGCAGGGACTGCCTAGAACTGCTCCTCGCTCAGGGCCATGATCGAGGTGCCGCCGTTCTGGATCGAGCGCAGCAGGGCGCCGGCCTTGGGCAGAATGTGCTCGGCATAGAAACGGGCGGTGAGCAGCTTGGCTTCGTGGAACAGCGGATCCTGACCACTGGCCAGACGGGTCTGGGCGACCCGCGCGGCGCGCGCCATCTGCCAGCCGCCGCAGACATAGCCGGTCAGCATCATGTAATCGACCGATACGGCCATGGTTGCGCGTGGATCGCTGCAGCTCAGCATCCAGTCGGTGGCCATGGCCAGGGCCTGCACGCCATCACGCAGACCGTCACGGATCGCCGTCATGTCGTCACCGACTGCCTGGCCGAGATCCTCGGCGGTGGCGGTGATGTCGGCAATCAGCGCCCGCATTGTCGCACCCTTGTCCATGCTCAGCTTGCGCCCGGCCAGATCGGCGGCCTGAATGCCGGTGGTGCCTTCATAGATGGTGGTGATGCGCGAGTCACGCAGGTGCTGACAGGCGCCGGTTTCCTCGACGAAGCCCATGCCGCCATAGACCTGCACGCCCAGCGAGGCAATCTCGATGCCCAGTTCGGTCGACCAGCCCTTGACCACCGGAATCAGCAGGTCAACCCGGGCCTGATGGATCTTGCGCTGCGCCGCGTCGGGGTGATGACGGGCCTGATCGAGGTGGGCGGCAACCACATAGGCCAGGGCGCGCATCGCCTCATTCTGCGCCTTCATGGTCATCAGCATCCGTCGCACGTCGGGGTGATGGATGATGGCAACCCGGTCACCGGACTTGGTGCCGACCGGACGACCCTGCACCCGATCCTTGGCGTATTCACGGGCGGCCTGATAGGCGCGCTCGCCGATGGCCAGACCCTGCACGCCGACCTTGAAGCGGGCCTCGTTCATCATCACGAACATGTAGGCCAGGCCCTTGTTTTCCTCGCCCACCAGATAACCGATCGCGCCTTCCTGGTCGCCAAAGGCCATCACGCAGGTCGGGCTGGCGTGGATGCCAAGCTTGTGCTCGATGGAGACCGCGTGCACGTCGTTGCGCGCACCGAGCGAACCATCGGCGTTGACCATGAACTTGGGCACGATGAACAGCGAGATGCCCTTGACGCCTTCCGGGGCATCCGGCGTCCGGGCGAGCACCAGATGAATGGTGTTCTCGGTCATGTTGTGCTCGCCCCAGGTGATGAAGATCTTCTGGCCGTAGATCCGGTAGTGATCCCCCTCGGGCACGGCGCGGCTGCGCACCGCTGACAGGTCGGAGCCAGCCTGCGACTCGGTCAGGTTCATGGTGCCGGTCCATTCACCGCTGACCATCTTGGGCAGGAACAGCGCCTTCTGCTCAGGGGAGCCGGCATGGCGGATGGCCTCGATCGCGCCGCCGTTCAGCATCGGGCACAGCGCGAAGGACATGTTGGCGGCGTTCCACATCTCCTGGGTGGCGATGTTGACCAGCTCCGGCAAACCCTGGCCGCCGTATTCGGTCGAGCAGCCGAGGCCGTTCCAGCCGCCTTCGACAAACTGCTGGTAGGCGGCAGTGAAGCCATCGGCAGGGATGACGCCGTCAGGGCCGATGCTGGCACCCTGGGTATCACCGGATTTGTTGAGCGGCGCCAGGACTTCAGCGGCCAGCTTGGCAGCCTCTTCGAGTACGGCTTCGGTCAGGTCCGGGCCGACGTCCTGTTCGGCGAAAGCGGGCAGGGCAGCCACTGCATCCAGGTTGGCCAGCTCGTTGATGACAAACTGCATATCGCGGGTCGGAGCGAAATAGGCGGTCATGGACGCCTCCTTGGGATTCAGTCTTGACAATGCGGGTTTTTAAATGGTGCGCCGCCTGGACGGCGGCGCGGGTGTGGGGCTGGCTTAGGGATGGCTGGCAGCCTTTATGCGTTCAGCTTATCCAGCTCCTTGGACAGTTCAGGCACGGCGGCGAACAGATCAGCGACCAGCCCATAATCGGCGACCTGGAAGATCGGGGCTTCCTCGTCCTTGTTGATGGCGACGATGATTTTGCTGTCCTTCATCCCGGCCAGATGCTGGATGGCGCCGGAGATGCCGACGGCGATATACAGTTCCGGCGCGACCACCTTGCCGGTCTGGCCAACCTGGTAATCGTTGGGCACGAAGCCGGCATCGACTGCGGCACGCGAGGCACCGACCGCCGCACCGAGCTTGTCGGCGACATCTTCCAGCAGTTTGAAGTTGTCGCCATTGCCCATGCCACGGCCGCCGGACACGATGATGCGCGCGGCGGTCAATTCCGGCCGGTCGGACTTGGTCAGCTGCTGGCTGACAAAGCGCGACACGCCGGCATCAGCACTGGCGGCGACGGCTTCAATGGCGGCACTGCCACCGCTGGCTGCGGCGGCCGGGAAGGCGGTGCCGCGCACGGTCATCACTTTGACCGCATCCTGCGACTGGACCGTGGCCAGCACGTTGCCGGCGTAGATCGGCCGCACAAAGGTATCGGCGCTTTCCACCTTGATTACGTCGGACAGTTGCGCCACGTCGAGCAGCGCGGCAACCCGTGGCAGGGTGTTCTTGCCGGTGGCGGTGGCCGGGGCGAGGATGTGGCTGTAGCCGCCGGCCAGGCCGACGACCAGCGCGGCAACGTTCTCGGCGAGCTGGTGGGCGTACTGCGGCGCGTCGGCGAGCAGCACCTTGGTGACACCGGCAATCTGGGCGGCGCTTTCAGCGACCGCGCCACAGCCGTGACCGGCGACCAGCACGGTGATGGCGCCGCCGATCTGGCTGGCGGCGGTGACGGTGTTCAGAGTCGCCGCCTTGAGGGTGGCGTTATCGTGTTCGGCAATAACCAGGATACTCATGGCAATTCGGTTCCCGCGGGCTTAGAGGACGTGGGCTTCGCTGTGCAGCTTGGCGACCAGTTCGGCGACGCTGCCGACCTTGATACCGGCCTGGCGCTTGGGCGGTTCCTGCACCTTGAGGGTAACCAGGCGCGGGGTCACGTCAACGCCCAGATCGGCCGGCTTGAGCACCTCAAGAGGCTTTTTCTTGGCCTTCATGATGTTGGGCAGCTTGACGAAACGCGGTTCATTCAGGCGCAGGTCGCTGGTGACCACCGCCGGCAGTTGCAGGGCCAGGGTCTCCAGGCCGCCGTCGATTTCACGGGTGATGCTCAGTTCGCCGGCGCCGGCTTCGACCTTGGAGGCGAAGGTGCCCTGCGCCCAGCCCAGCAGCGCCGCCAGCATCTGGCCGGTCTGGTTGGCATCGTCGTCGATCGCCTGCTTGCCAAGGATCACCAGATCGGGCTTTTCCTTCTCGACCACCGCCTTGAGCAGTTTGGCCACCGCCAGCGGCTGCAGTTCGGCATCGCTTTCCACCAGGATGCCGCGGTCGGCGCCCATGGCCAGCGCAGTGCGAATCGTGTCCTGACAGGCTGCCACACCCAGCGAGACGGCGACGATTTCCTTGGCCTTGCCAGCTTCCTGCAGGCGGACGGCCTCTTCAACGGCGATTTCGTCGAACGGATTCATGGACATCTTGACGTTGGCGGTTTCTACGCCGGAGCCGTCCGCCTTTGCCCGAACCTTGACGTTGTAGTCCACGACCCGTTTTACGGCGACTAGAATTTTCATCGTTCACCTTCGCTTGGAATTACTGAATGTGTCGGAAATCGACGCAGACGGATAGCCGGACGCGGGAGGAAGAACCCGGCATCGGAGGGAGAAAACCATGCCCGGACATGGAGGTTTGTAATGTGTACGGCCAGGGCGCTAGCGTCCGGGGGAGATCTGTATATCCGTCGCGTTTAGCTTGGCTGCGCTATGGTATTGGTCCCCTTTCAGCGATGCAATGCCTTTATTGGCTAAGCTGCGCCGGTGGTTTGGCTGCGGGCCGGGTCAGGATTTCCCACTGCTTGGCCTGCTCGTGTAGGCTATGCGCCGCGTCGGCGATCCAGACGCCCAATCGAATATCTCAACGACCGGAGAAGTCCATGTATTCCAACCACGAAGGCTATAACGACAGCATCCACGGCTATTATCTGGAGGATCTCCAGGTTGGCATGAGCGCCTCCCATGCCAAGACCGTCACCGAGACCGACGTGGTCATGTTCGCTGGGCTGACCGGCGACAACAACCCGGTGCACTGCAACGAGGTGTTTGCCGCGCAGACCCAGTTCAAGAGCCGCATCGCCCACGGCATGTTCTGCGCCGGGCTGATCTCCTGCGTTGCCGGCACCCGCCTGCCGGGGCCGGGCTGCATCTACGTCGATCAGCAGTTACGCTTCAAGGCGCCGGTGCGCATCGGTGACACGGTGACCGCCACCTGCACCATTACCGAGATCAACACCGAGCGGCGCCGGGTGATCATGAGCACGATCTGCACCGTCCAGGACAAGGTCGTGGTTGAAGGCACCGCAGTCTTCATGGTCAGCCGCCGCGGCACCTGAGCCGGCGGTCTACTCGCTGCGCTCTTCGAGAACGACCCGGAATCCGGTCATCGCATCGCGCTGACCGGGTGCGCGAGCCAGGCGCCGCGCCGAGCGCAGATCGCCGGGGCCGTTATTCCAGGATCCGCCCCGCACAACCCGCTGACCCTCGCCACCGCGCCGCTCCACGCAGGCCAGCTCCGGGCCGCTGTAGCGGCTGTCATATTCCGAGCAGGTCCATTCCCAGACGTTGCCGGCCATGTCATACAGGTTCCAGGCATTGGCCCGGTAGCGGCCCACCGGCGCGGTGACGGCCTGGCCATCGTCGAGATTGCCGATTGACGCGCCAGTCGGGTCGTTGCGGTCGGAGAAGTTGGCGTACAGCGGATCGATCTCATCTCCCCAGTAGTAGCGGCTGGTGGTGCCGGCGCGGATGGCATATTCCCATTCCGCTTCGGTCGGCAGGCGGAAGCGCTGGCCGCGCTCGGCTTCCCAGGACAGCCATTCGGTGAAGGCGGCCGCGTCGTTCCAGCTCAGGTTGACCGCCGGCTGGTTGTCGGCATTCAGGGAGCGGTTCTGGGTGGTGCCGCTGTCATGATCAGGCCGAAAGCGCCGGTATTGACCGTTGGTGATTTCGTTCTGGCCGATCCAGAAGCCCTTGACGCAGACCTGATGGGGCCGCTCATCCTGGCCGCGATCACGTTCGCTGGCTGGGCTGCCCATGTCAAAACAGCCTCCCTCGATCCACTGCAGGCGCATACCGGTGGTCTTTTCGGTACGGCTGCGTTGTTCGCCGGGGTGCTGAATGGCCTTGAGCTGCTCGCGCAGAGCCGCAACCGCCGGATGGCTGGGACCGAGTGCGGCGGCCCGTTCCAGATACACGCTGGCGCGGGCCCATTCCCGGCTGTTGATCGCGCTGCGGGCCTGTTCGATATTGCGGTTGATTTCGGCGTTGATCCGCTCGGCTTCCTGCTGAGCCCGTAGTGCTTCCGCTTCCTGTTCCTGCTGGTGCAGGGCGCTTTGCTGGCGCTGCTGCTGATCCTGGAGCGCATTGTAGTACTCATGGCCGAGCAGTCCGGTGCCGGACAGCCCGCAGACCACGAAGACCGTCAGCAGGATGCGGCGCCAGTTGATGGGCGGGCGAACGGGTGGTGTGATGGGGATTTCGGCGATGATCGCGATGTCCGATCCGGTCAGCGCGGTGCTGCGTGCCTCAGCGTTCCCGCGTGCCGAGGGACGATCGGCCGGTTCGTCGATATTGCGGGCTGTGGAGAGTTTGCGCAGGTGCTCGACCGCTGACTGCGGTGTGCGCTTGAGCAGCCGTGCTGCCGAATCGCTGTCCGTTGCCGTGGGGTGGGGCGGCTGTTGCAGAGACGCGGGGGGCGCGGGTCCGGCTTCGACCTGATCCCTGGCCTCGGCTTCGGTATCGGGTGCCGTCAGCTGCGACAGTTCGTCGAGGTGTTCCCAGATGTTGTCCAGCAGTGGCAGGGAGTCGGACTCGCTTTTGCGCGGCGGCGGTGGTTCATCGAAGGCTGGTTGCAATTCTGCGGCTGTCACTGCCCTGGGGCCACCGGCTCGATGCGAAGGTGTCGAACGCGATTCCGCCGGTGTGGCCTGCTGGCGCGAGGGCATTGAGCGCCGTTCCAGACGAATGCGACTGCTGTTGTCCCAGGCGTCGCGCTGGGCTGGTTCGGAGGGCTGCGAAATGGGGGTGAATTGCAGCGGTGGTGCTTCATCGCGCGGTAGCAGATCGAGAATTTCCGGGGCGATCGGCGGTACCTGGGAAAAGTCGACTTGCTGCGGCGAGCGTTCGGCTTCGCGCAGCGCGGTGCGCATCTCGGCGACGCTCTGGAAGCGTTCCTCGGGGCGCACAGCCAGGGCGCGATCCACCATCTGCAGCAGGTCGCGCGAGTACAGTCCGGCACCGGCCTCGATCGCCGGCTGCACCGGATCCTTGAGCACCCGGCCCGGCGCTTCCACCGGCGGCGCGCCGGTAATGCAGCGATACAGCACCGCGCCGAGGGCGTAGATGTCGGTCCAGGGACCGTAGTCCTCGCTGACCGTGACGTACTGTTCGATCGGTGAATAGCCGGGCGTGACTACGCTGGTGACGCTGCGGGTGCGCCGGCCGAGCGCCTGACGGGCGGCGCCGAAGTCAATCAGCATGACGTGACCGTCACGGTTGCGCACGTAAAGATTACTGGGCTTGAGGTCGCGATGCAGATAGCCCTGGCCGTGGACCGCTTCCAGTGCCGGCAGCACATCGTCGAGCAGGCGGCGCAGCTCCTGTTCGGGCAGGATGCCGCCGCGCTGCAGCGAAGTGCTCAGCGATTCGCCCTCCTCGAACTCCATGACGATGTAGGCCGAGCCATTGGCCGTGAAGTAATCGCGCACCCGCACCACGCCCGGGTGGTTGATCTGCACCAGGATCTTGGCTTCATCGAGGAAGCGCTGCAGGCCCCAGTCGTAGCAGGGTGGCTCGCCGCTGCGCGCCGGAATCTGGCCCTGGGCGTTGGCGCGGACGGTAATGCCGTTGTGATCGCGATAGGCCCATTCGGCAGGAAAGTATTCCTTGATGGCGACCTCGTTCTCCAGTGCCTCGTGCATCGCCCGGTAGGTGATGCCAAAGCCACCCGCACCGAGGATCCCTTCAATCAGGTAACGGTGCAGGCTGAAACCCGGCGGTAGCGAGTTTGTTTCATCGGTCATCGGGCTTCCCTATGGCATTCCCGGTGTCGCGGAGCATTGGCAGTTCAGGATCACGGGGTAGCGCTAGCGGCGTCCACGCCCCAGCAGTGCCGTCCAGGCTGCACCCAGCTGTTGCCACCAGGGTGTCGTGGCAGCCGGCTTATTCGGCCCGGCAGCGCGCAGCAGGACCAGGGTGGCGTTGTCAGCCTCGGTACCGCCGCGGTGCACGGCCTGCTCGGCCAGCAGGTGGGCGGCGCTGTCCAGATCGGGGTGCTGCGCTGCGTCCCAGTACTCGTTTTCGCGGATGTGTTCCCAGATGCCATCCGAGCACAGCACCAGCAGGTCGCCGGGTTCGGTCGTGAAATGGCCGGTATCGGGTTTGGGCATATCCTCGCCACCCAGGCAGCGATACAACCGGTTCTGCGCCGGGTGCGTGGCCATTTGCGCCTCGTCGATTTCCCCCAGATCCATGAGCAGCTGCACGGCCGAGTGATCGCGGGTGCGCATCAGCCGCTGGCCGTTGCGAAAATGATAAAGCCGGCTGTCACCGATATTGAGCCACCAGACCTGCCGGCCACTGAGCCAGGCCATGACGATGGTGCTGCGCGCCGATTCCGAGCGCTGGTTGATGGCGGCATGCATCTGCTGGCAGAGCTGTTCCAGGGCGGCCATCGGCGTAGCGCACAGCGGGCAATCGCTGCGGCTGGTGAAGTCGCGGACAGTATCGAGGATGATCTGTGCGCCCAGGGCTCCATCGAGGTGACCGCCCATGCCATCGGCGACCACGGCCAGTAGACCACCCTGGGCCGGCAGGGGAAACAGGCCCCAGCGGTCCTGCTGCTCATGGCGTCCGCCGAGCTGACTGGCGGCACCGCTGTGCCAGACGATGGGGCTATGCGGATCACCGGTGCTCACGGGCATCTCTCCGGGCAGCGGTGGGGATGACGGGGTTTGCGAGCAGCGGGTGCGCGGCTGTATCGGCTGGCGTGGGCAGCGTGGCCATTCGCAGGCGCGTCCACGGATTGTCAGGGTCGGCGTGGCAGGCAGAGCGCCCGGGCATGCAGGTCTCCTCGGCGAAAGGCGGTCAAGTCGAGAGCGGTGGCCGCTTGCCCGGCAAGCCAGGAGCAAAGCGAGGCGGGGGCGGCAACCGCGCGGCGGGTCTCATTATGGAGGGTAGCGCCGCTTCCGGGTAGACGATCCAGACTTGAAGTGTAGCCGGTTGTGGCATCCGGTGACGCCAAAAAGACTGGAATGCCCTATAGCAGTTGCAGCACTTCCTCGGCATGGTTGGCGCAGTCGGGCTTGTCGATGATGTGCGCGATGTGGCCGTTTTCATCGATGATGAAGGTGATGCGGTTGGCGACACCGAGCAGGCTCATGGCTGCGCCCATCAGGCCGCCGCTGCCAATGGCGCCATAGGCGCGGCTGATGGCGCCGTCGGTGTCGGCAATCAGCGGGAAATTGAGCTGGTATTTCTCGGTGAAACGCTGGTGGCTGCTGGTGTCCTGGGTGGAGACACCGAGGATGGCAGCGCCCTTGTCGCGGATCTCCTGGTTGTGATCGCGCAGCGAGCAGGCCTGCTTGGTGCAACCCGGAGTATCGTCCATCGGGTAGAAATATATCACCAGCTTGGTACCCAGGTAGTCGCCCAGGCGGATGGTACTGCCGTCGGTGGTGGTCGCGGTGAATAAGGGGGCAGCGTCGCCAACTTTGAGTTTCATGGGGGTAATCTCGCGGATCGGGTTTTTTAGGGTTTCTTGAGAATTGCAAGGCGGTTTCCGGAGGCCGGAAACCGCCTTGGCAGGTAGGAAGCGCGGCTGGACCGTGCCGAAACACTTTGACCGCGCGCGGCGCGAAATGCTCACACCGGCGCGGTCGCGCAGTCTAGCGCCGGCGTGCTGTCTTCACCAGTAGATGCCCCGGGTGAATTGGGCAAAGGAAATCTGCTCCAGCGACGGCTCCTGATCGCCCTGATGCCCTTTCTTGGCCGCCGACGATTCCGGGAACAGACGGAAGGCGGTGTTCATGATGACAGCGTAGATCTTCGGCGCTACGGCATGCAGCACCTGGGCGAAGATGCCGATCCGTGTGGCGATACGCTCGGGCTTGTAGATGATCGCCTGCACGATCAGATCAGCGGCTTCCTCGGGGCTGAGGGTCGGCACATGCTGATAGATCTTGGTCGGCGCGATCATCTCGGTGCGCACCAGCGGCATATTGATGGTGGTGAACTCGATGCCGCTGTCGGAGAACTCGGCCACCGCGCAGCGTGAGAAGGCATCCAGTGCTGCCTTGGAGGCAACATAGGCCGAAAAGCGCGGTGCGTTGCTGAGCACACCAATCGACGAGATGTTGATGATGTGACCGCGCTTTTTCTGCAGCATGCTGGGGATGAAGCCCATGATCAGCCGCAGCGCACCAAAATAGTTGAGCTGCATGGTGCGTTCGTAGTCGTGGAAGCGATCCAGCGAGTTTTCAATCGCGCGGCGAATCGAACGCCCGGCGTTGTTGATCAGGATATCGACGCCGCCATGATCATCCAGGACCCGCCGCACCAATGCGTCACAGGAGGCGATATCGGAGACATCGGCGGTGTAGATGAAGGCCTGACCGCCACGCGCTGCGATTTCCTGCTGGGTCTCCAGCAGCTTTTCCTCGGTGCGGGCGATGATGATGGTCTTGGCGCCGGCCTCGCCGATCTTGAGCGCGGCGGCCTTGCCAATGCCCGCGGATGCGCCGGTGATCATCACCACCTTGCCCTTGATCGCGCCGCTCAGGCTGCGATCGACGAACAGATCGGGGTCGAGGTTGCGCTCCCAGTAATCCCACAGCTTCGCGGCGTAGGTTTCCAGCGGTGGCACGCTGATGTCGGTGCCCTTGAGCGCCTTGAGGGTCTCGCGGCAATCAAAGCGGGTCGGGTAGTTGATCAGGCCGAGCACGTCCTGGGGAATGCCCAGATCCTTGAGGATCTGATCCTTGATGCGCCGCGCCGGCTTGAAGTGCGCCAGACCGGTCTTGATCACCGATGGTACAAAGGCAAACATCAGCGCGTTGACCCGCAGGCTCATCTGCGGTGCGTGCGCGGCATGGGCAAACAGGTTGAGAATATCGCCAATCCGGTGCGGGTGGGGATCGACCAGGTGGAAGC
Organism: Candidatus Competibacteraceae bacterium; assembly: GCA_003989075.1. Taxonomy (GTDB): domain Bacteria; phylum Pseudomonadota; class Gammaproteobacteria; order Competibacterales; family Competibacteraceae; genus RXIX01. The sequence goes on along the minus strand of RXIX01000016.1, from coordinate 13,880 downwards.
ACTGGCCATCAAGGCCGTCGAGATGGGCGATATGATCCATGGCGTCAACGATGAAGTTGACCGGCACCAGGTTCAGCCGGCCGCCCTCGATGCCGACCATCGGCATCCAGGGTGGCAGCAGGTTGCGCATCTTCTGGATCAGCTTGAAGAAATAATAGGGGCCGTCGATCTTGTCCATCTCGCCGGTGCGCGAATCGCCGACCACCGCGCCGGGACGATAGACGCGCCAGGGCCGGGTGCATTCGCGACGAACGATGCCTTCCGACTCGTGCTTGGTGCGGTAGTAGGGGTTATCGAGTTCCTCGGCCTCGTCGAACATGTCCTCGCGAAACACACCTTCATACAGGCCGGCGGCGGCGATGGAGCTGGTCAGGTGGAAGCAGCCAACCTCAACCGCTTCGGCGAAGGCAACGACATTGCGGGTGCCCTGGATATTGACCTTTTCCTGAATCTCGGCACTGGCCTTCAGGTCGTAGATCGCCGCCAGGTGGAACAGGTGGTCGATGTTGCCCTTGAGCCGGGCCAGATCGGCCTCGGATACGCCAAGCCGGGCCTGGGTCAGATCACCGATGATCGGCACGGTGCGCGCAGCGGCAGCGCCCCAGCGTTTATGCAGGGTCTCCACCAGGGGCAGTTCGCGCTCCAGAATCAGGTAATAGACCGTGCTGTCAGGGCGCTGGAGCAGTTTTTCGACGAGGCGGCGACCGATGAACCCCGAGGCTCCGGTGATGAAGTAATTCATGGTGAACAGGACTCCTGGCTTGGGTGGTGCTTGAGCGGTGTTTGAGCAGTGTTGTAGTGGTCAGGCACGGACAAGGCACTATTATAGTTTCGGGTGGCAGGAAATCTTTTCCTAACCGGTAGCAGAGTGGCCCGCGCGTGGGCAGAGGGGACGGCAATCAATGAGTGGTGCGCAGTTGTTGATCCTGGTCGTCGCGACCGCGCTGGCGTCGAGCCTGTTGACCCTGCTGCTGGGTGGATTGCTGCTGCGGCATTGGCTGCTGCCGCGACTGGAGGCCATGAGCATGGCGCTGGAAGCGCGGGTGAAGGCAGGTGCGGATGCGGCAGCGGTTGAAATGCTGCCCCAGGTGCGGGCGGAACTGGTAGCGGGTTTCCGGGAGGCGGCGATAGAGAGTCTGCCGGCATTCCGCGAAGAGGTACGCAAGGGTTTCATCGAGGCGCTGACGGTGACAAACGCGGCCGAACTGCTCGACCGTACGGCCCGCAAAGTAGTGCGTACCGGTTCATCATTGGTGGAAAGCGGCTTAAATCTGCTGCGCCCGGCGCGCCCGGACGGAACGGACGCACCGGTGCACGGGGATGATCTCAGGCGCCCTTGAGTGACTCGACCAGGTCGATGTAGGCCTGCATGGCGGTTTCCTGAGGCATGCCCTTGAGCTTGGCCCAGGCGTCATACTTGGCGCGGCCGACCAGATCAGTAAAGCCGGGGCGCTTGCCTTCGACATCGCCCGCCGAGCCCTGTTTGAAGTGCGCGTACAGACTGAGCAGGGTGTCGTTATCGGGCCGCTTGCTGAGCTTCTTGCTGTCGTCCTGGGCAGCCTGGAAACGGGTCGCTAGATCGGACATGGCGGATACTCTCGGGTGGTATGGAGCGCGACCGGAAAGCAGGTGGCCGCGCGGATAAATGAGTTTAACAAGCTTAGTCAAAACCAGCGTGGGCGTGATTGCATGTAGTGGCTATGACCGCCGTCCGGGGTGCATCCGCGCGATGCGTTACGGCCATCGGCCAATTCGTCAAAGCCCATGCCCGCCTGCCTCCCTAGAATGCGCGATCATGCGGGTTGCGATAAAAATAAAGCTGTTGCCAGCACTTATCCTGTCCCTGTCCGCCGCTGCGGCCCGGTGTTGCACCGAGCGTCGTGACCCGGATCGCGCCCTGACCGCCGGTGTTTCTTCGCCATGATCCTGGATTTTCTCATGCCCAGCAAAAAAGACAGCGAGCGCATTTCCGGTATCGATACCGCCTGGTTGCGCATGGAGCGCCCGACCAACCTGATGATGATCACCGGTGTCATGATCTTCGATCAGCCGCTGGCCTATGCACGCCTCAAGGAGGTCGTCGAGAGCCGATTTCTCAAATATCGGCGCTTTACCCAGCGGGCAGTGCAAAAGGCCACGGGTGCGTTCTGGGAGAACGATCCGCATTTCGACATCGGCCGGCATGTGCTGCGTACCGCACTGCCCGGCCGCGCCGATAAGGTTGAGTTGCAGCATCTGGCCAGCGACCTGATGAGCACGCCGCTGGATTTCTCCAAGCCGATGTGGCAATTCCACCTGATCGAGGATTATCAGGGTGGCAGCGCCCTGATCCTGCGCATCCATCACTGCTACGCCGATGGCATCGCTCTGATTCATGTGCTGCTGTCGCTGACCGATCCGGCCGCCGACGCCCTGCCGCCCTCGCCGGCGGAAAAAGCTGAGCATGCCGCCGATGCCGGCCTGTTCCAGCGCTTCTTCGAGCCGGTAGACAAGATGGTGCACACCACCCTCAAGCTGGGCCGCGATCTGGTCGAGGAGGGTGCCGATATGGTGCTGCATCCCTCGCACGCGCTCAATTACGCCCGCAACGGCGCCCGCCTGGCAGCGGAAATCGGCCGTCTGGCGCTGATGAGCGACGATTCGCGCACCTGCTACAAGGGTGAACTGGGCGTGTCCAAGCGTGTCGCCTGGGCTGAGCCGCTGTCGCTGGCTGAAGTCAAGGCGGTTGGCAAGGCTCTGGGGGGATCGGTCAATGATGTGCTGCTGACTGCAGTGGCCGGCGCGCTGCGTGCCTATCTGATCGAAAAGGGTGATCCGGTGCCGGACGATCTGCAGATTCGCGCCGTGATCCCGGTCAACCTGCGCTCGAAGGAAAAGGCGGCACGGCTGGGCAATTTCTTTGGGCTGGTGTTCCTGGCCCTGCCGGTGGGCATTGCCAACCCGGTGGCACGCCTGTACGAGCTGCGCCGGCGCATGAACGAGCTGAAGGAATCGTTCCAGCCGTTGCTGGCGCTGGGGCTGCTGGGCACGGTGGGCATGGGCCCCAGTCGCCTGCAGCAGGTGCTGCTGGAGATGCTGAGCAGGAAGGCTTCGGCGGTGATGACCAATGTACCGGGGCCGCGCGAGCCGCTTTACCTGGGTGGCGCGCCCTTGTCCGAGATGATGTTCTGGGTGCCGCAGTCCGGTTCGATTGGCATGGGCGTGAGCATTCTCAGCTATCACGACCGGGTGCATTTTGGTCTGGTGGCCGATTCCAAACTGGTGGCCGACCCGGAGGAAGTCATCAAGCGCTTTGCCGGCGAGTTCGAGAAGCTGCTGTTCATCACGCTGATGAGTCCCTGGGGCGAGGCGGTCGATGCGGCACAGGCCGAGCGCGCCCTGCAGGCCTTGGCCGGTCCCGCAGCCTGAGCGGCTGGCGGTTTAGGATGTTTATTCTAGGAATTACGCATAGGCTGTTCACATCGTGAAACCGGTGCCTGCGCGGGACCGGTCCAGAATCTCCAGGGGAGTGATGCAGATGGTCAAGAAAGTGAAAGGCAACGTCGACAGCCAGTTATCGCAATCGGTTCAGGAATCCGCCCATCTGATCTGGCTGGCCGGGCTGGGTGCATTCGCCAAGGTCAGCGACGAAGGTGCCAGGCTGTTCGATACGCTGGTCAAGGAAGGCGAAAAGATCGAGGAGCGCACCCGTCAGAGCGCCAGTACCGCGCTTGAAGAAGTGCGTGAATCGGCCGGTGAAACCCGTGGCGCGGTTGCCGATGCCTGGGACAAGGTTGAGCAGGTGTTTGAGGAGCGGCTGGCCCGGGTGCTCGGGCGCTTGGGCGTGCCCGGCCGTGACGATGTGCAGGAGTTGGTGCGCCGGATCGATGCCTTGCAGGTACACATCGAAGAGCTGCGCCAGGCGCGCGATGCCAAGCGCTGATCCGGGTTGTCCGTCATCCACCGCAGGTTGGGCCAACCGACGCCAGCGCCGGATCCCGGTTTTCGGATTGCCATCCTTCTCTCCACCTTAACCAGGAGCAGCCCTCATGCTCGTCACGCAGCCCGAGAGCATTCAGCGCCAGGCCAGCGGTCCTCGTATCGGTCTTGCGGTCGCCGGCGGTGGCCCGGTTGGGTTGATTTATGAGATCGGTGCCCTGCGCGCCCTGGATGAAGCCCTGGAGGGCGTCGATCTGAACCGGCTCGACGTTTATATTGGCGTCAGCGCGGGGGCAGTGATGGCGGCCCTGCTGGCCAATCAGTTCAAGCCCAGCCAGATCTGCCATATCTTCATCAACAACGAGTCCGAGGAACATCCGCTCGATCCGCAAATTTTCCTGGTGCCGGCACTGGGCGAATATGCCCGGCGGCTGGCTACGGTGCCGGGGCTGCTCTGGCGGTCATTCTGGCGCTACCTGCGCAATCCGCTGGATCTGAGCCTGTTGCAGTCGCTGACCCTGCTCGGGCGTGCGCTGCCGGCTGGGTTTTTCGACAACGAGCCGATCCACGATTATCTGCAGCGGATGTGGAACGCGCCGGGGCGCACCGATGATTTCCGCCAGTTGGCCAAGCGCCTGTTCGTGGTGGCGGTGGATCTCGATACCGGTGAGTCGATCAAGTTCGGCGCGCCCGGTTACGATCATGTGCCGATTTCGCGCGCGGTGCAGGCGAGTGCCGCGCTGCCGGGCCTGTATCCGCCGGTGGAGATTGATGGCCGCTTCTTCGTCGATGGCGCGCTGCGCAAGACCATGCATGCCTCGGTTGCGCTGCAGGAGGGGCTGGATCTGCTGCTGTGCCTGAACCCGCTGGTGCCTTTCGACGCTCGCCTGAGCAAGAAGGCAGTGGGCGCGCCCCAGCAAGTCGGGCGACTGGTCGAGGGCGGTCTGCCGGTGGTGCTGTCGCAGACCTTCCGCGCGCTGATTCATTCGCGCCTGCAGGTGGGCATGCAGAAGTATGACAGCGAGTACCCGAATTCGGACGTCATCATGTTCGAGCCGAACAGCGACGACGCCAAGATGTTCTTCACCAATGTCTTCAGCTTCTCCGGGCGGCACTGGGTCTGTGAGCACGCCTATCAGACCACCCGCCAGGACCTGTTGGCGCGGCGCGAGGAACTGGAACCTGTTCTGGCCCGCCATGGCATCCGCATGCGCCTCGACCTGCTGCAGGATCGCAGCCGGCGCTATTACACCGGCCTGCGCGATCCGCAGCCGCGGGCGCTGATCGCCCGGCGCGCCAGCGACAGCCGCCCGGTGCGCGAGCTGCACGCGGCGCTCGACCGTCTGCAGGAGATTCTGCCGGCCACGGCCAGTCGCTAGGCGGCGCTGTTCAGCTCAGATATTCCAGGCTGAGCTGGCGCAACAGGCGTTGGGCGTCACCATTGAGGAACGGCGCGACCAGCGCCAGCACCTGATAGACACCTAAAGCGAGATGGTCGCTGTCTGCGCCATCCGCTGCGGGCGTGGTGCGGATCCGCTGAAAATTGAGCCAGTACGTAGCCACCACTGCAATGTTGCGTGCCAGGGCAGCGATATCCGCAGCCGTCGCACTCATGACCCCGACCTCGACCAGTCCGCGCAGAATGATCTCGGCCGTGTGGATCTTGCGTTCCAGGATGCGGCGGAAATGGGTACGCAGCTTCTTATTGCGGCTGAGGATATTGTCTAGATCGCGATAGAGAAAGCGGTATTCCCAGATGGTTTCAAACACCAGATGCAGATACAGCCACATATCCTCCATGTTCGGCACCCGGCGCTCGGGCACCTGCAGGGCGGCTTCCATCTGCCGCTCGAACTGCTGAAACAGCAGATTGATGATGTCGTCCTTGTTGCGGAAGTGGTAGTAGAGGTTGCCAGGACTGATATCGAGTTCGTCGGCGATATGATTGGTGGTAATGCGCGGTTCACCGTTGTCGTTGAACAGGCGCAGGCTGGTTTGCAGGATACGGTCGCGGGTTTTCATCGGGCCAGGCGCGCCTTGGTCGGGTAGCGGATCAGGCCGCAGCGGCTGCGGGGCGCCGCGCGTTTTGCTAATTGTTGATGGGGGTCGGGCGCTTTTCCAGTGGTCCATGCATCCTGGTGTCAATGCATGCGCGAACCGCACCGGAACCCCAGTAAGCACAACAACAAGTACAGCAGGAGAATAGTGTGGAAAAAATCTGGCTGCGTGAATACCCGCCCGGCGTGCCGGCGGAGATCGATCTGAACGAATTTGGCTCGCTCAAGGATATCCTGGAGAAAAGCTGCGCCCGTTTTGCCGATCTGCCCGCCTATTCCAATATGGGTGTGACCCTGAGCTATCGCGATATCGACCGGCTCAGCAGCGCCTTCGCTGCCTATCTGCAGCAGGTGCTGGGTCTGGACCGGGGCGATCGGGTCGCCATCATGCTGCCCAATGTCCTGCAATATCCGGTGGCCCTGTTTGGCGTCCTGCGCGCCGGCCTGGTTGTGGTAAACGTCAATCCCCTGTACACGCCGCGCGAACTCGAACACCAGCTCAAGGATTCCGGGGCGAGCGCCATTCTGATCCTGGAAAACTTTGCCCACACCCTGCAGGAGGTGTTGGAACGGACACCACTGCGCACCGTGATCACCACGCAATTGGGCGATCTGTTCCCGTTTCCCAAGCGGCCGCTGGTCAATTTCGTGGTCAAGCGGGTCAGGAAAATGGTCCCGGCCTGGCGGCTGCCTGGTGCGGTGCCGCTGCGCCAGGTATTGCACGAGGGCGCGCGGCGGACCCTGCAGGATGTGCCGGTTGATCACGATGATCTGGCCTTCCTGCAATACACCGGTGGCACAACCGGCGTTTCCAAGGGCGCCATGCTCACCCACGGCAACCTGGTGGCGAATCTGCAGCAGGCTTCGGCCTGGCTCAGTACAGTATCCAGCCAGAGCGCGGAAACCATCATCACCGCCCTGCCGCTGTACCACATCTTTTCCCTGACCGCCAACTGCCTGACCTTCATGAAGGTGTGCGGCCATAACATCCTGATCACCAATCCGCGCGACATGCCCGGCTTCGTCAAGGAGCTGAGCCGGGTGCGTTTCACCGCCATTTCCGGCGTCAACACTCTGTTCAATGGCCTGCTGAACACGCCCGGTTTCGCGCAACTGGACTTCAGCGCGCTCAGGCTGTGCCTGTCCGGCGGCATGGCCCTGCAGCGGGCAGTAGCGGAACGCTGGCAGCAGGTGACCGGCGTGCCGCTGATCGAAGGCTACGGCCTGACCGAAACCTCGCCGGCGGTGACCTTTAACCCGCTGACCCTGCGCGAATACAACGGCAGCATTGGCCTGCCAATGCCTTCGACCGAGCTGTCGATCCGCGATGACGACGGCCGCGAACTGGCACTAGGCGAGGCTGGCGAGATCTGCGTGCGTGGCCCGCAGGTGATGCGCGGCTACTGGAACCGGCCTGGGGAAACGGCCCAGGTGATGACTGCGGATGCTTATCTGCGCACCGGCGATATTGGCTACATCGACGCGCGCGGCTATGTGCGGATTGTCGATCGCAAGAAGGACATGATCCTGGTATCGGGCTTCAACGTCTATCCGAACGAGGTCGAGGATGTGGCGGCGCTGCATGCCGGCGTGCTGGAAGTGGCCGCGATTGGTGTGCCGGACGAAAAGTCCGGCGAGGCAGTCAAGCTGGTGGTGGTCAAAAAGGATCCGGCCCTGACCGCCGAGGCGCTGATCGAGCACTGCCGCCAGCATCTGGCGGGCTATAAGGTGCCGCGTCTGATTGAGTTCCGCGCCGAACTGCCCAAGACCAACGTCGGCAAGATCCTGCGCCGGCTGCTGCGCGAGACCTAGTCGGCGCAGTGTGCTTATACGCTTACTGTGGCCTACGCGGACCGGCTGTGCTGCGGCTGTTCCGCCAGCCACGCCAGCAGAGCGTCGGCCACCTCCTGCCAGCGCGCTTCCAGCATCATGGCATGCGCCATGTTCGGGAAAATGCGCGCTTCGGTTCGATAAAAGCGCGCGGTCTCCCTGACCAGCGCCGGCGACACGAAGGCATCCTGCTGCGCGCCCAGCACCAGCAGCGGCGTGCGCATTTGCTCCGGACGCAGGCGCAGTGGATCGAATCCCATCATATCCATTGCCACCCACTGCGATTCGGCCTGCACCAGGTCGAAGTAATCGCGCAGCGTAGCCAGCGGCATATCCGCCGAGAACAGCAGCCGGCGCATCATGTCCAGCGTGCCGAAGCTCGGCCCGAGCATCGAGAACAGCACCATCTGCTGAAACAGGAACGGATGACGCATCGCCATATGCAGATTGGTTGGCCACAGACCCTGCGGCGGCACCGAGGCCATCAGCACCACCCCGGCCACCTGGGGCTGCTGTTCCAGGTATTTCTGAATCACCATCCCGCCCATCGAATGGCCAATCAGCACCGGCGGCGCGGGCATCATGCGCGCCGCCCGCGCCAGATCAGCGACGTAATCGGCCAGCCGCCACCGATGCAAATGTGCGTGGCCCTCGCTGAGCCCGTGGCCGCGCAGGCTGACGGCATGGGCCTCGTAGCCGTGCCGGCTGCAATAGGGCAGGACATGCACATCCCAGACCCGAGCGTCGGAAAACGAACCGTGCACGAACAGTAGGGGTGTTGGCCGGGGTGTGGTCTCCGGGTAACGACTGATCAGGTGCAGTTGCATGGCGGCGTCCTTTTCAATGATGAGCCAGGATAAGCCACGATAACCGCTGGTCGGCGATCATGCTTGTCCGTGCGGGTCATGCGCTACAGACAGGAACTCTTGACCGGCACGGCGCATGCGCTACAGACAGGAACTCTTGACCGGCACGGCGCATGCGTTGAAAATATCCGGTTTAATTTTCGCCTGAGTTCCGAGGCCCGCCATGCGTATCGTTCAAGAAGCCCTGACCTTCGATGATGTCTTGCTGCTCCCTGCCTATTCGGCGGTGCTGCCCAAGGACGTGAGCCTCGCGACGCAACTGACCCGCACCATTCGCCTGAATATTCCGCTGATTTCGGCTGCCATGGACACGGTGACCGAAGCGCGCCTGGCGATTTCCCTGGCCCAGGAAGGCGGCATCGGCATTATCCATAAGAACATGCCGGTCGAGAAACAGGCGCAGGAAGTGCGGCGCGTCAAGAAGTATGAAAGCGGTGTCATCAATGATCCCATCGTCACCGCGCCAACTACCACCATCCGCGAGGTACTGGCCCTGACCCGTGCCCACCACATTTCCGGTGTGCCGGTGGTCGATGGTGAAAATCTGGTCGGTATCGTCACCAGTCGCGACCTGCGTTTCGAGCACAATATGAATGCCCCGGTCAGCGCCATCATGACGCCCAAGGAGCGTCTGGTGACGGTGCGCGAAGGCGCCAGCCGTGAAGAAATCGTTGCTCTGCTGCACAAGCACCGCATTGAGAAGGTGCTGGTGGTCAACGACTCCTTCCAGTTGCGCGGCATGATCACGGTCAAGGATATCCAGAAATCCAGCGATTTTCCGATCGCCTGCAAGGACGAGTTCGGGCGGCTGCGGGTTGGCGCGGCCGTCGGTACGGGGGGTGACACCGACGAGCGGGTCGTGGCACTGGTGGGCGCTGGGGTGGATGTGCTGGTCGTCGATACCGCACATGGCCACTCGCGCAACGTGCTCAACCGGGTGCGCTGGGTCAAGGAGAACTTTCCCCAGGTACAGGTGATCGGCGGCAACATCGCCACCGCCGCTGCCGCGCGCGATCTGGTCGAAGCCGGCGCTGATGCGGTCAAGGTCGGTATCGGTCCTGGGTCGATCTGCACCACGCGCATCATCGCCGGAGTGGGCGTGCCGCAAATCAGCGCAGTGGCCAATGTTGCCGAAGCCCTGCGCGACAGTGATGTACCGGTGATCGCCGATGGTGGCGTGCGCTATTCCGGCGATCTGGCCAAGGCCATCGCTGCGGGTGCGCACACGGTGATGATCGGCAGCCTGTTTGCGGGCACCGAGGAAGCGCCGGGTGAGGTCGAACTGTATCAGGGACGTTCCTATAAATCCTATCGTGGCATGGGTTCGATCGGCGCCATGACCCAGCAGCACGGTTCCAGCGACCGCTATTTCCAGGAAGGCAGCGCGGTGGAAAAGCTGGTCCCGGAAGGCATTGAAGGCCGCGTACCCTACAAGGGCAGCATGCTGGCGATCATCAATCAGTTGATGGGCGGGCTGCGCTCCAGTATGGGCTATGTCGGCTGCCAGAACATTGCCGAGATGCGGACCAAACCGGCCTTCACTCGCGTCACCAGTGCGGGCATGCGCGAAAGCCATGTTCACGATGTGACCATCACCAAGGAAGCGCCGAATTACCGGGTCGATTGAGCGTCCGTCCGGTTTCTTTCACTCTGTACCGCTCCCGCGCCGGGAGCGGGGAGCGCCGCCATGACCGCCCGCAACATTCATCTTGACCGCATCCTGATTCTTGACTTTGGTTCGCAGTACACGCAATTGATCGCCCGCCGGGTGCGCGAGATTGGCGTCTATTGCGAAATTCACCCCTGGGATGCCGATCCGGCGCTGCTGCATGCCTTTCAGCCGCGCGGGGTGATTCTCTCCGGCAGCCCGGAATCGACCACCGTGGCCGACGGGCCGCGCGCGCCGCAAGTCGTGTTCGAGCTGGGTGTGCCGCTGCTGGGCATCTGCTACGGTATGCAGACCCTGGCGATGCAGCACGGTGGCCGGGTCGAGCCGTCCGATCATCAGGAATTTGGCTATGCGCAGGTGCGTGCCCATGCCCATTCGGCGCTGCTGCGCGACATCGAAGATCACAACAGCCCGGAAGGTTATGGCTTGCTCGATGTGTGGATGAGCCACGGCGACCGGGTAGTGGATCTACCGCCGGGCTTCGTGCGCATCGCCAGCACCGCGACCTGCCCGATCGCCGGCATGGCCGATGAACAGCGGCGCTGGTATGGGGTGCAGTTCCATCCCGAAGTGACCCATACCCGTCAGGGTGAGCGTATCCTGCGTCGCTTCGTGCTGGAGATCTGCGCCTGTGCGCCGCTGTGGACCACCGGCAACATCATCGAGGACAGCATGGCTGCGATCCGCGCCCAGGTGGGTGGCGACGAGGTGTTGCTTGGTCTGTCCGGCGGTGTTGATTCCTCAGTGGTGGCGGCGCTGCTGCACCGGGCGATTGGCGACCAGTTGACCTGCGTGTTCGTCGATACTGGCCTGCTGCGCCTGCACGAAGGCGATCAGGTCATGACTACCTTTGCCGAACATCTGGGCGTGCGGGTGATCCGCGTCGATGCCGAGACGCGCTTTCTGGATGCGCTGGCCGGTGTCACCGATCCCGAGCGCAAGCGCAAGATTATCGGTGGGCTGTTTGTCGAGATCTTCGAGGAACAGGCGCAGCACCTGCAAAATGCCAAATGGCTGGCGCAGGGCACCATTTATCCCGATGTGATCGAGTCGGCGGGCGCCAAGACGGGCAAGGCCCACGTGATCAAATCGCATCACAACGTGGGCGGTCTGCCGGCGACGATGCGCATGAAGCTGGTCGAGCCGCTGCGCGAACTGTTCAAGGATGAGGTGCGCCGGCTGGGCGTGGAACTCGGTTTGCCGTTCGAGATGGTCTATCGCCATCCGTTTCCCGGTCCTGGCCTCGGGGTGCGCATTCTCGGCGAGGTGAAAAAGGAGTACGCCGATCTGCTGCGCCGCGCCGATGATATTTTCATTGAGGAGTTGCGCCGCGCTGATCTATACGATCGCACCAGTCAGGCCTTTGCGGTGTTTCTGCCGGTCAAGTCGGTTGGGGTGATGGGCGATGGGCGGCGCTATGATTATGTGGTGGCGCTGCGGGCGGTGGAAACGGTGGATTTTATGACTGCGCGCTGGGCGCATCTGCCCTATGACTTTCTGGATCGGGTGTCGCGGCGGATCATCAACGAGGTGCGCGGTATTTCCCGCGTGGTCTACGATGTGTCCGGTAAGCCACCGGCGACTATTGAGTGGGAGTAATTCGGCGTCCAGCACCGGCTGGCATCGAGTAACATGAACCCCTTCTGAAGCCCGCGTCAATGCGGGCTTTTTTGTGATTTGGTCAGGCGCCAACTGGCAATCTTTGTCAATGGCAGTGCCCAGAATGCGGAATAAGCCACGACCGGTATTTCGGCTTGGCTCAGTACAGGGATATCAATGCCGCAACCGATATTCTGTCGGTGGGCTTGGCGATCCTTGCCGGAGCCGACCAGTTGCGGCTGCACGAAAAACTACGGCGGGACACGCTGGACCTTAAGCCTGCGGAGTTTGAGTCAGTCTCCGATGGGCCAATCCCAAAGGAGCAACGACCAGTGAAACAGGAACCTGGAAGGCAACAACCGAGAATCCCCATCCTTCAGGGCGGGGAGGATGTCAACGGGTATAGGGACTATGCATCACGGCCCATTCCCGGCAGCATCAGATAACCTACCCCGCGTTCTGCCTGAATTGGCAACTGCAGTCCGCTTTGCCGCAGGACCCGTTCCCGCAGGCGACTGAGGATTACCTCAATCCGATGTTTTTGATAATCCTCTGGGTTCATGCCCAGCGCGATCGCCAGTTCCGTATGTCGACACGGTATGCCCGGGTGTTGCAGGAGCATTTTCAGCAACGGATACTCGCTGCCTGAAAGGCGGACCCGAATCTGGTTCGGGGTGATGAGAAACGGCGGATGGTCTTCGAGATGCCATAATTCATCGTCGGATAGCAGGCACGCTGCAGTGGGGATCGCCATCAGGCGTTGCCCCAAGCGCTTCAGGATTAACGCCAGTTCATCCATATCGATCGGCTTGATCAGATAGGCATCCGCACCTGCATCCAGACCACTCAGGCGGTCGCTGCGTAAACCGCGGGCGGTCACGAAGACAATACCGATATTGAGATCATGTGTACGCAGATGCTGACAGACCGATAGCCCATCCTCGCCAGTCAAACCGATATCCAGCACCACCACAGTGCGCGGATGCACCGCCAGGTAACGATAAAACTGCTCGGCGCTTGCAAAGGTCTTGACGGAAAAACCAAGGCATTCGAGTTGGAACGCCATTTCGTCGCGCAAAATAGTTTCATCTTCAACAAGGGAGACGGTGTAGGCGGGCATGTTAATAACACGTGGCAGATGAAAGATTAAGCCAGCAATCCTGATTCCGTATCAGGCAGGCTTTAACAGCAGAGGCATAATCGCCGGCATGAATAATGGTTTTTATGATTGATATTCCTACTTTATCGCTTGCCATGGGACTCGGCAATTTAGCCTTTGGCGCACTGGCGACGGTGTATGCCGCTGGCGCCACCAAGACCACCCAGCAACCGCTGTTGATTTGGCGTTGGGCACGGATGATCAGCGGCATTGCCTTTCTGCTGATCTGGCTGCGACCGATGATCCCGAGCGGATTTTCCCTAACCCTGTCGCATCTGCTGCTGATCATGGCCTGGGCGCTGGAGTATGCCGCCTATGCCAGCCTGCTGGGTCGGCATGACTGGCGAAAGCCATTGATTGTACTGACCGGTCTGGCGATTCTCCTGCAACTGGGTCTGCATGCTTTCAGTGTGACGCGCCGCATTGATTTGATCTACTTCTCACTGATCAATGGCGGCTTTTTCATGGCGATGGCCATGATCCTGCTGAGCGACCGCCGGCATGGGCTGCTGGTGCGATTGATGGGGACGACCAACGCCATTGCCGGCCTGCTGTTTTTTGGCCGCATGATTCAGTTGCTGCGCCTGGATGATCTTGCCCACCCAGGTTATCTGTACTTGCACATCGCCCTGTTTGTGGTTGGCTATCTGATTATTGTGATCAATGGCTATGGCTTTCTATTACTGGCTAAGCAGGACGATGACTGCCATTTGCGCGAGGCACTGGCGGACGTGGTGCAGGCCGAAGCGGAACAGCGCCTGCTGCTATCGCTGGCCTCGCAT
>RXIX01000015.1 GCA_003989075.1 Candidatus Competibacteraceae bacterium | reverse complement strand
TTGGCTCTCAGACTATCGAGTTCGACATCATTCACGTCTGCCGCAAGCGGACGGAAGAACCCAAGCCGGTGAGCTGGGGCCGGATGCGCCGCGAAGTGATGGCCGATGTACGTCAACTCCAAGCGATGCTGGAAAACCACGCCAAGGAGGGTCTGCCCGCAGCCGACATCCAGGTGATTCGGCGTGGCAAAGCACTGGAATATTTCTCTCGTCACTACGGCAAGGTCTATGTTGACGAGGGGCGCACCATCTCGGTCAAGGATGCGCTGGTCGGTATCAACCAGCTCATCGACGAAGACGCCGATAAAGGCAAGGAACCGCCACCGGTGAATGCCGAACCGATGACGCGTCAGTTTTTGCGTACCTTCGGTGCGGCCACCGAGATGAAGCGTGACCAGTTGCAAAAATTCCTGCGCGGCACCATCACCACGCCGGATGACTTTGTGCAGCGTGGCTGGTGTCGCGAAGAGAAGAAAGTGTTCACGCGCACCAATCCGCTCGATTTCGCCCGCGATTGGTCGGGCAAGCACCGCCGCCGCCTGACGGCTGACCTGGATCAGGCACTGGTGCTGATTGGTGCTTGTTTCGATGGCAGCGGCATCAATGCCTCGGACACACTGAAGAACGACCACTTCAAACCGCACGTGGCGCTTAAATCCCTGTTGGACTGGTTGCAGAAAAACGGCCCGGATCAAGCCACCCGCAACGCGGCCTCGCGCGCGGTGTCGATCTTCACCACCTGGCAAGCCAGCCAGGCACCCAAGCCGCAGCAGGGTTCGCTGTTTGATGACGATGGGGAATATGCGTAATGAGGCAGGTGCTCGATACGGTATGGCAACGGCGCGGCACCAACTGGCTGTGGGATGAGGAAGCACGCAATACAGTCTGTGCGGCTGGCGAGGTGTGGAGCTTGCGCCAGTTCTTGCAGGCCGCGATTCCGAACGGAAATGGTTGGCCAGAAGATCTGCCCAGCAACGACAACCAGACGCTGGTGGTGGCCGGGCTGGAAGGTAGCCTGGATTTACTGGCTCCCGATCAGGCCGAAATATGGCTGGAGGACACGATCAAACGCGCCATCCTTTCATTCCAGGACGCCTACGCGGGCGAGGCTGCGCTGATTTTCTGGTTGCCACAGGGAGATAGTCGTCTGAGGGTGCAGGCATCCACCGACGCAGTATCGTGGTTGTGCGAAGCGCCACACCGAGGCCAGCAGCTCGACTTTGGCCGCCTGCTCTGGGGTGCAGCCAATGAATACCCGAAAGAAATTCTGCTGCGCAAGGGCGCAAAAGCGGCGGGCCTCTTCCATTTGCGAATTACCTGAGGTCGGCGCGTGGAAGCAGAGACTCAGTTCCAACCCGGCGAACGGATTACCCACCACGAATTCGGCCAAGGTGTCGTTCTTGACCCGGCGCGCGATGGCTACCTGCGCGCCTTCTTCGGCGTGGGCGAACGCCGTGTACCGATTGGCGCAGTGCGCCGCCAGCTCTCTCGCACCGAGCGCATCCTGCGTACCGTCGATGGTGGCGCAGATCGGGCGCGCAAAGCGTGGTTATCCTACGAGGCCCATGCTCTGCCGGTCATGGAAAGCGCTTCGGCACTGACCTCGGCCAAGATCGACCTGTTGCCACATCAGGTGGTGCTGACGCACCGTGTTGCCACCGCTTCGCCTCGGCGCTATCTGATTGCCGACGAAGTGGGCTTGGGCAAAACCATTGAAACCGCGCTGATTTTGCGTGAGCTGGCCAGCCGGGGCGAACTGAACCGCGCGCTGATGGTGGTGCCTGCCGGGCTGGTGAATAACTGGCACCGCGAGCTGAACGAAGTATTCAATCTCGACTTCGAGGTGTTCGGCTCCGAGGGCGACATCACCGACCGCAAGACCAATGCTTTCGCCAAGCACGACCGGCTGATTGCGAGCATCGACACGCTCAAGCGCCCGGCGCGTATCAAACGCCTGCTGGATGCGCCGCGTTGGGATCTGGTGGTGTTCGACGAAGCCCACCATCTGACGGCCTACCGCACCGGTAGCAAGGTCAGGAAGACAGAGAATTACAAGTTGGCCGAAGCGTTGAAGGATCATTCGCGTGATCTGATGCTGCTGTCGGCCACCCCGCACCAGGGTAATCACTTCCAGTTCTGGATGCTGGCGCAGCTCCTGAACCCGACGCTGTTTGGCAGCCCCGAAGAGATGCTGGAGAACCGCCATCGTCTCAATACGGTGATGTTCCGCCGCACCAAGGCCGATGCCTGCCAGCCCGATGGTTCGCCGCTGTTTGCACGGCGCTGGGTACATACCGAGTCTTTCCTGATGAATCAGGACGAGCGGCTGTTCTACGAGAGGCTGCGCGAATATCTGGAGGACGGTTTCGACCTCGCCCGCCGTCAGGGCAATCAGGGGCGAGCCCTCGGCTTCTTGATGGCCATCTTCCAGAAGATTGCCGCATCCAGTTTTGCGGCTGTGCGGCGCACGCTCAAGCGCCGCCTGCTGATGCTGACTCTGCACGAGGCGCTGCTGCGCGACAAAGAGCTTGATATCGAAGGCCGTGAGCGCCTGACTGAAGAAGCACGGGCACTGATTCACGAGGAATTCGGCCTGCCGCAGGACAGTATCGGGCGCAGCGAAGTCGATCGCGTTCTGGCCGACCTCAAGTACCGCCTGGTCAAGAAACTGGATGAGGAGGCGCTGGAAATGGCCTCCGATCCATACGGCAGCGAATTTTCTGCAACGCACGCAGAAGAGGCGGCATCAGCCATCGTGGAACTTCACCTGCCCGAGGAACGCCTGCGCATCGGCGATTTGCTCAAGGTCTTCCCGCAACACCGGGAAACCAAGATGCAGAAGCTGCTGGATGGCCTGGGCTATTTGTGGCGGCAGAATGCCAGCGAGAAGATCGTTATCTTCGCCACCTACCTTGGCACGGTCGATCTGATTGCCCGCGAGATCGAGCAGGCTTATCCCGGCCAGGGTGTGGTGGTGCTGCGTGGCGGCGACCACGGTGCCAAGCTGGCGGCGGAGCGGAAATTCCGCCTGAAAGATGGACCGCGTGTTCTGGTGTGCACAGCGGCTGGCCGCGAAGGTTTGAACCTCCAGTTCGCGCGCATCCTGTTCAATTTCGATTTGCCGTGGAATCCGATGGATGTGGAACAGCGCATCGGGCGTATCCACCGCTATGGACAGAACCACACGGCACAGGTCTACAACCTGGTTCTGTCCGACACTATCGAAGGGCGGATTTTCCTGATGCTCGACGAGAAACTGACGGAAATCGCCAAGACGGTCGGCAAAGTTGACGACCAAGGCAACGTGGCTGAAGACCTGCGCGCGCAGATTCTTGGCCAGCTATCCGAGCGCCTCAACTACGACCGCCTGTACCAGGAGGCGTTGTCTGATCCTGAATTGAAACGCACACAGGTGGAATTGGAAGCGGCGCTCTCGAATTCACGTGAGGCGCGGCAGGTGGTGTTCGATCTGTTCCAAGACCTCGAAGGTTTCAGTCTTGATGATTACAAGCCGTTCTCCGATGTGTCGTCCAGCCTGGATCGGCTCGTGCGTTTCCTGTCGGCAGCAGTGGCAGATCGTCAGCAACGCTTGCTCAAGATCGACGACGAGACCTACGACCTTGTGACGATTGATGGCACACGCCGGACACGATTTACCTTGAGCCGCGATACGGCGACGGGCAGCGATAACGTGGAACTGATGGGCCTGGATCATCCGCTGATACAGGAAGAGCTGGGACGCTGGCGCAGCGTTGCACCCGAGGATATCGGCATTGCGGTTTCAGGGGACGTGGACGCGACGGTTCTGCTTTCTCTCTGGATCGTCGAGGCGTCCGCAGGCAATGGTGAGCGTCGCATCGTGGTTCAACCCATTGCCGTCAAGCAGGATGGCACACGGGTTCCGGCGGTCGAGCGGCTGGCCGAGCAATACCTGCAGGCACCGATAACTTCACCGAGGTTCGCGCCAGAGCAGCGGCAGGAGCTGTTTGAGCAGGTGGTTGAACCGACACTGCAGCGGGAACTGAAGCACAAGGGTGCAGCGAATGGGGATGGCAGCTATTCGGCGGAACTGATTGGCTACGTTGAGATTGTTGGGTAGCCATTTACTGCTGCTATCAACCGCATTGTTGGGCGTGGACTCGTACTGGGCCGGGTCAGGCGCCGTAGCCTGACCCGGCCTGATTATCAGTGCCCGGCTGAGCGAGTGCGGCATGACGGAAACAGTCGCTCAGGTGATCGTTGACCATGCCCACCGCCTGCATGAAGGCATAGCAGATCGTCGGGCCAACAAAGCGAAAACCCAGGCGGCGCAAATCCTGACTCATGCGCGTCGATTCAGGCGTAAGCGCTGGCAACTCCTGCAGACTGCGCCAGTGATTTTGCCGCGGCACCCCATCGACATAGCGCCACAGATAATCACTGAAATCGCCATGCTTCTCCCGCAGTTGCAAAAAGGCCCGCGCATTGCCAATCGCCGCCTCGATCTTCAAGCGGTTGCGCACGATACCGGTATCCTGCAACAGCCGGTAGGTTTCGGCCGCCCCGTAAGCGGCGATGATTTCCGGCGCAAAATCCGCGAAGGCATGTCGATAATGCTCGCGCCGGCGCAGAATCGTCAGCCAGCTCAAGCCGGCCTGCGCCCCTTCCAGCACCAGCATCTCAAACAGGCGCCGCTCATCACGCAGCGGCACACCCCACTCCTGATCGTGATAGCGCTGATACAGCGGATCATCACCGCACCAGGGACAACGGACCAGGGCTTGATTCATCAGTCACGTCCCATCATGCCATCACACACAAACCCGCCAGATACGCATCCACCAGCCCCGGCGCGTAATCCGCCAGCGGAAACAGCCGCGGATCCATCGTCCAGTTCAGCGCCAGCCCATCGATCAGGGCAATAACGCCCACTGCCGCCTGATACGGATCGACCGCCACCGGCAGGCGACCCTGCTGCTGGGCACGGCGCAGCGCGGTTTCCATCAGAGCAATAAAGCGCCGGCCACATTCCAGATGGCTATCGCGGATCACGGCCATTTCCTCAACGTACTCGCACTTGTGCCACGCAATCTCCAGAACCCGCTGATAGCGCGGATCACAGGCCAGCCGCTGCAGAAACTCCACCGCCAGATCGCGGATAAAACTCAGTGGGTCGACCGATTCAGCCATACCCGCGTGACAGCGCGCCTCTTCCGAATCGAGCACCCGCCGCACCATGGCATCGTACAGATCAGCCTTGTTCCTGAAATGCCAATAAATGGCACCACGGGTCACGCCCGCCGCATCGGCGATATGCGCCAGCGAAGTACGGGACACGCCCTGCATCTGAAACACCCGCTCAGCAGCATCCAGAATGCGCTGGCGGGTTTCCTGGGCCTCTTCTTTGGTCTTTCTGGGCATGTCCTGATCCTCGGGTCGCCCGGCTGATACCACCGGCACGCTCCCGCTCCGGGTGCACTTGCGGCCGCCATATCACGCTAAACCGCTCTCCACGATTTACATACATTCAAGCATGTATGTATCATAAGCAAAGAACCTGCGCGCTTCAAATCCCGGCCGTTCCATCGCCGACATCCCCGGGAAACATCCAGCCGCACCTATCCTTCGCCTCCTCTGCGACCTGGGCCATGTTCAAGAAAATCTTCCTCACCGTTCTCTTCCTGTTGCTCCTGGTAGGCGCGCTGGCTGGCGCCAAGGTCTGGCAGTTTCAGACCATGTTTGCTGCCGCCGCGCAGATGGTGCCGCCACCGACCACGGTCACCACCAGTACGGTCACTGCGGATCGCTGGCAACCAACCCTGGACGCGGTTGGCTCGGTGGTCGCGGTACAAGGCGTCACCATCAGCGCCGAGGTTGCCGGCACCGTCAAGCGGCTGGCCTTTGAATCCGGTGCGACGGTGCGCGCCGGCGAAGTGCTGGTCGAACTGGATGATGCCGTTGAGCAGGCCCAGTTGCGCTCGGCCAGTGCCAATGCCGATCTGAGCCGGCTCAACCTGGAGCGCGCCCGTAATCTGCGGCCGCGCAATCTGGTATCACAGTCGGATTTCGACAGTGCCGAAGCCCAGGCCAAACAGGCTGACGCCCAGGTGGATAACATCCGCGCAGTAATCGCCAAGAAAACCATCCGCGCGCCTTTCGCCGGCCGGCTCGGCATCCGCCAGATCAATCTCGGCCAGTTCCTCGATGGCGGCGCGGCCATCGTCAGCCTGCAGGCGCTTGACCCGGTCTATGTCGATTTCTCCCTGCCGCAACAGGAACTGGCCCGGCTGCGCGTCGGCATGGTGGTGCGCGTAACCAGCGACGCCGCGCCCGGACAGACCTTCATCGGCACGCTCAGCGTGATCAGCCCAGAAATCGACGCCCTGACCCGCAACGTCCGGCTGCGCGCCACCTTCGACAACCGCAGCGGTCGCCTGCAACCGGGCATGTATGTCAGCGTCGCCGCCGTACTACCGACCGCCCAGCAGGTGCTGATGATTCCCATCACCGCCGTGCGCTACGCACCCTATGGCGATTCGGTGTTCGTGGTCGAGGACAGAAAGGACGAGAAAACCGGCGCGGTCGGCAAGGTGGCAGTGCAGAAATTCGTGCGCCTCGGACCCAGTCGCGGTGACTTCGTCGTGGTGGAATCCGGCCTGAACGCCGGTGAAACACTGATCAGTACCGGGGTCTTCAAACTGCGCAACAACGCCCCGGTAGCGGTGGACAATACTCTGGCGCCGGATTTCCAGCTCAATCCCAAGCCCGCCAATTCCTAAGGCTCGCGCCGCGATGAAATCCTTTACCGATCTGTTCATCACCCGGCCGGTGCTGGCCATCGTGGTCAACCTGCTGATCATCATCGCCGGGGTGCAGGCCATCTTCAGCCTCAACGTGCGCCAGTACCCGCGCAACGATAATGCCAGCGTCACCGTCACCACGGTCTACACCGGGGCCAGCGCCGAACTGGTGCGCGGCTTCATCACCACGCCGCTGGAACGGGTGATTGCCGCTGCCGATGGCATCGAGTATCTGGAATCGCAAAGCGCCCAGGGCCTCTCGACCATTCGTGCCCGCCTCAAGCTCAACTACGACGCCACCAAGGCACTGTCCGAGATCAGTTCCAAGGTCGATCAGGTGCGCGGCGATCTGCCCCCCGAAGCCGAAGTACCGGTGCTCAACATCGAATCGGCGGACAGCGAATTCGCCTCGGCCTATATCAGCTTCAGCTCGGATATCCTGCGCCAGAACGAGATCACCGACTACCTGGTGCGGGTAGTGCAACCGCGGCTGTCAGCGCTGCAAGGAGTGCAGCGCGCTGAAATTCTCGGCAGTCGCACCTTCGCCATGCGCATCTGGCTCAAGCCCGAACGCATGGCCGCGCTTAACATCAGCCCGGTGCAGGTGCGCCAGGCCCTGGCGGCCAACAACTATCTTGCCGCTATCGGCCAGACCAAAGGCTCACTGGTACAGGTCAACCTGACCGCCAACACCGATCTGCGCTCGGTGAGCGAATTCCAGAATATGGTGGTGCGCGAGCAGGATGGCGCGCTGGTGCGGCTGCGCGACATCGCCGACGTGGTGCTGGGCGCCGAGGACTATAGCGCCGAGGTGCGCTTTTCCGGGCAAACCGCCGTGTTCATGGGCATTTTCCCCTTACCCAATGCCAACTCGATTGATGTGATCAACCGGGTGCGCACCGAGATGACCCTGATCCAGCAGGATCTACCGACCGGGCTGAACGCGCGCATTGCCTATGACGCCACCGACTACATCAACAACGCCATCCACGAGGTGATCAAGACCCTGGTTGAAACGCTGCTGATCGTGGTGGTGATCATCTTCCTATTCCTCGGTTCGCTGCGCTCGGTGCTGGTGCCGGTAATCGCCATTCCGCTATCGCTGATCGGCGGCATATTCCTGATGCAGGTATTCGGCTTCACCATCAACCTGCTGACTCTGCTGGCTATTGTGCTATCGGTCGGTCTGGTGGTGGACGATGCCATCGTGGTGGTGGAGAACGTTGAGCGCCACCTGCGCGAAGGCCAAAGCCCCTTCGATGCCGCCATTCTCGGTGCCCGTGAACTGATCGGGCCGATCATCGCCATGACCATCACGCTCATTGCAGTCTATGCACCGATTGGCCTGCAGGGTGGCTTGACCGGTTCATTGTTTCGCGAATTTGCCTTTACCCTGGCCGGCGCTGTGACCATTTCCGGCGTGGTAGCACTCACCCTGTCGCCGATGATGTCCTCGAAACTGCTCAGCGCCGAGGACGAGCAGCACTGGCTGCCGGCGCATATCAACGCCGCATTCGACCGGCTGCGTGCTTTTTACGGGCGTCGGCTGGATGCAGCGCTGGCGACGCGGCCGGCGGTGTATCTGATTTGGGTGATGCTGTTCGTGCTGGTGGTGCCGATGTGGATCCTGTCGGCGCAGGAACTGGCTCCGGGCGAGGATCAGGGCGTGATCTTTGGCATTGTCGAGGCGCCGGCCAATGCCACGCTGGATCAGACCAGCAGCTTCACCGCTGCGGCCAATGACGCCTTCATGAGCACCCCGGAGACCGCCTTTACCTTCCAGATCACCTTCAGTTCATCTGGCTTTGCCGGCATGGTGACCAAGCCCTGGGCCGAGCGTGAACGCACAGTCAACGAGATCCTGCCCGAGATACAGCAGAAACTGGGCAAGATACCCGGTATTCAGATGTTCCCGGTCACGCCGCCGGCGCTGCCCGGCGGTGGCCAGTTCCCGGTAGAATTCGTGATTGCCTCGACCGCCGACACCAGCGAAATTCTCAAAATTGCCGAGCAGTTGCAGGAAAAGGCCATCAGCAGCGGCAAATTTGCCTTCCCGCCGCTGATCGACGTCAAGATCGACCAGCCGCAAAGCGAGATCATGATTGATCGCGACAAGGTGGCGGCGCTGGGTCTGAATCTGCAGCAGGTGGGCGCCGATCTGGCGGCGGCTGTCGGGGGTGGCTACGTCAACCGCTTCAATATCGCCGGGCGCAGTTACAAGGTGATTCCACAGGTAGCGCGGGTGGACCGGCTCAGTCCAGAGCAGGTGGAGAATCTGTATGTGACCGGCCCTAATGGGCAACTGGTGCCGCTGAGCACGGTGGCCACGGTGCGCAACAGCACCGTGCCGCGTTCGCTAAACCGCTTCCAGCAGCTTAACTCGGTCAAGCTCAGTGGCGTAGCCATCGTGCCGCTGGATGATGCACTGCGCTTTCTGGAAGATGAAGCCGCCAAACTGATGCCACAGGGCTATGTGATTGACTATACGGGCGAATCGCGGCAGTTGCGCCTGGAGGGTGGCAGCCAGTTCTTCGCCACCATGGGCCTGGCTATTGTGCTGATCTTCCTGGTGCTGGCGGCGCAGTTCAACAGCTTCCGCGATCCCTTGATTATCCTGCTCGGTTCGGTGCCGCTGGCGCTGTTCGGGGCGCTGCTGTTCACGTTCCTGAAAATGCCCAACCCGCAGATTCCCTTCCCGTTCACCGATGGCTGGACCACAACGCTCAACATCTATTCCAAGGTCGGGCTGGTGACGCTGATAGGGTTGATCGCCAAGAACGGCATCCTGATCGTCGAGTTTGCCAATCATCGCCAGCTTGAGGGTCTGGCCAAGCTTGAGGCCTTGCGCGAGGCGGCGCTGATCCGGCTGCGGCCGATTTTGATGACCAGCGCCGCAACCATCGCCGGTCACCTGCCACTGACCCTGGTCACCGGCGCAGGCGCGGCGGCGCGTAATTCGATCGGTCTGGTACTGGTCGGCGGCATGACCATCGGTACGCTGTTCACTCTGTTTGTGGTGCCGGCACTGTATATGCTGCTGGCCAAGGACCACGCCCACGACCGCGACGCTGAACGCGCGGCGGCGACCACAGCCGAAACCTGAGGTGTGTGATGCCGGCCTGGGTCCATGCCGGCATCCATCAAGCCGCCCGGCTGAACGGGCGGTTTTTTTGTTCAACCGGCCAGATTGCGCGCCGCGAAGTCCCAGTTGAGCAGATTGTCGAGCAGGGCATTCACGTAATCAGCGCGCCGGTTCTGATAATCCAGATAATAGGCGTGCTCCCAGACATCAACAGTCAGCAGCGGCTTTTGCCCATGCGCGATCGGCGTATCGGCGTTGCCGGTCCGGGTTACGATCAGCCTGTCACCTTCCTTGACCAGCCACGCCCAGCCACTGCCAAACTGGCCGGTCGCCGCCTTGGCGAATTCCGCCTTGAACGCGTCATGACTGCCAAAGGAGCGGTCGATCAGCGCCGCCAGTGCGGCATCCGGCTTGCCACCCCCCTTTGGCCGCAGGCTGTTCCAGTAGAAGGTGTGATTCCACACCTGCGCGGCGTTGTTGAAAATCGCCACCTGATCGGCCTTGCCCGCGCTGGCCTGGATCACCGCCTCCAGCGACTGTTCGGCCAGCGGCGTGCCGGCGACCAGTTCGTTGAGCTTGTTGACATAGCCCTGATGGTGCTTGCCGTAGTGAAAACCGATGGTTTGCGCCGAGATATAGGGGTCCAGCGCATTTTCCGCATACGGTAGCGGGGGCAGGCTGAACGGGCCCTTGGCGACCTCGGCGGCGCGGGTCAGGCGCGGACTCAACAGGCCACCGGTGGCCAGAACCGCACTTCCCGCCAACAGGGCGCCAAGGAACTGACGGCGATTCAAGCGTGGATTGAACAGCTTCGATTCAGACATCTCAGACCTCTCAGACATCGGCGGACTCCCGGGAGTGGCAAGGGATATACAGCTTGCAATAGACAGTCTAGCGCAGGACCAGGTGCGGCGCGGCGGCTACACCGAGGCACCGCAGGCCAGAACAAAACGGGGGAGCATTCGCTCCCCCGCACGCTAACAATAACCGCAATCGATCAGACGGGCGGCGCGACACTCATCCGCTGTGCCTCATCAACCCAGCCACCGCCCATGACCTTGTACAGATTGGCCAGGGCGATGAACAACTGGCCCTGGCTTTGCACCAGGGACAGCTGCGCGCTGTACAGATTGCGCTCGGCATCGACCACGGTCAGGTAGTCGGAATAGCCGTTCTGATAGCGCAGCGTGGCCAGATCCAGATAGCGCTGCAGGGCCTTGACCTGCTCCACCTGAGTCTGCAACTGCTCGCGCAGCTTGGCCACTGCAACCAGCGCATCATCGACCTCGGCGAAGGCGGTCTGGATGACCTGCTGATAATTGAGCAGCGCCTGCTTCTGCACCGCTTCAGCAACCTGCAACTGCCCTTCCAGACGGCCGCCGGTAAAGATCGGCTGGGTCAGTTGCCCGGCGAAGGTCCAGGTGCGCGACGGTCCTTCAAACAGATCGGACAGATCGTTGCTGGCCAGACCGAGCAGCCCGGTCAGGGAGATGCTGGGATAGAACGCCGCCTTGGCCACGCCGATCTGGGCATTGGCGGCGATCAACTGCTGCTCGGCCTGACGGATGTCCGGACGGCGCTCAAGCAGCTCGGACGGCAGACCACCGGGCACCTGTGGCATCGCCAACTGATCCAGATTACGACCCCGGGCGATATGCCCCGGATTGCGGCCCAGCAGCAGGCTGATGGCGTTTTCCTGCTGGGCAATCTGCCGCTCCAGCAGCGGCACCTGCACGGCCGCGTTCTGGTATTCAGCTACCGCCTGCTGGTAGTCCATTTCGCCAATCAGGCCGGCCTTGAAGCGCAACCCATTGATCCGCACCGATTCACTACGGGTCTGCAGTGTCTCGCGGGTTACCACCAGTTGCTTGTCATAATCCAACAGCAGCACATAACTGCTCGCCAACTGGCTGACCAGGGTCAGGATCACCGTGCGCCGTGCTTCCTCGGTAGCCAGCAACTGGGCACGCGCCGCATCCGTAGCGCTGCTCAGCTTGCCCCATAGATCCAGCTCATACGACACCCCCAGATCCAGCTGGAAGTTGTTGTTGATCAGGCTGGTGCCTGCCGGCACGGTAGTCTCACCACTGCGGGTGCGTGCACCGGAGGCACCCGCCCCGACCTGCGGAAACTGCTCAGATCGGGTCACCCCATAGCGGCCCATGTACTCCTCGACCCGCGCTGCGGCAATCTGCACATCCTTGTTTTCCTGCAGCGCAATCTGGATCAGGCCATCCAGCACCGGATCCTGGAACTGCTGCCACCATGCGGTATTGGCCAGCGAGTTGGCCTGCTGGATCGAGACCTGCCACTGTGCCGGCACCGGTACCTCAGGACGCTGATAGACCGGACCCACCGCGCAGCCGCCCAGGGCGATACCGAGCGCGGTCACGAGTAAGGTTTTACGCATCGTGGCGATCCTCCAGCAAACCCTTATCCCCGGCTGCCTTGCCGGCAGGAGCAGGCACGGTATCGGCGTGGACAACATCCTCCTTCTTCTTGCCGCCCCGTTCGCTCAGACCCTCGAACAGACGGAAGAACATCGGCACGAAGAAGATCGCCAGCACGGTCGCTGCGGTCATGCCACCGACGATACCGGTACCGATGGAATGACGGCTGTTGGCACCAGCACCGGTAGCGATCACCAGCGGAATCGCGCCAAGAATGAAGGCCAGCGAGGTCATCAGAATCGGCCGGAAGCGCAGGCGCGCGGCCTCGACCGCCGCTTCCAGGATCGGCATGCCCTCCTCGTGCTTCATCACCGCGAATTCCACGATCAGAATGGCGTTCTTGGCCGCCAGACCGACCAGAGTCAGCAGACCGATCTGGAAATACACGTCGTTTTCCATGCCGCGCAGCCACACCGCCAGCAGAGCACCGAAGATGCCAAACGGCACTGCCATCAGCACGCTGAACGGCAGCGACCACTTCTCGTATTGCGCCGCCAGGATCAGGAACACCATGATCAGGCCGTAGATGAACACCATCGCCGAATCACCGCCGACCTTCTTTTCCTGATAGGCCTGGCCGCTCCAGCCAAAGGAGTAGCCCTGCGGCAGCGCCGTGCTGGCCACCTCTTCCATGGCGGCAAGCGCCTGACCCGAGCTGTAGCCGGGCGCGGCACCGCCGGTCACCTTGGCCGCCGGGAAGGTATTGAAGCGGGTGATCAGGTTGGGCGCACTGGTGTACTCCAGCTTGGTCACGGCCGCCAGCGGCACCATGCCACCGCTGAGCGAGCGTACATAGATCTGCTTGATGTCATCGGGCCGCGAGCGGTATTCCGGGGCTGCCTGAACGATCACCTGCCACACCTGGCTGTACAGGTTGAACTGGCTGACGTACAGCGAGCCAAACAGCGCCTGCAGGGTGCCAAACACATTACCCACCGGCACGCCCAGGGTGCGCGCCTGCTCGCGATCCAACGTGACGTACAGTTGCTGCGAGGCCGCGTTGATGGTGGTGGTCAAGCCGCGCAATTCCGGGCGCTGGCTGGCCTTGGCCACGAAGTCCTGGGTCACCTTCGCCAGTTGCTTGATATCGCTGCCACCGCGACTCTGAATCCAGAACTCAAAGCCGCCGGTAGTACCCAGGCCGGGAATCGAGGGCGGATTGAACACCAGAGCGACAGCCTCGCCGATCTTGGAAAACTTACCCATGACCTCGCGGATCACGTTCGGCGCGCTTTCCTTTGGATCCTTGCGCTCCTCGTAATCCTTGAAGGAGACAAACAGGGTGGTGTCGGTGGTCTTCTGTTGCGAATCCAGCAGGCTGTAGCCGTTGATCGCGACCACGCTGCCGACGGCCGGATTGGCGCGGAAGATATCGGTCATCTGAGTGGCCGCTGCTTCGGTGCGATCCAGGCTGGCGCCATCGGGCATGATGCCGACGCCGAATACATAACCCTGGTCCTCATCCGGGACAAAACTGCTCGGCACTTTATTGAACAGACCGTAGATCGCCACCAGCATGATCGCGAACAGCGTCAAGCCCAGCAGAACACGCTTGGTGACAAAACGCACGCTCTCGGCGTAGCCGTGGGTCACCCAATCGAAGCCGCGGTTAAACGGACCAAAGAAGAAGCGATAGAGCAGGTCGGTGCGCTGGTCGCCGTGCTGGCCGGGCTTGAGCAGCAGGGCCGCCAAGGCCGGACTCAGCGTCAGCGCCACCAGACCGGAGATCGCCACCGAAATCGCGATGGTGATGGCGAACTGCTTGTATAACTGCCCGGTCATGCCGCCGAGGAACGCAACCGGCACGAACACCGCGCTCAGCACCAGCACCACCGCGATCACCGGCCCGGTCACCTCGTCCATGGCCCGGTGCGCCGCTTCCTTGGGCGGCAGGTGAAACTCCGCCATGTTGCGCTCGACGTTTTCCACCACCACGATGGCATCGTCGACCACGATGCCTATACACAGCACCAGGCCGAACAGGGTCAGCATGTTGACCGAGAAACCGAGCAGGTACATGCCGCTGAAGGTCGCAACCACTGAGACGATCACCGCGATGATGGGGATGATGGTGGCCCGCCAGCTTTGCAGGAACAGGTAGACCACCAGGATCACCAGTACAATGGCTTCCATCAGGGTCTTGACCACCTCGTCGATCGAAGCCTGCACGAACTTGGTAGTGTCCAGGGCGACCGAGTAATCAAGGCCGGCCGGGAAGCTCTTCTTCAGATCCTCCAGAGCGGCTCGGACCTGCTTGGATACGTCCAGGGCATTGGCGCCCGCCTGCTGGTAGACG
This sequence comes from Candidatus Competibacteraceae bacterium, assembly GCA_003989075.1. Lineage (GTDB taxonomy): Bacteria > Pseudomonadota > Gammaproteobacteria > Competibacterales > Competibacteraceae > RXIX01. Next base: position 28,495 of record RXIX01000015.1, on the reverse strand, counting down.
GCGATGGCAGTGCCGACCTTGCCGTTGAAGCGGCTGCGCAGGTTGTAACTCTGCATGCCCAGGGTCACATAGCCGATATCCTTGAGGCGCAGCACGCCCGCGCCTGTGGTGCTGGCACGCAGGATGATGTTCTCGAATTCCTCAGGTGTGCTCAGCCGGCCCTGGGTGGATACCGGGAAGGTCAGCTCCACTGGCCCGTTGGTCGGCGACTGGCCAATCTGGCCGATGGCAAACTGCTGGTTCTGGGTCTGGATGGCCTGGATCACCTCGTCGGTGGTCAGGCCCAGCTCGCTCATCCGGTCCGGTTTGAGCCAGATGCGCATGGCGTAATTGGGCACGCCGAAGATGCTGGCCTGATTGGCGCCGGGAATCCGCTGCAAAGCATTGAGCACATACAGGTAGGCGTAGTTGCCGACGTAGGTTTCGTCGAGGGAACCGTCCGGCGAGTAGATCGCGATCACCATCAGGAAGGTGGACGACTTGGTCTGCACCTGCACACCCTGCTTGGACACGGCTTCGGGCAACTGCGGCAAGGCCAGACTGACCTGATTCTGCACGTTAACCTGGGCGATATCCGGATCGGTGCCGATGTCGAAGAACACGTTCAGGTTCATGTTGCCGGTCGATGAACTCGACGAGTACATGTACATCAGGTTGTCGACGCTGTTGACCTGCTGCTCGATCGGCGCGGCCACGCTTTGCGAAACCACGTCGGCGCTGGCGCCAGGATAGGTGGCCGATACCTGCACCTGCACCGGGGTGATGTCGGGGTACTGGGCAATGGGCAACACACCCATCGCCGACAGCCCGGCCAGGCTGAGGATGATCGATACCACCGCGGCGAATACCGGGCGGTCGATAAAGAAATGGGAAATCATCGGGCGCCCCTTCAGGGTTTGAGCGGCGTGGCGCTGGGTACTTTCGCCGGTTCGGACGCGGGCGCGACGGGCGGGGCTGACTGGATCTGCACCGGCGCACCCGGCCGCAGGCGTACCGCGCCATCGACGACCACCCGATCACCGGTCTGCAGGCCGGAATTGATGATCCATTGATCGCCGTACCAATCGCCGACCTGTACCGGCTTGGGTTGCGCGGTGTTATCGGCGCCGACTACGAACACGAACTTGCCATTCGGCCCCTGCATCACCGCCACCTGCGGCACCATGATCGAATTCGGCCGCACCGCGCCCTTGAGCTGCACACGCACGAACTGGCCGGGACTGAGCGCGTTGGCTGGGTTCGGCACGACGGCGCGGATGTTGTAGGTGCCGGTCTGGGCATTGATCACCGGGTCAACAAAGGTGATCCGGCCCGATTGCGGATAGGTCGAGCCATCGGCCAGGATCAGGTCCACATCCAGCTTGCCGATCCCAGGGCCTTTCAATTGCCCCTGTTTCTGTTGCGCGCGCAGGGCGAGCACTTCGTTTTCGCCGACTCCGAAGTTCACCCACATCGGATCGATCTGCACGATGGTGGTGAGCTGGCTATCAGTGCCCCCGGCGCGAATCAATGCACCCTCACGATACTTGGCGCTGCTGGATAGACCGGTGAGCGGTGATTTGATCGTGGTGTAACCCAGGTTCAGTTGCGCCTGTTGCACCTGCGCCTGGGCGGCCTGCACCTGTGCCTCGGAGGCCAGGAGGTTGGCAGTCGCGTTATCCAGATCCTGTTGACTGACCGCGTTCTGCTTGGCCAGTGGCTTGACCCGGGCCAGGGTCTGCTGGGCGCGGACCAGCAGCGCCTGCTGCTGGGATAGAACCGCCTTGGCACTGTCCAGCGCCGCCTGGAAAGGCTTGGGATCAATCTGGAACAGCAGTTGCCCGTTGGTTACCAGACTGCCTTCGGTATAAGCGATCTTGTCGAGAAAACCTTCGACGCGGGCGTTGATCTCCACTTGACGGGAGCTGGCGGTCTTGCCGGTGAACTCCAGGACCGCCGGGGTGCTCTCGGGTTTGATTTCAACCACACTGACCGCTGTAGGCGGGCGGGTCTGCGCTGCGGGCTGCTGGGCCAGCGCCAGCACCGGGCCAACGCTGAGCAAAATCGCCAGCCAGGCACCAACACGGGACCGGGGTTGAAACCGGGGCGTGGAATTAGAAAAGAGGCACAAATCACGCACTGAAAGGGACTCCTGGTAGGGTTGCGGAAAATGCCTGTGTTGCCTGAGAGAATGGCGGGCGCCCACCCTTGGTCGCTACCGTTTAAGCGCAAGACAGCCAATGTTCGAGCTGCTGAAGCGATTTCGCCGCGAAAGGGCTGAAATCCAGGAGCAAATAGACCGCCACGACCATTATCAGCGTTTATTATAGTGAATTTCTCAGGCGGCCACCTTGACAGGATAAGCCATCCGTCCCCACCGGCGCGACCCGTGCCGTGCGTCTAGCGCCCGCGCCAGAGCGCCGTCCAGACCAGTCCTGGCAAGGCAATACCCAGACTCAGAAACAGTACGGTCACCGTCGCCCTGATGCCGTCATCAAGGGCCGCCAGCAACAGATCGCCATGTCCCTCCAATCCCGAGGCATTAGCGACCTTCACCACCCCCAGCACCGCCTTATAGGCATAACTGCCCGGCACCAGCGGAATCGCCGGACCCACTGCGAACAGCGTGACGCTCACCGCGAAGCGCTGCGCCAGGGCCGTAGACAGCAGACCGATCAGCAATGCCGCCAGCAATGTAGCGAGCACCAGCCCTGCGCCCCCCTGCATCAGAGCAGTGCGCAAGGCATAAGCCAGAGCCCCGACCAGTGCGCAATACGGCAAGGCATAGCGGGGCACGTTGAACAGCACCGCAAAACCCAGGGTTGCCAGTGCCGCCGCCAGACCCTTTTCCGCCAACAGCAGCGCCAGATCAAAACCGCTCGCCGACGCACTCACAAGCGGACCTCCAGCAGGCGCAGCACAACACCCAAGCCCAGGGCGATACCGAGAAACACCATCAGGCTGGTAGCAGCTCGGGCCAGGCCAGCGGAGATATAGCCGCGCAGCAGGTCGATGCTGGCGTTGATCAGCGGCACACCCGGCACCAGCAGCAGCACCGCTGCCGTCAACGCGCTTTGTGGCGTCTGGCTCAGCCAGAGCGCGCTGCCTGCCACCAGACTCGCCACCAGCGCGGTCAGCAGCACTACCATGAAGTAATTCATCCGCCGCCGGTTCAATTCCATGCGCACCCAGGCCGCAGCGGCCGACGCCACGCCGGTGATGATCAGCGCGGCCCAGTCGCCGCCAAACAACTGGCAGAATGCGGCGCAGGCCATGCCGGTCGCCGCCACATGCACATCGCGCGGATAATGGTGTGGCAAGGCAGCAATGTGCTGCAGCGCCTGCCTGAGCTGCTCAGGCGTGACCTGACCCTGCTGAAAGCGGCCCAGCAACTGCTCCACGTCACTCAGGGCATTCATATTCACGCCAACCATCGGCACCCGCGCAATCCGGGTGTGATGCGCATCCTGGCGGGTAGCGGTAAGCAGAATGGTCTTGGACATCACCACCGCATCAATCCGGTCGATACCCAGCCCCTGCTCCATCTGCTGCAAGCTGGCCTCGACGCGCCCGGCATCGGCGCCATGTTGAAGCAGCAGACTGCCCGCCTGCACCAGTACATCCACCATCGCCGACAACGATGCCGGCTCCGACCGGGGCACGGGTACGTTCATGGTCAATGCGTCGTTATCCGAACCAGGCAGGGCCATTGCGGGCAATTCCACTCGGTTATTGATTCCAACCGGACGAGGGTGGCGCAACCACTTCATACACCACGTTCGGTCCATCATAGCGCGGCGCATAATAGGTACCGCCGCAGTTCTGATAGGTAACACCATCCGACACAAATGCCGAACAACTCGGCGGCAGTGTCGATACAATTGCGCCCACGACAACAGCGGTTCCCACGGCTACTGCTGCAGCACCTCCCGCGTAACCCCAGTTACGGTCAACATCGACATTGACATTGACATTGCGGTTCACGTTAACATCGCGGTTCACGTTGACGTTACCGCGATTGACATTACCGCGACTGAAATCACCCCCACCGCCGCCAACATTGGCCCGCGGCGCCCTCACGTCCGCGCCGCCGCCAAAGCCACCACCGCCGCCAAAGCCACCACCACCACGACCACCACCGCGCGCCTCCACATCAACGCTCAGCAGCGCCAGCAGCGGACCGGCAATCAGAGCAAGCATGATTGCCCGCTTCAGGTACATCGATCGTGTATTCTGCATGGGGAAATCCTCCCAGGATTACTGCGCGGCTTTCGACCGTTGAGCCGTCGATACCTGCTCCAGGAACTTGATTTTCCCGGCGTTCTGCGGCGGCGTGAAGGTAAAGAAATTCGCCGAAAACTGCGGTGCAAGATTCCAGTCGCTCAGATCAGCCATCATCTGCGGTGCACCCTTCACACTCTTGTCCGTCAGAGCCAGACGGCGCGGCAAGGGCTTAGAGCCTTCCTCGATCCACAATTCCCAATCCAGATCCGGTGTCTGAAAAGCAAGATGATGACAGACCACGCCCCGTACCAGAGTGCGACCGACATACAGTTCCGAGGTGACATTTTGCGCCAGGCGACTGTCGGGATTAGCGACCAGCAGATCGGTAATCGGCAACGAAATCCGGTATTGCGTAGCCAGAAGATCAAGGGTGCCGTCAAGCGTCGGCGCGGCGGCGGCACTGGCATAAACATTCTTTTCTGGCGTATAGAGCGAGAAAGTCTGGCCATCGTAGAACAACTGACGACCGCCACTGATATTCTGGAAATCAACCCGCATACGGTTGGGTTTCTGAATGGCGATCACCATGCTTTGATCGGCGTGCAGGTGCTGTTCAGTGGGCAAAATCAGTTCCGTGGTCCTTTCCACCCGCACGGTAAAGTGATCAAGGGTGCGCAGATAGGCTGCCATTTCCTTTATCACGTCCCGGGGCTGCGGTTTTATCTGCGGCTCGGGACGGGCCACGGGTGCCGCCGGAGCAGGTGTCGCAGTGACTTGAGCAGATGGTTCGGTTGGCGCACTGGCGCAACCGGATAGTATCAGGACCGGAAACAGCATCATGGACAACAGATGCGTCCTTTTCATGTGCGACCTCCTTCTGTACTAATAGGCTTCATTGACGATCAAAGGCGCCCAAGAAATACCTGGGCGCACTGCAGCCTGTTGATTCAATAGGTTTCAGGAATGAATTTAAACGGATAATTCGGTTCCTGATAATCGCCGGCTTTTTGGCGCTTGGGCAACTTGACATTCTCGCGCGGCAATTCCTCGTAATGAATCTGGCTGAGCAGGTGGCGAATAATATTCAGGCGCGCCCGCTTCTTATCGTCCGAACGTGCTACGAACCAGGGTGCCCAGGGCGTATCGGTCGCAGCAAACATGGCATCGCGCGCCCGCGAGTAGTCATACCAGCGGTTGTAGGATTGCAGGTCCATCGGCGACAGCTTCCAGATCTTGCGCCCATCTTCGATGCGCGCTTCGAGACGGCGTGTCTGTTCGTCGGGACTCACTTCCAGCCAGTACTTGAGAAGAATGATGCCGGAATCGACCATCGCCTTTTCGACGACAGGGGCCATTTCCAGGAAGCGCTTGACCTGCTCCTCGGTGCAGAACCCCATCACGCGCTCGACTCCGGCGCGGTTGTACCAACTACGATCGAAGATCACGACCTCACCCGCCGCCGGCCAATGCGGCACATAGCGCTGTATGTACATCTGCGTTTTCTCACGCTCGGTCGGAGCGGGCAGGGCTACGACCCGGAAGATGCGCGGACTGACCCGTTCGGTAAGCGCCTTGATGGTGCCACCCTTGCCAGCGCCGTCGCGGCCTTCAAATACAATGCAGATTTTCAGTCCCTTGTGGCGCACCCATTCCTGCAGCTTGACCAGTTCGACATGCAGCTTAGCCAGTTCGCGCTCGTAATCCTTGGTTCCGAATTTTTCCGGCGCAGAGGTCTGGATTTCGTCCGACTTTTTCCCCGATTTGCTCATGGCGGTATTCCTGAAGGGTCGTCGTGGTGCGGGAGTGAAGCCGGCGCGGGCCGGCGACTGTTATCAAACAAAATGTAAAAGCTGATCAGCAGGACCCAGAGCGGAAAAACCAGCAGGACTCCTTCAATATAGCGGCTGCTGAGCAGAAGCAGTGCGGCTACCGTATAGCCCGAAAAGGCGATCCAGCGGTCGAGAAAACCGGTACGCAGTGCCAGTGTCGAAGTGACGATCATGAATACGCCGGCCATCTTGATCGCGTAAATGTTCATGATTTCATAGGCAATGGCACGTCCTGAGATGAAGGTGGGCGAACCGGTGACCCCGGCTGGATCGGCTGAATAAGCGATGATCAGGCCACCGATCGTCGCCGCTGACATGAACAGCATGGCCAGAAACAGCAGGCCGCTGCCGAGGAAAACCGTGGCAAAAAAGCGATCTTCCCGCTCACCGAGGCGATCGCGCAGCACGCCGATAAACCAGAGAAACGCCACGCCGGCAAACGGCACCAGATTCAGCGCCAGCACCACTTTGCCGGCGCCGGTCTGCAACCATACACCCGCTTCCAGCGGATTGGCCGGCACTGCCACCCGGATCAGAATAAAGCTGGTCATCAACAGGATAGAGAAGATAATACCCGCGATAGCGGCGGCACGCGGCGCGCGGACACTGGTCAGCGATACTGGTTTTTGAGGCATCAAGAACTCTCCGTCGACTTACGATTCAGCGCCGGCGACCGCCGCCACCAAATCCACTGGCACGACCACCGAAACCACCGCTGGAACGCTGGAAATTCTGCGTCCGTTCGGCACCGCGGGCGCGTGTGTTGAAATCCCGTTCCAGGCTTGGCTGCTGACTGGCAAAGCCACTCTGTGGCCGGGCATTGGTTTCCGGCCGCGACCAGTTGCTGCGCTCGCGCTGCTGCCAACCCTGATCGGTGCGGCGATAGACCTTGCCATTGCGGTCGGAAAATACGTTGTTGCGGCCTAAATCGGCAGGCTTGGCACGCGGCGTCGGCTGGGTCGGCCGAGTGGTGGGCGCAGGACGCGTTTCCGGGCGTTGCGGTGTGGTGCTGCGGGCCTCGCGGCGCGTTTCAGGGCGCTGCGGGCGCTGCTGTGCCGCGTCGCCGCGCCGTCCACTGAGGCGCGACTGCCGGTCCTGCACCCGGTCGGCGCGCGGCATCTGGTTATTAGCCAACCGCTCGTTGCGCTGTTTGAGCTGATCGCGGCGATTATTTTGCAGCTGCTGTGACCAGTTGGGATTGTTGTAGATGTTGTTGCGCATGTCCTGACGATTAGCGCGCAGATTCTGGAAGTCCTGCCGCTTGAAATTGACGTTGCGCAGATTGGCCCGATCCGGGTTCAGATGCTGGACATAATCACGGCTGATGTTGATGTTGCGATTGATGTCGACATTGACATCACCATGCCAGCCGCAACAGCCGCAGCCACCCCACCAGTTCGATGCCGCCGCGCCGGCGATGAAGCCGAAGGTAGCGCCCGCCAGGAAGTTCCAGGCGCCATAGCCGGGATCGTAGATCGGCGCATAGCCATAGGTGACCGGTGCCGGATAGTAGACGCTAGGCGCGACATAGGGCGGATAAATATAGCCAGTACCATAAACCACCGTGCCGCCGACGACATAGGTGCCGGTATAGCCGGGCGTATAGCCGACATACACCACCTCCGGCGTGGTCTGATAGACCCGGACATAGGTGACGTTGTACACCGGGCTGCTCGGCGGAATCTGGTAGATCTCCGCCGGTACTGTGGTGGCCACCCGGTAAGTGCCATCGGCCTGCGCAGACTGATACCACACCGCCCGATCGACGGCGTAGTACTGATCGGTGGTCTTGATCACCGGTGTGCTGGTGTTGACCGCGTACTGCAGCGTGCTGCCCTCGATGGGCCGAAATTCCGGTGCGCCGTCATAGCGAACCTGCATGGTTTTATCGCGCGCGATGGCGCTGGTCACCGGAATCTGGGCGTCGGCCACCGCTTCACGCGCCTGTACGGTATCGGGCACGAAGGCCAGTACATGGCCCTTGGTCGACGCCGGTGGGATGCGGTAAAAGGCAGCCGGAAGCTGATCGGGAGCAACGTAGCTCCACGGTCCATCTTCCAGTGACGGACTGCTGAACCAGCGCCCGGACAGTAGAACGTAATACTGCTGCGTGCCGATGACCTGGAATACGTCGCGGCCGCTGTTGCTAAGATAGAGCAGGTCGGTGCCTTCCAATGGCGTGAGCTGGGGTGCGCCATCAGCGACAATCAGTTCGGTCGGCTCGGTGGCGACCATGATACGCGGCACACTCCCGGACTTAAGGGCTGTTTCCTGGACTTTGGTCGGCACTTCGGTCTCGGCAATGCGTTGCGCGGCCATCACCACCGGTGCCGGGGGCGCATTCACCACCCGCCATGCAGCCGTAAGCTCGGTCGCCGTGAACCAGAGATCATCGCCGGTGAGGTAATAACTGCTATCGCCGGGATTGAACAGCAGCACAAATGGGGTATTCACCACCCGCTTGACTGGAAACCCCTGAACATCGCGCAGGATCGGCGCGCCATCGATGAGCACCAGTACCGATGGAACCGTGGCAAAGAGGATGCGCGGTGGCGTGTTGTTGAAGCTGCCACCCGTCTTGATCTTTTCCAGTTCGGCCAGCTCGGCCAGCAGCCGATCCAGGGCCAGGGTCGGTTTCGGCCAGCCCGCAATTTCCCGATCCAGCAGTGCGGCAAGGCGGCGCTCCTGCTCGGGCTGGGCATTGGGAAATTTGACTTGGGTGACCTTGATGTCCTGGAATGTCACCAGCCGGCGCTCGCGATCGGTACTGATGCGGCTGTCGAACCAGACGACGCCAAACACCGGTGCTTTCATGCCGGATTTTTGCACCGACACCGCAGCGCGAACCGCCACGTTCTCACCCTGGAAGGATTCCAGTTGGGGCTGATAGATCACAACCCGCCCTTCCGGGGTTCTGATGTCCTGGGGCCAGCGATCCTCGGCGGCGCGGGCGACATGGCCAGGCAGCAGGATCACGCTCAGGAGCAGCAGATTGACCAGCGTCGTCACCAATCGGGCGGTGCGCGCGGACGTGCAAGATACGACATGCATAGACATTCTCCGAGGGAAACCCCGGTATGCATGCCGGGGAAGTCCAGTGCATTGCCCTGGTGAAACCACTGCCTGATGCCGGTAGCCGCGCTACCGCCTTAACGCTGCGGTGAGGCATCCTCGCTGCTGATAATGAATACGCCGTCTACCTCGGTAACGCGAAACACCTGTGGTGTGCGGGCAAGCGGCACGTCACCCTCGCTCAGGCCAGCTCCCTGCAGGAGATGGGCGCGCACTGCCGGATGGTTCAGCGCCATCTGATCATCCTCCAGCCAGGCGCGAACCTGTGGATCCTGCGGCTCGAAGATATGCACCTCCTGGTGGCCCCGCCCGAGCATGGCATAGACCGGTGGGTCGCCGACCTGCATGTAGGCGGTATAGCCCAGGCCCACATAGCGCCGCACCGTCGCTGCCACGCTGGACACCGTCGCGTTCTGGCTTTCGTAGCGCGGACCGCGTTCGAAACGATGGCCCTTTTCCAGCAGATAAGCCCGCAGCGACTTGATCACCGCGACCAAATCAGTCTTCGATGTGTCTTTATTGCCCATGGAAAATCCTCCACTTCTATTCCCAACAACCGTCGCCTGGCGACGGCACCACCTAGCGAACCGAGTACAACAGCCGGTTGGCTTCCTTGAAGAAATCCGGTTGTGGTAACAGATCCCCACTGGGAAAATGCACGAACAGCGCGGCGATCCGGCGCTCGTTTTCCAATACGATCTCATTGAAGGAGATCGTATTAGTCAGCTGTGGCGAACCGGCAGCAACCTTGGTGTTGGCGTGATCCAGGGTCAGGGTAACCGGTTCCAGCCGCAGATACTGTTCCGGCTCGCTCAGGATGGCGACGACCTTGGCCAGATACTGATCGAGCGTGGATGAATCGGCGCGCAATTGATCAAGTTCGCTTTCCAGCGCCTGCAACTGCTGCTCGATGGTATTCATATCCACCGACTCCCCCCCGTTCCCGGTGAGGAAGTCCAGGCCGACATGTGCCTTTTTCAGCAGGCCCGACTTCTGCTGCAACAGGCGGCGCTGCTGCTGTTCCAGTTGCGTCTTTTGCACGCGGCTCGTGGTCAGGGCCTGCAGGGCAACCCCTACCAGATAATCAAAGCCGCGCCGCATCAGCTCGCGGCGGGTATCCTGCTCGTTATCACTCAGACAGACCAGGCGGTGCTCACAGAAATTGACCGTGACCTGCGGCACATCGCGGCGCAGCATCTCGCCGTCCATTTCGATGCCGAGAACGTTCTTTTCCACCCGGATCGCGCCGAGCGCGGCATACAGCCTATCCGGCAGCGGCGTCGGTGCCTGCTTGAGATAGTCGCGCATGCCGTCGCTGAAGCTGAGCACCTCGCGCAGACTCTCGGGCGAGGCGAACAGGGCGCGCAGCCGTGGATCGGCCAGATAACCGGCGCGATCGGCGGCGATCGGCGGCGGCAGAGCATTGACGAAGTTCACCACGAAATCGATGGTCTTCTCGACCGCCGGCCACAACTGGCGCCGGTAGTGACTCACCGCCCGCAGTCGCAGATCAGTGCCATCCACCGCCCGCTCAATGGCCCTGAGCATCAATGCCTTGTCGAATTTGGCCGGTTGACTCGGCGTCGTGGCGAAAATGGAATACAGGAAACGAAAAGCCATGGCGGTCCTCCTTCAAGGCAACTGCGACAGGGCGCGGGCGCGACACTTAAACACACCGCAAGGGGTTCCAGATCGTGCCCGTCATGTCTGTCATGGGGCAGATTCAGCTCCCCGTGAACACGACACTCGTTGCGATTAAGTATGGATCACGCGCGTGGCCCGTGCGCGGCAAGTATTCTTTTCAGTCTGAAGGGCGCGGCTTTTCGCGCAATTATTGAAGCTTTGGAGATGAATGGTTCAGCCAGGCTGGATTCCGGTCAGTTGCCGGGAATGCAACCACTTCAGGATGATATCTGCGGTTTTCCGGGGTGCTTCCAGCGGCGCCATATGCCCGATTCCGGGCAACACCACACACTCATCCTGTTTGCGCAGTCGGCGCCACTTGTCCCACGATGCAGCCGGGATCAAATCACTCGCCGCCGCCCTGATACCGAGTACCGGCATGCGCAGGGATTTGAGATGCCCCCAGACATGAGGGGGTGTGCTGAAGACATGCGCTTCCCAGATCCTGGGAAATGCCAGACGCAATCCACCATCCGGATCAGGCACCAGACCATGCGCTCCATAATCGTCGAGGACCGTGCCGCTCAAGCGTGAAAACAGCCGCTTGCCGCGATGGAATTCAACAAAGGATTGCACCGACTCCCAGTGCTCGCGCCGTTCCAGCGTCTTGCGGACGAGGGGAAACAGGCGGCGGACCCTGAAGGGCATGCTCCGCGCCGCCAGTAGAAATGCAGTTGAGAACAGGATCGGTTCAATCAACACCAGCGCCCTGAATAAGTCCGGCCGTTTGCTAGCGGCCAACAGAGTACCGATTGCCCCGAGTGAATGCCCCACGCCGATGACCGGATGACGTCCGCTTGCGTCCAGAAAGTCGATCAGATCATCGGCATAGCTCATCCAGCCGGTCTTGGATGATGGCAGGCCGATGTTTTTCCAGGTTGCGCGATGCGCCAGGCCGATCACCTGAAAATCGGCCGCCAGTTCAGTGACAAATTCAGTGTAGGTACGAAAGGGAAAACCATTGGCGTGATAAAAGTGCAACAGCGGACCGGCGCTATGGGTTTCGTACCAGTGAGCGTTACCGGACTGCAGCTGAATGGCGTGGACATTCATCACGTTTGCCTATCCCGTATGAGACCGCGCACCGGTTTATCGCGTCTGGCGCTGCACGCGCACCTGAGCAATGCGATGCCCATCCATTCCCGCCACTTCAAACTGATAACCGACCAGCTCAAAACGCTCACCACCGGTGGGGATTTCCCCCAGCTGATTCAGCACCAGTCCGGCCAGCGTGTGATAATCGCCGCGCGGAAAATCCTGGCAAGCGATCACTTCGCGTACCTCATCCAGCGGCAGACTGCCATCCAGCAGCCAGACGCCCTCGCTCTCCTCGACCACTTCAGGCACCTCGGCATCGACCGTATCGACCAGCTCACCCGCGATGGAAGCCAGAATATCGGCAGCGGTCACAATCCCTTCCACACCGCCATATTCATCCATTACCACCGCCATCGGAATCGGGTGCTGACGCAACTGTTCCAGCACCTGCAAGGCATTCATCCCCTCATGCACCATCAGCGGCTCGCGCAGCGCCGCGTGCAGATCCAGCGGCTCGCCCTCCAGCGCCCGCACCAGCAGATCACGGCTCTGTACCACGCCCTCAACCTCGTCCAGCTCACCCCGGCACACCAGATAACGACTATACGCATGCCGGCGCAGAATCTCGCGCAACTCATCGGGACTGGATTCCAGATCCAGCCAGACAATATCCGGGCGCGGCGTCATCAGCGCCGGAATCAGCCGCTCACCCAACGTCAGCACACTGCGGATCATGGCGCGTTCGGTGGAATCAAACGCCTGTATTGCATGCTGATCCACACCCGCCAGGGCTGCCACATCCTCGCCGACCTCGGCCGATTCCGCCCGACCGCCCAGCAGCCGCAATACCGCCTCGGCGGTGCGCTCGCGCAACGGTCGCTTGCCGGCCAGAAAGCGGCGGCGGTTAAACTGCGCCCACTGGTTGAACATCTCGATCAGGACCGAGAAACCGATCGCCGCGTACAGATATCCCTTGGGAATCGCAAAGCCCAAGCCCTCGGCGACCAGGCTAAAGCCGATCATCAGCAGGAAACCCAGGCAGAGAATAATCACCGTGCGGTGCGCGTTGACGAAGCGGGTCAAGGGCTTGCTGGCCACGATCATCAGCGCGATGGCGATGATCACAGCCGCCATCATCACGGCCAGATGCTCGACCATGCCCACCGCGGTAATTACCGCATCGAGCGAGAACACCGCATCCAATACCACGATCTGTGTCACGACCTGCCAGAAACCAGCGTATATCTTCGAGCCTTCCTTATGCTCATCACCGCCCTCAAGCCGTTCATGCAGTTCCATGGTGCCCTTGAACAGCAGAAACAGGCCACCACAGAATAAAATCAGATCGCGGCCGGAAAAGGACTGTCCGAACACGACAAACAGCGGCGCAGTCAGAGTTACCAGCCAGGACAGACTGGCCAGCAGCACCAGCCGCATGACCAGCGCCAGCACCAGCCCGATCACCCGCGCCCGGTCGCGATCAGCAGGGGGCAGCTTATCCGCGAGAATGGCGATGAAGATCAGGTTATCGATGCCCAGCACGATCTCCAGAACAACCAGAGTCGCCAGACCAATCCAGATCGTAGGATCAGCAATCCATTCCATGACAACGATTACCCTTTTGATTCAGCGGTAGGCCGGCAGGTATGCCAGTCCGCCAGCAGGTGGTTTGCCCGCGCGTAAACTGGATGTAGGGCATGCGAAGGTATAAACAGGGTCGGGAAGAAGGCGCAGTGTGATAGCGCACAGCAGCGCCAGGACGGAGGTTCGGGATCTAGGGACACGGGCCGATGAGGTTCGTTGAACATGGCCTGCATTTAAACAAACAATGGCGGATACTGCCAAGCGCGCTCAGGCGTCCGGCTCACCCGGCAGGCCCAGCCGCGCCAGAATGCCATCGCATTCGTCAAGACTGGCAAAGGTGATTTCGATGCGGCCGCGTCCCCGATCAGCGTCGTAGCGCAGGCGCACCGGTGCCGCCAGCCGCTCGCGCAACTGTTCTTCCAGACGCAGCAGATCGGGATTGCGCGCCATCGCTGGCGATGCAGTCACCGGAGCAGAGCGCCTACTGCGCCGCCGCTCCAGTTCACGCACACTCCAGCCTTCGAGCACCGCCTGTTCCGCCAGCCGAAGCTGCACCTCACGCGGCAGACCCAGCAGGGTCTTGCCGTGCCCCGCTTCCAGGCGTCCCGCCTCGATATGCGCCTGCACCAGGGGATCCAGACTGAGCAGCCCCAGCGTCTTGCTGATCGCCGACTGTGATACGCCGAGCAATTCGGCCAGTTGCTCCTGGGTCAGGCCAAACTCTTCGCGCAAGCGGCGCAGCGCCCGCCCCTCCTCGATCGGGTTTAAATCACGCCGCAGCAGATTTTCAACCAGCGCAATGGCAGCGGCGGTGCGGTCATCAGCGGCGCGCACCATCACCGGTACCTGATGCAGACCCGCGCGCTGCGCCGCCTGCCAGCGCATGTGCCCGGCGAGAATCTCATAACTGCCATCCGCCAGCGGTCGCGCTACCAGTGGTTCGATCACCCCGAAGCGGCGAATACTCTGTTCCAGATCATGCAAATAGGTCTCATCAAGCTGCTGACGCGGCTGGTAGCGACCGCTGACCAGTTGATCGAGATCAAGCAGACGCACCCCATCGGCATCACCACCCGCGTCCTGGGCGGGTGACGCTTCGTTACTGTTAAGGCCGGGATTTGCATCGTTCAGCAGGCTGCCCTCGAAACCATGCCCGCCGGCACCGAGCCAGTCGCCCAGGCTCATCGGGGTCTTGCGGCGGCTCATGATGCCACCCGCGCCTGGTGCGCCTCAGCACTTTCGATACCGCTGAGGATTTCCTGCTGCCAGATCTGCCGCACCGCCAGCAGAATTTCCGCATTGACCCCGTCCAGCATCATCAACGCCCGGTTATAGGTATCGCGGGAGCCGCGCGGCTGGTCGATTTCGTAGATGCTGACCTGATCGCTGGCCGATTTCTGCAACTCCTTGGTCAGGCCCATGCGGTTGCTGAGAATCAGCTCGCCATAGGCGCCGTTGATCACCGCGATGTTATTCAGCGTCTCGGTGCTGGCATCGACCTTGGTCAACAGGATGTTGAGGCGCTGCACATTGATTTCGCGTTCATACAGGGCGCAGACCTGCTCCAGGATGCGGAAGTACTGCACACTGGATGAGATGTCGTACATGTGCGGCACAATTGGCATGATGATCAGGTTGGCAGCAGCAATGGCATTCAGCGACAGCATGCCCAGCGAGGGCGGCGTGTCGGCCACGATGACATCGTAGCGCTCCTCGACGGTCTTGAGTGCGCGATGCAGGCGCACCGGGGGCGGACCGAGCACTTCATGATGGCGTTCCTGCGGCTGCGAAAGCTGCCAATCGGTGTATTGCAGCGCCAGCCGCGCCGGGATCAGGTCGAGATTTTCCCAATGCGTGCGCCGGATCGCCGCCGCGATCAGCTCCGGCCCCTCGGTCAGGGCAGCAAATAAATCATCACCATCCCTAAGGTCGAGATCAGGAATGAAGCCGAAGGCACCGGTAGTCGTAGCCTGTGGATCGGCATCGACCAGCAGAACCCGATAGCCCTCGCGCGCCAAATACTGGGCAAAGTGCAGCGACATGGTGGTCTTGGCCACGCCACCCTTGAGGTTGGAAAACACCACGCGCACACAGCGCGCACCGACAGGCCGTTCGGGGCGCTTGCCGATCGCGGCGCGAATGCGGTTGACCTCGTTGCAGTTGTAGATGCGCCGTTGAATCGAGCCGGCATCCACCAGTCGGGGCGCAGGCAGGTCGCCGCGGCTTTCCAGATTCCGAATATGGCTGGCGGTACAACCGGCCAGTTGCGCGGCGCGTTCGATGCCAAATTCCGGCAGAGTCTTGATGGTATGCCGGGCGCCGAGCGCGTCCAGCAAACGCTGCTGCATCTGGCCACCGCGTTCGGCTGCATTACGGCACAGGGTCCGGAAATTGAATCGCATCGCTTGCATGGGCACCGGCTCCGAAAAGGATAAAACAGTTTTTATCGCGATTTTAACGCATGCATGCCTGATTTTTGCAGCCAATGCCAAATTTGCGTCGTAGTGCTAAAAATGCGTCTGCTGGAAAAGGCCCACATGCATGCCAGAATTCACTTCCCGGGCAATTCAGCTAAGGTTAAGACGGTTCCCCGCAGCATGGCGGCCAAGTTCACACTGCTCTGCCCGCTACTTTCGGCGTGGCGCCGCGCAAGGAACCGATCAACAACAACTCCATCCCATCTGGAGGAGCATCACCATGAAATTGACGCATACACTGCTGGCGGCCGGCACTTTGTTCCTGCTAGGTCAGGCACCTCTGGTTCTGGCAGCCCAAAGCCGTTGCGATGACGAAAAGCAAATCTGCCGCGATCAGTCCGGTCCCAACGTAGAACTGACCCGGCAGAAATACGGTGATCAGGCTGCCCAGCGCCTGCAGCGACGCATGGATGGCGGCGGCGGTCAGGGTCAGGGTGGTGGCCAAGGTGGCGGCAAGGGTCAGGGCCAGGGCGGTGGCCAAGGTGGCGGCAAGGGTCAGGGCCAGGGTCAGGGCGGTGGCCAGGGTCAGGGCGGTGGTCAGGGTCAGGGCGGTGGCAAACCACAGGGCGGTAAGCCGCAGCATCCTTACTATATCGAGGACACGCCGGGCGAAGAGCGTTACTATCGCAAGCCGTAAAGTTAATCCGGGCCGCTCCGAATCAGCGATCGCGGCCCATACCCTCTACCTGGAGAGCATGCGATGAGCGGCTGGGGCTGCCCCCATGAATTCAATGGAACTTGTCAGCATGTCAAGGATCGCCCCTGCGATCCGGGCATGAAAGGCTGCGTGCTGGCGGGCCGGTTTCGCTTTAGCAACGACAGCAAAAACCGTCCAGCCCGGCCACAGCGCCGCGACAGCCACGGACGCGACGGTAATCCGCCACAAGGTCGCGGCGGTTCCTAGCCCTGAACAAAACCACTCAGGGCATTCCCCCCAACTGGATGACGCCCACGACTCCCGGTTGCGCAGGACCTGCGCAGGTCTTTTCATGTCATTTGGTTCCATGCCGTTCATCCCGCATACTATGGTCAAATCCACATCCAGGATTGCCCGGCCAACCGCGGTAACTTCCCAGGAGAACGCATGATGCAAGACCATATACCGGCGCGATCCCACCCGGTTTTATATCTGGTGTACGCCACGCCGCTGGCCGGCGGCGCTACCGTCACAGATACGGTCGCAGCCCGGGATGAAAGCGAAGCCTACCAGAAGGCGCGCGAACTCTACCCGCGCGAACACTTTGACGTGACGATCTACCTGCAGTCGGCCGACGATGACTGAATTCACTCTGCGCGGGGCAGCACTGGGTCTGCTGCTGACGACCGGATTGGCGGGTTGTGCCAGCGCACCGCCGCCACCGAAGCCTGTTGTCGCTCCGACCCCTTCCGGAGCACTCAGCGACAAAGCCCGCCACGAACAGCAGCAGGGCATTTTGAAGATGCGCGCCCGCACCCTGCGCCAGCTCTACAGCCTCAGGCCCCAGGCCCGTGCCGAAATCGAACAGGCAGCCGGCTACGGCGTGTTCGAGATCAATGGCCTCAATGCGGTGCTTGCCGATGTCCATGGCCGGGGCGTGATTCTCGACCGGGCCGGCGGTCAGTCCGTGTATATGCAACTGGCCTTGACCAACATCAGTCCTGGCACCGCGATACGGCCCTATTGGCAGGTGCTGGTGTTCAATGATCCAGCCCGACTGCGCCAGTTCGTCGCTTCGGGCTCCCCGACCGATGTGTCGCGGGACCCCACCATCAAGGTCTACCGGCTTACAGAAAAAGGGGTTACGGTGCAGGCTGAATGGGGCGCCCGCTATTTCCGCAACCCCGACCTGAACTGACGGTACTCAGCCGGCATCCGCTGTGGTCGCGGCGGGCTTGACTGTATCCAGCACCGCCTGCAGCGCTGCTTCATCCTCATGGGACAGAGATGTTTTCAGCAACCGTCCGCCGGTACCCTCCAGTTCGGCCAGCACCTTGTCCGGCGTGAAGTGCTTGACCAGGACGAACAGCACCGAACTGCCCGGCTTAAGCTCGGACGCCAGTTTTTTCATGAAATCATCGTCAATGCCGATGTCGGTCAGAGCACCGCTGATAGCACCCCCGGCAGCACCGGCCGCCAGTCCGAGCAGCGGATTCATGAAAATCAACCCGATCAGCAGACCCCAGAAGCTGCCGGAAATCGCCCCGGCAGCGGTCATATCGTGAATCTGATGCAGCTTGACCTTGCCTTTCTGATCGCGCACCGCAGCTACCGCATCCTCCAGGTCAATCAGATACTCTTTCTGCAGACGCAGCAGGCGCAGGCGCACCTCCTGGGCGGTGTACATATCGTCGTAGGCGACGGCCACGAAGGTATTCTTACTCATCACATTCATTCTCCGTTTTGATCAGGACAGAAACATGCAGCCCGGGCCCGGGCACCACTCTCAGTGTAGTCCTCTGCGCTTAATGATTATTGACGCAGAGCGACTTAAACCACCCCTACTGCCCTGGGAACGCATTGGCCAGGCAGTCAATGGTTAGGCGATTGTTGGGATACAGAATCCGCAGGCGATCGGCGTACACTTCCACCAGCACATTCCGGTAATAGGTCTGGTAGCTGAGAGCTTCGAACTGGGTACGCTGTTCGGCCGTCGCCAGCGGCAAGGCGCCGTAAAGCGGTACGCAGTATGCCTCAGCCTGCGCCAGCCACTGGCTGAATACCGGATCGGACATGCCGGTCGTCGTGCAGCCGCCCAGCAATAGCCCCAGCCCCGCCAGGCCCATCACGATACGGCCGCACCCGCTTTGCTTGTTTCGATTCCTCATCACAACTCCATACTTTAAAAGTTCACAACATTCAGCCCGGATGGGCAGGACCGCTGATCCCCTCTCACAGGATCGGGTCGAACAGCCGCGCCGCCCGCACCGCCCAGCGAAAGGCCGGACCACGGGCGCGCAGATCAGCGGCACTGGTGCGCCGACTGTGCTGCAGATCCATTTCCAGCATCCTCGCTACCTGTTGGGCAAAGCCACTATCCGCCACCACCGCCATGACCTCGAAATTGAGCCGCAGCGACCGGTTATCCAGATTGGCGGTACCAACCGCAGCAACCGTATCGTCGATCAGGACCACTTTCTGATGTGTAAAACCGGACTGGTAGCGATAAACCTGGATGCCGGCCCGGTCCGCCGCATCGAGAAACGAGAACGAGGCCAGATAAACCAGATAATGATCGGGGCGGGCCGGCAGCAGGATACGCACATCCACCCCACGCAGAGCTGCCAGTTGCAGGGCTTCAAACACCGGCGCATCCGGCACAAAATAGGGGCTGGCAATCCACAGCCGCTGCTGCGCCATATTGATGGCCTGATGGAAAAACATCGAGCAGGCATCAAGCGCATCGGCTGGTCCGGTAGGCAACACCAGCACCGCCTGATCGCCCGCTGCCGCTGGCTGTAACTGCCAATCCAGCACCGGCACAAGCCGCGTCGCCCAGTACCAATCCTCGACAAAAACCAGTTGCAGAGCCTGCACCGCCGGCCCGACAACCCGCACATGGGTATCGCGCCAGTGGCCCAGCGGACCGCGCCCGACATACTCGTCGCCGACATTGAGGCCACCGACAAACGCCGTGCGCCCGTCAACGACCACGATCTTACGATGATTACGGAAATTGAGCTGAAAGCGGTTGCGCCAGCCCTGGGTGGTACGAAATGCCGAGACCTTGACGCCCGCCGCCTGTAACGATTCAAGATAGGCGCGCGGCAGGGCGTGGCTGCCAACTTCGTCATACAGCACATGTACAGCGACTCCGGCCGCAGCCTTGCGCAGCAACCGGTCGCGCAATGCATCGCCCAAGCCATCAGCCTTGATGATGAAGAACTGCACTAGAATGTAGCGTTCGGCAGTTTCCAGCGCCGCAAAAATGGCCGCAAATGTCGCCTCGCCATCCACCAGCAGGTCCAGGGCATTGCCGCGGGTGAACGGAGTTCGCGCCAGGCGGGCCAGCGGCGTCAGTTCGATAGCGTATACACGGGGCAGGGCTGCCGGCAGGGCGCGCAACTGTGCCAGCAAGGGCGGCAGCCAGACCTGGGCCGCCTGCTGCAGGCTGGCATGGCGCAACACCTCGACATAGCCATGAAAGCGGTTGCGGCCAAAAATCCAGTACAGCGGCAACGCCAGATAGGGAAAGCTGGCCAGGGAAATCGCCCAGGCGATGGCGCCCTGTGGCGTCCTGACCTGAGCGATGGCATGAATCGCGGACAGCATGCCCAAGATATGGGCCATGGCGGCAACAGTGGCGATCAACCACCAAACATCGTGTAGTAGCATGGCGGGAAGTCCGGTGGTGCGATGCGCGACGATGCGCGGAGTAATGCTGTGGTATTGCATATGATAGCGGGAAGATTATGCCGAAGCGGGTGCGCGGACTGACAATTTTG
The DNA here is from genome assembly GCA_003989075.1 of Candidatus Competibacteraceae bacterium. Classification (GTDB taxonomy): domain Bacteria; phylum Pseudomonadota; class Gammaproteobacteria; order Competibacterales; family Competibacteraceae; genus RXIX01. The sequence goes on along the minus strand of RXIX01000015.1, from coordinate 8,187 downwards.
TTACGGGTGGGACTGCTGGCCGGTATCGCATTGCCGGTCTGGGCTGCAACGCTGGCAGCGCCGGAACTGACATAGCGCCTGCTGCAGGATATGCAACAGGCGATCAGTCGCGTTGAACCGTGGCTGGCCCAGTATGGCTATGGCGCCGTATTCGTCGCGGTGGCGGTGGAGGGCTTCGGCATTCCTGCGCCGGGGCAGACCCTGTTGATCGCCGGTGCCGTGACCGCCGCCAGCCAGGGCGGGTTGCACATCGAACTGGTGCTGCTTACCGGATTTCTGGCGGCGCTGATCGGCAACAGCCTCGGCTATCTGCTCGGGCGCTGGGGTGGCCGGGCACTGCTGCAGAGGCTGCGCCTCAGCGAGACGCTGCTGCAAAGCCTCGAACGCGGCTTCAGCCGCTATGGAGGCGGACTGCTGGTTGTGGCCCGCTTCTTTGATGGGCCGCGCCAACTCAACGGCATCACCGCCGGGATTCTTGAAATGCCCGGGTGGCGCTTCAGTCTGTATAACGCGCTGGGCGCGCTGCTCTGGGCCAGTGTCTGGAGCCTGGGCGTCTACACCGTCGATACGCATCTGCATGCGTTTCTAGCGATCCTGCGCCAGTGCAATCCCTGGGTGGCTGGGCTGACGCTAATGGCAATGGCGCTGGCTGCAGCGGCATTATGGCGCACCCGACGCTAGCCCGGTTTAGTATGCCCCGGCAAGGCCCGCAACAATCGCGCCCGCAACAAATGCACAGCCTCAACGGTTTCCTGTGCGGTTTGCACATAGAGTGGCCCGGCTTGAGCATACACATGGCCCTGGGTACCGCGCAGGCACACCAGCACCTTGTGCCGGATCACCATCTGCGTCTGCTGGCGATCCCAGACCAGGGTCTTGTCGATGCTAATCTGCAGTGGCATGGCGACACCTCGCACGGTCAGCTCGCTCACGCTCTGCCCGCCACCGACCGAGTCCGGACAGAGTCTACAGTCACCAGGCTGGCAACTGCCTCGGTAAATCAAGCATATTGCATGCCGGATAATGAAACATGACGCCCAGGAAGAGCCCGGAACTGTCGATTATCGTGCCGGTGCTGAATGAGGCCGCCGGGATTACCGCGCATCTGGCGATGCTCGCGCCGCTGCGGGCTGCGGGCGTCGAACTGCTGGTGGTCGATGGCGGCAGCACCGACGCGACCATGGCACTGGCACGACCGCTGGCCGATACAGTGCTGAGTGCGCCGCGGGGCCGGGCAACTCAGATGAACATTGGCGCAGCGCATGCGCGGGGCGCAACCCTGCTCTTTCTGCACGCTGATACCTCGCTGCCACCGGATGCCGCTGCACATATCAAGGTCGCGCTGGCGGGTGGTAATGCCTGGGGGCGCTTTGATGTGCGCATCAGCGGCCAGCATCCGCTGCTGCCGGTGGTGGCCTGGGCAATGAATCAGCGTTCGCGGCTGACCGGCATCGCCACCGGCGATCAGGCGCTATTCGTGCGGCGGGCGGTTTTCGAGCAGTTCGGCGGCTTTCCTGAACTGCCGCTGATGGAAGACATTGCCTTGTCGCGACGACTCAAGCGCCACTCGCCACCGGCCTGCCTGAGAGCGCAGGTACTGACTTCAGGACGACGCTGGGAGCAGCATGGCGTGCTGCGCACTATCCTGCTCATGTGGTGGTTGCGTCTGGCCTATTTTCTCGGTGCTGACCCGCACCGGCTGGCACGCCGCTACGGCTATATGCCGCGTCCGGAATAAATTGTCCGAATCGCAGCACACTCCTGCTCAGCGTGACCCCGTTAGAGGGTTGGAATACGATACACGCATTGCAATCGGTCGGGTCTGTAAAATACTGATCTTGCCATCCGCAATACCAAATTCAATATCCTGGGAAAGGGCATAGTGTTGTTCCAGCGCCATTGCTATCCTCGTTTGAATCCTGATATTTTCCTTGCTCAAGCAGGGGATATTGCGCAGATGACTATCAACGGCTTCTATGGATGTTCCTGTTCCAGAGGGATGCCGTGTAACCTTGAATGCCTTGTTACCGATATGAAGATTGATCAATGAACCATCAAATTTATTCACATAATAGCGATCAACATCAACCAATCCCGAAACAACCCCTTCTCCAAGTCCATAGCCAGCCTCGATGACAAGTACATCCCTGCCGCTGACCGGATCCGTTGTAAACATGACCCCAGAAACCTGCGAATCAAACATCTTCTGCACGATAATCGCCGGCTTAACTGGTCCCTGCTGAACCAGTCTGCTTTTGCGGTATAGAATTCCCCTGATAAGCCAAAATGACATCCAGACTTTCTTAATCCATTCCAGCAATTCAGCCGGATTCACATATAGATAAGTCTCTGCCGCTCCCGCAAATGTCGCCTCCTCGGTATCCTCCTGGAGACCTGAAGACCTGACACTTAAAAGCGCATCCCTAAAACCATGAGAATCAAGCGCTTCCATAATTGCACGCCCGACACCTGCGGCAACATCCAGTTGACCATGGCTGATCAATTTCCGGATTTTATCGGATAATACCAAAATCTGATTCTGATGAACCTCATCCGAAAAATTTTCCGTCACAAGAGCATTATCGATCGCTGCCGTTAACTGCGTAAATTCATCCAGTATACTGTTCTCCTCAAGGAACTTCTGGAAAGCAAAGGTTGTCACCATGAATGCTGTTGGAACCTGAGCGCCAAGATGTTTAACGAGTTGCGCGATTTCCCCAAGATTAGCACCCTTTCCACCTACCAGTTCAACAGAATCAGCACCAATATTCTCCATGGATATGGCAATAACCCTGGATTCAGCAACTCGTTTCCTTTTTGCTCCTGCCAGTTCATCAGCCTTAATCCGCAAATGCGCAATCATCGCCTTGGCCAACAGGCCATTATCTCTCATATGCTTTAAAGCACCAATCAAGGACATCTGCAATTCACGCTTCATCCTGTAATAGGCATCTTCCGGCTGGCCTGCAGGATCCTTGATATCACCAAGTTCGCGCATATTTGCATATTCACTGAGCAGAAAAATCCTGTCTGCAGCATGAGGATATTTTTCCTTCAGGAACTGCACATGAAAGCACTCCATTGCCAGAATGATATCAGCCCCTTTGATATCAGTTTCTGCAAGTTTTCTGCTGCGATGCGTATTAGCATTTATCTGATCTTGCAGCATCAGCAGAGCCTGACCCGTTGCAGACATAGGGCAATTTTCAGAGGCCGCCACACCCCGTGAAATGACTTCCATACCCCACACGTTTTCATCACGGAACATCTTCCTTAACAGAAATTCAGCCATCGGGCTACGATCCACATTAGCGGTGCATACCAGCAAAACCTTTTTCAGTGCACCACTGTTCTTCGCATGGCCGAGACGGCGCAAGGTTTTTTGTATGAGTGGTAAATCAGCTTCGCCCAATATCTTTCCTGAGAGAATCTCGGCTTCATGAAGTATTGATGCTCTGAGCAAGGCTATACGTGGATGACGACGTAACCTATCAACCCTGTTTTCAAAAGCCTTTAATCGCTCGTCGAACACATTTAGGCTATTTGCCAAAGCTCTGACCTGAACCAAGAGCTGCTCAACAAGCTGAACAACATTCAGTGCTCTCCATAACACCTTTATCCTGGATATATTATGCTCAACCTCTGACAAAATACTTTCAAATTCTATAAAATCATTCTCCTCTATTTTTCGTAAAAATGTTCTTATGTATGCAGTGACTTGAGGTGAAACCCTAATTAGGGTGCCATCCACACATGTTCCAGCGTGGATACGCTGTACGATGTCAATCAATTCCTTACGCAAGGCAGCACGAATTCTTTTATCCCATAGCGCTTCGGCCAGTATCAAGCCAAGAATATCGGATAAGCCTCGATCATTCTTATCCTGTATATCAAGCCTTAACAGGTCAGTGGTCAGCCATTTTTCGAGATCAATCGGAGTCTTTTTTTCAGATAAAATATCCTGTATTAAACCATGCACCTGTTCAAGAGCCTTTCCGTTCATAGGCATGATCGATATTATGCCCTGCGACGCCCAAACAAGAACAAGATCCCCCTCATGTACATCAACTGACTCATAAATCATTGAGTCACTAACCCAGAATCCCTCTGCTGTCTTTCTCATCTGACTCGGATGTCTATCCTCAAGACGAACCATGGCTCCGGTTTCCGAGTATATCCACTCAGCATGTGGAATAATCAAAGCTGGAATGGAAAATTCGCGCGTTGTAACACCAGCATGGCTTAATAGTCCACCACTAGTAACCAGAACCGCTTCAGCATTCCGAATTGCTTCGATATCCTCAGGCGTTGTGAACGGAACCAATAGAATACGCCCATCGCGGGTCAACGGGTTAAAGCAATAGTTGCGATCAAGGGTAATCCTGCCAATCCGGACAGATCCATCGCCAACAGAAGCCAAAAGACCCCGGATAGATACGCCGAGAATCATGCTGTTCTCATGTGGCCTTCCGGTTAATAAGCGATGAGAAAAAGCTTTTTGAAACCCTGGAATCTGGATTTTGCCAATCGCCGGATAGCCACTAATACGCAGCAATTTCCTGAGCTTGGTAACGGAAAGCCATTCCTGTTCTTCCTGCGTTTTTAGATGTTGGCAGAAAGCATATAATACCGCACGGTTTTCATCATCTACCAAACCATAAACTACCAGCCATGTATTTGGTTTTATTTCCTGCTGAGATCTCACCAGCATCAATTGATCGATGCTTCCAATCGTATGGAAATCCAGATTAAGAGCAGCCATCCTGAGAAGAGCTGCCATGCGCAGCGCCTCATTTTCACGCATTACAACCGTACTAATAATGTCTTTAACCGGCTGATAAACAGGATTTTTTTCAACAAATCCCCGTGAATTTATTATCAATTCGCCGCGCCCGAGAGCATTTATAATGGGCTGATTAAAATATTCATCAATAACCTGCTGTCCTACTCCACCCGTTCCAGGCTTTATGGTCGGCAAATTAACTGACTGCAGGCAGGCATTAATTGTAAAAAAAAGGCGATAGCGAATCATACGCCGCGTATCGGAATTATAAGCTCTGAATCCCCGAAGTGCTTCAGGCCCACCATATTCACAGTATGCAGAAAAAGACATTCCTTCGCCTCTATATGAAAACGGGATCATTCCCTCAACCAGAAACATGCGCGCGAAAGAAGCCGCGAATCCATGTAGTTCCTTGCTGTTTATTTTTTTGTCGGGATGCGGTGTTTTTTCCTTTAAAAGGATATATGCCATAGCATAATCCAGGTCACGAAGAGACCCTATCAAGCGCAACACAAGTAAAACAGCCTGTTCGATCTGCCTTACATTCCGGGCACCATGATCCTTGTCCAGAATGCCTCTAACCAGCAAATCCACGAGACCTTCCTGTTCACAAGCGACTATTATTCCTCTTTCCTGCAAAACCTGTTTTATAAAAGCCCCGCGCAACTGTTGTTCTATCTCCACACCACCCTGGTAAATTTGTAACTGAACAAACCCCTCACTGTCTGGACATTCAATATTGGCTGAAAATTCCACACGATGCTCGCCAAGCTTTACGCTGTAGCTAATATGGTTATTGATGACCACGAACGTACCAGGCATAGAAAATGGCATTCGCTGAACAGCACTAATAATGATTGAAATTGCACGATGCCGAATTAAGCCATTAACTATAATTGGGTTATTATCCAGTTTTGCCAGCTGTATTTCTTTTGTTTCGCTGATTCCAATACGACCAATGGTGATCGAGCGATCAGAACGGGCCGACACCATTCTTTTCTCCAGTGACTTATTTCCGGCATCATGCAAAAAACGTATCCATGAATGTAGGCTATCAATATCAACCGGAGAGCATTCCTGGATTTTTATGATTTTATTCCTTAAAGATGCGGGCAACACATTACCGGGAGACAAATCTTTCCAGGATTCTTCCAATTCCTGCAAAAATGCATGGTATTGCCTTGCAATCAGGACTGAATCTGTTGAATCAGCAATATCCTGATAGGTTTCCATCATCCTGTTAACCAACACAATAATTGTCTGCGCCGTGATTTTGGTCATTTTGTCTGAATGAGACATAATCAAGTGTAGCGCATCATAGTTCTGTTTAATCAAGTTCTCCTGAAGATTGGCATACTGTACACGCAGTATTTCCTTCACTTTATCATCAGGCAAAGCCTCATCGATCCTGTCCGAGAACAGGATATAGCTCCCCGCATCACTATAACCCTCATTTTTTAATTCACCCTGCGTATTTCCTTCCATCCAAGGCGGCATCTGTGATTCGCTGTACTCAACAGGACAAGCAAGTTGATATCCGCCCAAATTGACTCCATGGCGATGCGGATTAAAAACAGCTATCCACTGCATCTTATCCAGGCTATTCCATAACTGTGTAATCTGATTGAATTCCAGTTTTCCCAGAACATCCAGAGCAATATTGAGATTTTCAATCAACTCGCGTACTGCGCTCCTTGTTTGCAATATTGAGACTAAAAATCCCTGACTGCTCATTTTCTTCAAATCGAGCAGTTTATTAAGTTTTTCAGCATCGCGATGCCCATGTATTACGGAAATAAAACCATATGCATTTGGATAACGCTCCTGCAATTCATCTCCGATGATCGCCCTGACAAACCGGTCCGTACTTGCCTGAATATTATTCACTAAATCATGCGTCAATACGGGCTCAAAATCCCCTTTATGGGATACTGAAACTGGAAGCTTGAGCAGGATACGAAGAATACGGTTCCGCTCATTCCTGAAATCCGTAACCGGTATCAATTCACTGACATAGGCCGGGAGATTTTTTACAGCTGTTTTGCTGCCATTCTGTTTATTTTGATTCCAGAACTGTTTCAGCAATACAGGGTCGTCTTCACGGATATCGCTGGGCCATTGTCTCGCGCTGAAATGCTGATCGATTTCATTAATATGGCGCTCAATGATATTCCGCCCATCCGAGTCTGAGCCCTTGTCCAAGCATTCCTGCAAAAATGACCGGGTCCCAGCCAGCAGAAAAGCATGCAAGGCGATTCGCTCTTTACTCGCTTCGTTCCAGCAGATGATATCCACCTTATGCAGCAGGATATTGGCAACCACTTCTCTTATACGCTGCTGGGTCACACCGCGATTTTCCAAGGCATTAACCCGTTGCAGAATATGCTCTTTTTTATCCAGCATGTGCTTTATCTCCTGCAAACTGCGATTATCATTCGTGCGCGAACAACCATCCCAGTTTTTCAATGGATCCGCAGGTGCGCGCGGTTATAACGGGAAGCGCATGTACGGCTTGATGATTTGATTCGGCATAGGGCCCATGCCATCACCACCGTATGTCCTTAGGGACAATCAGACATTGATGACCGTGCGCGAGCGCTCAGTCCTCACCTTCGGGCATGCGCCGCAGAAAAGCCGCACGCTCGGCAGCGGTTGGGATATGCTCGGCCAGTCGTTGATACAGCTCACGCGGGGTGCATGCCCGGCTTGCAGCCTGCTTAACCAGCAGCTTGGCAATGGGTCCGATATGGGTCGCCAGCTCACGGCGCAGCTGCTCTAGAAAATCCTGGGCGAACGGACCCACGGCCGCACTCAACTGGCTGACTGCCATCGATGCACCTTGCGCCGTTGTCATGCCGCTGGTGGCCGTACCGCTGGTCACCGACCGCACTCGGCGCAAAAAGCGTTGGCGCGCCGCGTCGTCGGGAATGGCCGCGGCCAGGTGCTGCACCAGCTCAGCGGTGCTGCCCGACTGCAGCGCGGTCCGCCGCACCAGTACCCGCGCCATCGGCCCAAGACTCTCAGTCAACGGTTGCTCAATCTCAGCCAGCAGCGCTGTATCCCAGCCCGGCACGGCCTGAGCCGGCGGCTCTGGTGTGTGGATCGGCGCGACCCGGATCACCGTAGAGCCATCGACGGCAATTTCGCGCTCCACCAGTCGCAAGCTCTCCAGTGCCGCGACGAACTCGTTCGCTTCCTGAAAGCGGTCCAGCGGTCGCTTGGCTAGGGCGCGCGCGAATACCGCATCCAGCGCCTCTGGCAGGCGTGGATTGAGCTGCGTCGCCCGGCGCGGCGCCTCATGCAGCACCTGATACATCAGGTCGCTGGCACCGCGCCCGGCATGAGGCCGCACCCCGGTCAGCAGCTCGAACAGCACCACACCCGCCGCGTACAGATCGGCGCGG
>RXIX01000014.1 GCA_003989075.1 Candidatus Competibacteraceae bacterium | reverse complement strand
GCGCGCAATCCCGAGGATGGCAACTGTGCAAAGCAACGTGAATTATGCCCTGGTGGGCCTGTTCGTGATCGTGCTCGGCTCGGCGCTGCTTGGCGTGGTGTTCTGGCTGACGCTGGGTGGCGATACCCGGGTTTATGATCGCTATCGGGTCTATTTCCGCGAGTCGGTGGCGGGCCTGAATCCCAAGGCGACCGTGCGTTATCGCGGCGTTCAGGTCGGGCAGGTCGAGTCGATCGGGCTGGACCCGCGCAATCCGGACCGGGTCGGCGTGGTGCTGGACATTGAGCGTGGTACGCCGATTCGGCGCGATACCATTGCTACGCTGTCAACCCGTGGTCTGACCGGGGTGGCCTCGGTGGAACTGAGCGGGAGCAGTGGCGCAGCGGCGCCGCTGGAGCCGCAGTCCGGTGAGGATTTGCCGGTGATCGAGGCGGGCCCATCGCTGGTGGCGCGGCTGGATGATGCCTTCAACAGCATCCTGACCAATTTTGATAGCCTGTCCAAGCGCCTGGAGCGCCTGCTGGGCGATGACAATCAGCAGGCGCTCACCGAGACGCTGCAGCACCTGAGCACGCTCAGCGGTGCCCTGGCTGCGCGCGGTGATAGCATCGGCCGCAGCCTGGGCCATGTGGAAACGTTCACCGCGACCCTGGCCGGGCGTGCCGAGCGGCTGGGCCGGGCGCTGGATCAACTGGCGGCGGCGCTGGAGGGCAGTGGCGATTTGGGGGTACAGGCTCAATTGACCCTGCGTGAATTCCGCGCCAGTGCCCAGTCGGTGCGCAAAGTGGCCGATCAGTTCGATCGCACCGGTGCAGCGTTTACGGCCCTGGCCGAGGATGGGCGGCGTGAGTTGCAGCGCCTCGACCAGAACACCCTGCCCGAGCTGGATGCAACGCTGATGCAGGCCCGCGATCTGTTCGCCGTGCTGCAGCGCCTGTCGCTGCTGCTGGAGCAGAACCCACGCGCGCTCCTGCTGGGCAAGCCGCGTGGCCGGCCGGGTCCGGGCGAGGAACCCTGAGTGGGGTCTGCTCCCGACCGGTTGGGCTTTGTACCGTACCCATCCTTCATGACAGGCTCGGCGCGAACGGCAGTTGTGCGGGATATCCTGCATAGGGGTTTGCAGCCAGCCGGGCGCACGGGTGAGTGCAGCAGTTTTTCCCTACCGGATCAATCAGGAGAATGTGGAATCATGATGATGCTGATGCGCGTCATTGCCCGCAGGGGCGCAGGCACAGCCGGCTGGCTGGGCGGAGTCATGGTGGCGCTGCTGGCGCTGGCTGGCTGCACCCTGCCGCAGGACAAAACACCGCCCCCGCAGACTTATCTGCTGGATGCCACGCCGGCGCCGGCACCTGTGGCCCCGTCTGCGCGGCGCAGCCGTGGCCGGGTGCTGCTGGTGACCGAGCCCCGGGCCGCGTCCGGCTATGATTCCAATCGCATCGCCTATACCCGGCAGCCGCCCAAGCTGGATTACTACAACGATAGTGTCTGGGGCGATACGCCGGCGAAGATGTTGTTGCCGGCGCTGGTGCGGGCCTTCGAGCAGACCGGTGCCTTCAAGGCGGTGGTGGCGCCGCCGGCGCCGGTGCTGGCCAATGTCCGGGTGGATGTCGACGTGATCCGCCTGCAGCAGGAACTCATGAGCCAGCCCAGCCAGGTGCGGCTGACGGCGCGCATCAAGGTGGTGGACATGAAGAGCGGGCACGTCCTGGGCACCCGGGTGTTCGATGTGCTGGAGCCGGCACCCAGCGATGATGCACAGGGTGCGGCGCGGGCCGCCGGCATCGCGGCACAGCGTGTGCTGAGTGATATGACCCGATTTGCCCTGCAGGTCGCCCGCTAGCCGGCGTACTGGCGGAAGTCGAAATCCAGCCGCGGGCCGGCCTCGGCGACCATGTTACCCTGGACCAGGGTGACGCCGAATTGCCAGATGCTGGCCATCTGCGGCGCGGTGGATACGCCGGCCGCCACCACCCGGGTGCGCAGATCGCGGGCCTGCTCAGTGAGCAGCGCCATGGCCTGGCGGCTCTTCTCATCCTTGGCCTTGGCCAGGCGCTCGATCAGGCTGCCGTCGAGCTTGATGTAGTCGGGCACCAGTTCGCTCAGCAGGCGGTCGGAATGGCTCTTGCCGCCAAAGTGCGACAGAGCCAGCCCGCAGCCGATCTCGCGCAGGCGAGCGCGCAACTGCTTGGTTTCCTCAAAGCTTTCCTCGGCGTTATCTTCCTTGATTTCCAGCACCAGATAATGACCGGGCAGGCGGCAATCCTTGAAGCGCTTGCTTAGCCAATCAAAGAATTCATTATCGGCCAGCGAATTGCGTGACAGGCGCATAAAAAGTATCGGTGGCGTGATCCCGGCCTTGTGCAGCTCGATCAGCGCCGACAGGCCGCGGATGATCGTCCACTTGTCCAGAGCGCCCATCAGGCCATAGCGCACGGCGATGGTGCCGAGCGTGTCCATGGCCTGCGGCTTGCCGGTGGGATCCTGCAGTTGCAGATAGGCCTTGTAGCGCGCTTCCTCGGCGTTTTCGAAGCTGACGATCGGCTGATAGATCAGGCTCAGGCGACCCTTGGTCAGGGCGTCGCGGATCATGCGCAGCGTAGCTTCATCCTGCTCACTGAGCGTGCGGCGGCCGCTTTCCTCACGCGGCGGCTGATAGAACTCGACCTGATTGCCACCCTTTTGCCGGGCGCCTTCGCAGGCACGATCAGCGTGGGAGAGAATCTGCACCGCGCTTTCCTGGCCGTCATAGGCGCGGCAGGCGCCAATCGAACAGGTGGTGGTGAACAGCTTGCCGCTGAGCTGGTAGCTGTGTGCGGCGACTGCAGCGCGAATCTGCTCGGCGAGCGCGGCCGGGTCGGTCGGTGAGCGTGCCGGAATGTACACGGTAAAGACGCCGCTGGCGAAGTGTGCGGGCACATCCTGCGAGGACAATAGTTCCTTGAACAGACCGGCGGATTCGATCATGAACTGCTCGATGGCTTCAAAGCCAAGGGCATAGCGGATCGAGGCATAGTCGTTAAACAGGATGTACAGCACCGTGCCGTCGTGGTCGATCTCCAGCGTTTCCAGGAAGAAGCGCCGCGTATAGAAGCCGGTGGCATCGTCGTACTTGAGCAGGTCTTCGAGCTGCTGGTTGTAGGCGCTTTTTTCCGGGGTGGCATCACGGACGATGATCTGTGTGCAGGGTTCATCGTTCATGCGCGTCGGCGCACATTCGAGCAGGATTGGGAAGGTCTGGCCGTTGCTGCGCACCCCGACCAGTTCGATCGGTTCGACCGCCTTGCCGGAGCGGGTGCTGCGGCGCATGACGCTCTTGAGGGTGTCGCGGTAACCGGGCGGCACCATGTGCACCATCTGGATCTGCGCCAGTTCGTCGGCGTGGCCGTAGCCAAACAGTTTCAGATAGGCGGGATTGGCGTAGGCATGTATGCCTTCGTGAATATAGGCGATGGCTTCCTGGATATTGTCGAGCAGGGCGGCGCTGCGGTTTTCACTTTCCTTGAAGCGAATCTCGAAGGACTGTTCGCGCTTGCGATCCTGCAGGTGGCGCAGTTCCTTGCGCACCACCGCGACCAGATGATCGGCGTCATCAAGGTAGATGTAGTTGTCGGCGCCTTCGTCGAGCAGGCGGGGCGGTTTGCGCAGCGGGCGCTGTTCGTCGTCGATGACGGCGATGATCGGGATGTCCTGACGGGCTTCGACAATCATCAGGCGCACTTCGGCGACGGTAGGTAAGTCTTCGCCCAGGCGCAGCAGGAGCAGATCCAGGGGCTGATAATCGATGGTGCTGCGCACGGTTTCTACGTCGCTGGCCTGGGTCAGTTCCAGCTGGTAACCGTCACCTTCAAGGGTTTTGATGATGTGCTCGATGTCAGGCCGCGAGCGATCGACGATCAGCAGATTAACGACAGGGGATTCGGGCACGCTTTCCAACCTCTCTGGTAGCCGGACGCTGCCGTGGTAAACCGGAATGAGCCGGCACCTTAGGCGACTGGGGTCTTGGCCGGCTGGCCGGGCTGTTCCCGGACCAGGCGCGGCACCAGATAACCCGGCAGGCGCTGGCGCAGTGTCTCCATGATAGCTGATGCCTGGATATCGTTCACCTCGAAGTGTGCCGCACCGCGCACCCGGTCGAGCTGATGCAGGTAATAGGGCAGGACACCCGCGGCGAACAGGGTTTCGTTCAGCGTCGCCAGGGTCCCGGCATCGTCATTGACCGCGCGCAGCAGTACCGCCTGATTGAGCAGGGTGATGCCGGCAGCGCCCAGCCGGCGCAGCGCTGCGATCACTGCGGCATCGATTTCCTGGGGATGATTGGCGTGCGTCACCAGCACCACCGGCCACGGGCAGCCGCTGAGCAGCGTTAGCAGTCCATCATCGACCCGCTCGGGCAGGACGATCGGCTGGCGGCTGTGAATGCGCAGGCGGCGCAGTTGTGGCAGACGCGCCAGTTCGGCCAGCACTTCACCCAGGCGCCGGTCGGACAGCGACAGCGGATCGCCACCGCTGAGGATCACTTCGTGAATGTCCGGATCGGCGCGCAGATAAGCCAGTGCCGTGCTCCAGTGGTCAGCGCCGCTGTGCTGCCCGGCATAGGGAAATTCGCGGCGGAAGCAGTAGCGGCAGTGCACCGCGCAGGCAGCAGTGACCATGAGCAGCGCCCGGCCGTGGTATTTATGCAGCAGGCCCGGCGCCGCCAGGGCCGCGTGCTCGCCGACCGGATCGGCGATAAAACCGGGCATCTCGGCCAGCTCGGCCTCAAGCGGCAGGACCTGGCGCAGCAGCGGATCGGCGGGATCGCCACGCTGCATCCGGGCGACAAAACCGCGTGGCACGCGCAGCGCAAACCGGGCCGCCGCTGCAGTCGCCGCCGGCAACAGCGCCGGGTCGAGTTCCAGTACCCGCAGCAGTTCTGCCGGATCGGTGATGGCTCGGGCCAGTTCGCGCTGCCAGAGCGGCACCTGACGCAGGGTTGACTTTGCCGTTATCATAGGTTCCTTTTTGGTCCCACATTCACAATCCAGGCAGGTTTGGCATGGCAACTTATAGTACCAATGAATTCAAAAGCGGGCTGAAGATCATGATGGATGGCGACCCCTATGCCATCGTCGAGAACGAGTTCGTTAAGCCCGGCAAGGGCCAGGCCTTCAACCGGGTCAAGGTGCGCAATCTGAAGAGCGGTCGGGTCATTGAACGCACCTTCAAGTCGGGGGATACCGTCGAAGGTGCCGATGTGGTCGATGTTGAATTGCAGTATCTCTATAACGATGGTGAATACTGGCATTTCATGGACCCGCAGAGCTACGAACAGCTCACCGCCGATGCCGCCGCCATGGGTGATTCCGCCAAATGGCTGAAGGAAGAGGCGTTGTGTCAGGTGACGCTGTGGAACGGCGCACCGCTGAGCGTGGCCCCGCCCAATTTCGTGATCATGACCATCATCGAGACCGATCCGGGCCTGCGCGGCGATACCTCCGGTGGTGGCGGTAAGCCGGCGACCCTGGAAACCGGCGCGGTGGTGCGCGTGCCGCTGTTCGTGCAGAGCGGCGAGGTGATCAAGGTCGATACCCGCACGGGCGAATACGTCTCCCGGGTCAAGGAATAACCCTGCTGCCGTAGCAGTTCGTTTTCCCGCCGATTCCCAGTCGATAACGCCGCTGGAGCGCACACGATGACACCCTATACGATCGACGATCTTGAGCATGCGGATACCAACCACGCAATCCAGGTGGCGGACCGGATCTGGTGGGTGGGGCACCGGCAGGAAAACGATATCTTTCAATGCCACGTCTACCTGCTGGAGCAGGGTAATCAGTCGGTGCTGTTCGATCCTGGATCGCAGCTCACCTTCCGGCACACCCTGCGCAAGATCGAGGAAATCATCCCCTTTTCGTCGATTCGCTACTTTGTCTGTCATCATCAGGACCCGGATATCACCGGCGCGCTGCCGCTGATCGACCAGTTGATCAGTCGCGATGATGCCCTGCTGGTGACGCACTGGCGCACGCAGATGCTGGTCAAGCATTACGGTCTGAACCTGCCGTTCTGGCTGGTCGATGCACACGACTGGACCCTGGAACTGCAGGATCGGCGCCTGGATTTCGTCTTCACGCCCTATGCGCATTTTCCCGGGGCGATCTGCAGCTTTGATCCTGTGTCGCGGGTACTGTTTTCCAGCGATCTGTTTGGCGGCCTGACCCCGGAGTTTTCCCTGGTCGCTCAGGATGAGAATTACTTCGAGGCGCTGCGGCCCTTCCACGAGCACTACATGCCGAGTCGCGACATCCTCGGCTATGCACTGCGCTCGATTGAGAAATACCCGGTGCGCATGATCGCGCCGCAGCACGGTTCGATCATTCCCGAGCCTCTGGTCACGTTCATGATCGAGAAGCTCAAGACCCTGGAGTGCGGCCTGTACCTGATTGCCCGCGGTAATACTGATATTCAGAAGCTGTCGCAGCTGAACCAGACCTTGCGCGATATCACCAAGACCATGCTGGTCTATCGCGATTTTCGCGATATCGCCGGCAGCCTGCTCGATATCACCCAGCGTTTTTTGCCGGCGCTCTCGCTGGAATTCTATGCCCGGCTCGACGGCGGGCGGGTCCTGCATCTGTCGCCCGAGAGCCGCTATCGTGGCATCGAGGCGGATCCGCCGTCGGCAGTCGCGCGGATTCTGGATCTGGATCACAAGCAGTGGCGCGAGCTGAACGCTGCGGGCGCGGCCGACGCCTTCATCCTGGCCAGCGACTCCAGTATTGGGCCGTCCTTGACCCTGCCGCTATTTGACCCGGAGCGCGGCACGGCGCAGGCGGTGGCGATCATTCACCTCAGTGCTCCGGCCAGTTCGACCGAGGAACTGCAGCAGGTGGTTGAGCAGATGAGCGTGCCGCTGCAGGTCGCGGTGGAGCGCGAGGTGATCTATCGCCAGCTTGACCTGGAGCGGCAGCGCATCTACGAGCGCTCGATCCGCGACCCGCTCACCGGGTTGTTCACCCGCATCTACATGCAGGAAGTGGTGCAGCGCCTGTGCGAGATTCAGGATCGCAACCCCGGCAACCCGGTGGCGATGCTGATGATCGATATCGATCACTTCAAGAGCATCAACGATACCTACGGCCATAATCAGGGTGACGTGGTATTACGTCAGGTGGCTGCTACCCTGATCGAGAGTGTGCGCAGCAGCGATATCCCGGTGCGCCTCGGCGGTGAGGAATTCGCGGTCTTCGCGGTCGGCGAGGCGGTGGCGCATATCACGCTCTTTGCCGAACGGTTGCGGGCCAGGATTGCGGCGCTGCGCTTTGCCGAGCCGATGGCCGATCGCGTGGTGACGGTGAGCATTGGTGTGGCGGTGCGCCAGCCGCGTGAGGCTCTGCTGGACCTGATCCAGCGTGCCGATATGGCGCTGTACGGGGCGAAGAACGGCGGCCGTAATCAGGTGTGCGTGGCGCCCGCGCCGCTGTTGCACGCGCGGCGCGCCTGAGCGATGCCACCGGTCGATACGGCGTGGCGGCCAAGCGCCTGCTGGGACACGCTGCGTCTGCGCGCTGCGCTGCTGGCTACGATTCGCGCCTTCTTCGCCGCGCGCGCCGTGCTGGAAGTGGAAACGCCGCTGCTGTCGGCGGCGGCAATCAGCGATCCCCATCTGCACAGCTTCGCGACGGTCTATCACGGCCCCGGGCCACGCCATGGCCAGACGCTGTATTTGCACACCTCGCCGGAATTCCCGATGAAGCGGCTGCTGGCGGCGGGCAGCGGTTGCATCTATCAGATTGCACGCGTGTTCCGCGATGGCGAAGCCGGTCGCCGTCATAATCCCGAATTCACTCTGCTGGAATGGTACCGGCTCGGCTTTGATCATCACCGGCTGATGGACGAAGTAGCCGAACTGGTCACCCTGCTGCTGGCTGGGCGGCTGCCATTAGCGGCGGCAGAGCGGCTCAGCTATCGGGAGATTTTTCAGCGCCATCTGGGTGTAGACCCGCACCGGAGCACGGTGGCGGAACTGGCGGCTTGTGCTGAGCGCGCCGGGCTATCGATTCCGCCCGGCATGCCGGGCGATGCAGTCGATCCCTGGCTGGATTTGCTGCTGACCCACTGCATCGAACCGCATCTGGGGCAGGGGCGTTTGACCTTCGTGTACGACTATCCGGCTGCGCAGGCAGCGCTGGCCCGGCTGCGGCCGGATGATCCCCCGCTGGGCGAGCGCTTCGAGCTGTATCTGCACGGTGTCGAACTGGCTAACGGCTTCCACGAACTGGGCGATGCCGCCGAGCAGCGCCGTCGCTTCATGCAGGAGAATGCGGCGCGGCAGGCGCAAGGTCAGGTTCCAATGCCGCTGGATGAGCATCTGCTGGCGGCGCTGGCCGTGGGACTGCCGGCCTGCGCCGGGGTAGCGCTGGGCTTTGACCGGCTGGTGATGCTGGCGTCTGGCGCGACCGCGCTGGATGCGGTGCTGGCTTTTCCCTTCGACCGCGCCTGAGTCGCGCCCGGGTGGCGGATCACGCTGCGCCGGCTGTTTGCGTTATTTTGCCCAGCCGCCGGCCCATGCGCAGAGTTGCGCCGGCGCGGATCTCATTCTCCCAGCGCACCGCGCCCGGTCCGAACAGCACGATCACCGTCGAACCCATGTTGAAACGGCCCATCTCGGCGCCGCGCGCCAGGTGCACCGCGCCTTCGCCGCTGCGTGGATAATCCCAGCGGCGCACAGTCGTACCCAGCGGCGGTGTGATCGCTCCGGCCCACACCGTTTCGATCGAAGCGACATTGATCGCACCGACCAGCACCAGCGCCATCGGCCCGGCGGCGGTCTCGAACACGGTCACCACCCGTTCGTTACGCGCGAACAGTTCCGGCACCACGCGTGTGGTCAGAGGCGATACGCTGAACAGCCTGCCGGGAATATGCAGCATGGTGCGTAACTGTCCGGCCAGTGGCATGTGAATGCGGTGATAGTCGCGCGGCGATAGATACAGCGTTGCGAAGCTGCCATTCTGGAAAGGCTGCGCCAGTTGCCCATCGCCACCGAGCAGCGCGGTCAGTGAGAACAGGCGCCCTTTGGCCTGCAACAGGGTATCGGCGGCAGCCGTGCCGGCCTGACTGACCGCGCCATCCACCGGACAGCACAGCGCCCGCTCGCCGCTGGTCAGCGGCCGGGCATCGGGGCGCAGCGGGCGCGTGAAGAAGGCGTTGAAATCGGCATAGGCGCGCGGGTTCGGCTCCAGCGCCTCGCTCAGATCCACCCGGAAATGGCGGCTGAAACCGCGGATCAGTGCATCCTTGAACCAGGGTATGCGGACCCGCGTCACCCGATAGGTCAGGGCGGTCAGCAGGCGCTGCGGTAACAGATAGTGCGGCAGGTAGCGCAGCCGCTCGCCCAGGCTGGCTGAGGCAAGGTGCGCCACTGGGGTGGGGTTGGGCGCGACGGGGTTCGACATGGAGGCATCCTTTTGTTTTAGGAGCAGCGGTTTTGTCCAACAGGGGCAACGGTTTTATCCAAGGCCTGCGCAGCATACCAAAAACCGCTTCGGTACCCGGTCGATCCGCAAATCAGTAGAATGCACGGCATTCCATCGCAGTACTTTCCTTACCCGCCCAGGCTTTGAGATTCCATGACCAGCCACGACGTCCTGCCCTATCTGGATACCATTCGCGACTTGATCCGCTGGGGCGCCAGCCGCATGAACGAGGTCGGCCTGCACTTTGGCCACGGCACCGATAATGCCCTTGATGAAGCGGCGGCTCTGGTGCTGCACGCCCTGCACCTGCCGCCGGACCTGCAGAGCGACTATTTCCAGGCGCGACTGACGCCACCGGAAAAGCAGGCCGCGCTGCGCCTGCTGGAGCGGCGGGTCAGCGAGCGCCGCCCGGCCGCCTATCTGACCCAGCGCGCCTGGTTCATGGGGCTGCCGTTCTATGTCGATGAGCGGGTGCTGGTGCCGCGCTCGCCGCTGGCCGAATTGATCGAGCGCCAGTTCGCACCCTGGCTGACCGGCAGCCATGCCGTGAACAGCATTCTCGATCTGGGTACCGGCAGCGGTTGCATCGGCATCGCCTGTGCCTACGCCTTCCCCGAGGCGCGGGTCGATCTGGTCGATATCTCCGCCGATGCTCTGGAGGTCGCGCGGCGCAATGTCGCCGAACATGGCCTGGAAGAGCAGGTCGAGGTGATCCAGTCCGACCTGTTCTCGGCGCTCAAGGGCCGCCGCTATGATCTGATCATCAGCAACCCGCCCTACGTCGCGCAGGCCGAGCTCGATACTCTGCCGGCCGAATATCACTATGAGCCACGTCTGGGCCTGGCCGCTGGCGTTGCCGGGTTGGACGTAGTCGTGGAGATTCTCAGCGAAGCTGCCGATTACCTGGCGCCGGAGGGCCTGCTGATCGTCGAGGTCGGCGATGCCCAGTATGCGCTGAGCGATGCCTTTCCCGAGGCGCCGTTCACCTGGCTGGAATTTGAACGTGGCGGCCAGGGTGTGTTTCTGCTCAATGCCGCGCAGTTGCGTCGCTTCTGAGGGAGAGTCATGGATACCACGCTCGTGTTCGATCCGGCCCTGATCAGCAAGTATGACAAGGCCGGGCCGCGCTATACCTCCTATCCGACTGCCGTGCAGTTTCATGACGGCTTTGGCGCCAGCGAGTATGCAGCGCAGGCACGGGCCAGCAATGCCAGTGGCCGGCCGCTGTCGCTGTATCTGCATATCCCGTTCTGCGACACGGTGTGCTTTTACTGCGCCTGCAACAAGATCGTCACCAAGAACCGGCGCCATGCCGCGCCGTATCTGGATCACCTGCAGCGCGAGATTGCCCTGCAGGGCGCGCTGTTCGACCGCGAGCGGCCAGTGACTCAACTGCACTGGGGTGGCGGAACGCCGACCTTTATCAGCGCCGCCGAGATGCGCGAGCTGATGCAGTTCACCGGCGCGCACTTCCGCCTGCTGGACGATGACCGTGGCGAGTATTCGATCGAAGTCGATCCGCGCGAGACCGATGGCGGCACGATTGCCCTGCTGCGTGAGCTGGGCTTTAACCGGCTGAGCCTGGGCGTGCAGGATTTCGATCCGGCGGTGCAAAAGGCGGTCAATCGCCTGCAGTCGCCCGAGCTGACCCTGAGCGTGATGGAGGCTGCGCGCCGCGAGGGCTTCAAATCGATCAGCGTCGATCTGATTTATGGCCTGCCGCTGCAGAGCGTGGCCAGCTTTGGCCGCACGGTGGAGGCGATCATCGAGCAGTCACCGGACCGGATTTCGGTGTTCAACTACGCCCACCTGCCTGAGCTGTTCAAGACCCAGCGGCAGATCGATGCCGCCGCGCTGCCGGCGCCCGTGGTGAAACTGGAGATTCTTGGCCGGGTGATCGAACGGCTGACCGCCGCCGGCTACGTCTATATCGGCATGGACCACTTCGCCAAGCCCGACGATGAGCTGGCGCGGGCGCAGCAGGCCGGTACTCTGTACCGCAATTTTCAGGGCTACAGCACCCATGCCGATTGCGACCTGATCGGGCTGGGCGCGACCTCGATCGGCATGATAGGCGACAGCTACAGCCAGAATCTGAAAGGGCTGGAGGACTACTACGCACGCATCGATGCCGGTCAGTTGCCGGTGTTTCGCGGCGTGCGCCTGGATGCCGATGACCGCTTGCGGCGGGCGGTGATTACTGCGCTGATCTGCCATTTCAGCCTGGAATTCGCCACCATCGAGCGCCAGTACGGCATCGTGTTTGGCGACTATTTCGCCGCTGAACTGGCGGCGCTGGCCGAGCTGCAGGCGGATGGACTGCTGGCCGTATCGGCAAGCGGCATCCGGGTGCTGCCGCCGGGCCGGCTGTTGATTCGCAACATCTGCATGGCGTTTGATCGCTACCTGCGCGAACACGGGCAGCGCCGCTTTTCCAAGGTCATCTGATCCGTCGTTTTTTTCCGCTCTGGCTTGTTCTCACCGGGAATTTGGTTAATTCTTTACCGGTTACGCGTCCGGGGCGACGCGGGCAGTTATGTAAAGCCATCTCACGAGGAGAGGAATCGCCTGATGAATACCTTCAGCCGTAGTGTCCTGAGCGCCGCCGTCGGCGCGGTTATCCTGGGTCTGGGTGGTCTGGCGCAGGCCGCCGATGTGATCAAGATTGCCGTGGCCGGCCCGATCACCGGCCCGGTCGCCCAGTATGGCGACATGCAGATGATCGGCGCCAAGATGGCGGTCGAGCAGATCAACGCCAAGGGCGGCGTTAATGGCAAGAAACTGGAAGCGGTGCTGATCGACGACGTGTGCGAGCCCAAGCAGGCGGTCGCCGTCGCCAACCAGATCGTCAACCAGAAGATCAAGTATGTGGTCGGCCATCTGTGCTCCGGGTCCACTCAGCCCGCCTCCAAGCTGTACGAGGAGGAAGGCATCCTGATGATCACCCCGGCGGCCACCAACCCGGCCATCACCCAGCAGGGCTACAAGATGGTGTTCCGCACCATCGGCACCGATGACCAGCAGGGCCCGACCGCCGGCAAGTACATCGCCACCCAGATCAAGCCCAAGAAGCTGGCGATCCTGCATGACAAGCAGCAGTACGGCGAAGGCATCGCCAAGGAAGTGAAGAAGACCGTCGAGGCCGCTGGCATGAAGCCGGTGCTGTTTGAGGGCATCAACAAGGGCCAGACCGACTTTTCCGCCCTGATCACCAAGATGAAGAAGGACGGCGTCGATTTCGTCTATTACGGCGGCTATCACCCGGAACTGGGCCTGCTGCTGCGCCAGTCGCGCGAGCAGGGTTTTGACGCCAAGTACATGGGTCCGGAAGGCGTCGGCAACAAGGACATCAGCGCCATCGCCGGCCCGGCCTCGGAAGGGCTGCTGGTCACGCTGCCGGCTGATTTCAGCACCGATCCGGCCAATGCTGAACTGGTCGCCGCCTTCAAGGCCAAGAACCAGGACGCCAGCGGCCCGTTCGTGATGCCGTCCTACGCGGCGGTGGAAATCATCACCGACGCCATCAAGGGCGCCAAGACCGAGGATCCGGTCAAGCTGGCCGAATACATCCGCAAGAACAGCTTCCAGACCCCGATCGGCAAGGTGGCATTCAAGGATAACGGCGACCTGAAGGAATTTGAGTTCGTCATTTTCGCGTGGCACGCCGACGCCACCAAGACGCCCGTCAAGTAATCCATGAGTCCGGGTTGAGGGGTCAGGGGTGAGGCGCAAGCGCGTCTCGCGCCCACCCCTCAGGTTTCACGCATCCCCCTCACCTTGCAGACGCGGCGCCCATGTCCGGTTTCTCACTCCTCGAATTTATTCAGCAGATCATCAACGGTCTGACCCTGGGCAGTATCTACGCCCTGATCGCCATCGGCTACACCATGGTGTACGGCATCATCGGCATGATCAACTTCGCCCATGGCGAGATTTACATGATCGGCGCCTACGTCGGCCTGCTGGTCATCACCGTGCTTGGCCTGCTTGGTGTAGACAGCATCTCGCTGGTCCTGCTGGCCACGCTGGCCATCAGCATCCTGGTCACCGGTTCCTATGGCTGGACCGTGGAGCGGCTCGCCTACCGACCGCTGCGCGGCAGTCCGCGCCTGGTGCCGCTGATCTCAGCCATCGGTGTGTCGATCTTCCTGCAGAACTATGTACAGCTCGGCCAGGGTGCGCGCGATGTGTCGATGCAGCCGGTGCTGACCGGTGGCTGGCGCTTCGGGCCGGAAGGCGACTTTCAGGTCTACCTGTCCTACATGCAGGTGCTGATTGCAGTGGTTACCGTGTCCTTCATGACCGGCCTGACCCTGTTTATTGGCCGCTCGCGCATGGGGCGTGCCTGCCGCGCCTGCTCCGAGGATCGCGCCATGGCCAACCTGCTCGGCATCGATACCGACCGGGTGATTGCCCTGACCTTCGTGCTGGGCGCGGCGCTGGCCGCGGTGGCCGGGGTTCTGGTGTCGATGTATTACGGTCTGGTCAATCCCTTCATCGGCTTTATCGCCGGTCTGAAAGCCTTTACCGCTGCGGTGCTCGGTGGCATTGGCAGCATTCCCGGGGCGATGCTCGGCGGGGTGGTGCTGGGTCTGGCGGAGAGTTTCGCCTCGGCCTATCTGCAAACCGAGTACAAGGACGTGGTGGCCTTTGGTCTGCTGATTGGCGTCCTGCTGGTGCGGCCGACCGGCCTGCTTGGCCGCCCCGACGTGGAAAAGGTGTAAGCCATGCGCCGTGTACTGCCTGGAGCCCTGTTGTCGGCGGTGCTGACCGCCGTGCTGCTGATTCCGATTCTTGGCCTGCGCATCCATGTCGATGGCGTCAACGTTTCGCTCAATCGCACGCCGACCCCGGTGATCGTCGCGGTGATTATCGTGTTTCTGCTGCGGCTGTTCGAGGCGCCGCTGCGGCAACTGTGGGACCGTGTGCATCTGGCGGCGTTCTACCGTGACAGTGCCCTGAGCGGCGCCCTGGGCCGGATGCGTCAGCAGGCGCGCTGGCAACGGCTGTTCTGGATGCTGCTGCTGGCGGCGGCGCTGATCTGGCCGTTCACGGCTTCACGCGGCGCGGTGGACGTGATGACCCTGGCGCTGATCTACGTGATGCTCGGTCTGGGCCTGAACATCGTGGTCGGCTTTGCTGGCCTGTTGGTGCTCGGCTACGCCGCCTTTTACGCGGTCGGCGCCTATACCTACGCGCTGCTGGCCCAGCAGTTTGGTCTGTCCTTCTGGCTGAGTTTGCCGGTAGCCGGCGCGCTGGCGGCGCTGACCGGCTTCCTGCTTGGCATGCCGGTGTTGCGCCTGCGCGGTGATTATCTGGCTATTGTCACGCTCGGCTTTGGCGAGATCATCCGCCTGTTGCTGAACAATCTGAATGTCCTGACCGGCGGCCCGGACGGCATCGGCAACATTCCGCGCCCGACCCTGCTCGGTTTGGAATTCAGCCGCCGTGCCAGGGAAGGCGGCACCACCTTTCACGAGTTTTTCGGCC
Organism: Candidatus Competibacteraceae bacterium; assembly: GCA_003989075.1. Taxonomy (GTDB): domain Bacteria; phylum Pseudomonadota; class Gammaproteobacteria; order Competibacterales; family Competibacteraceae; genus RXIX01. Next base: position 28,369 of record RXIX01000014.1, on the reverse strand, counting down.
TGGACTACAGCGGTGACTATGGGGTGATTTTCCTCTATCTGCTGGGACTGGCGCTGGTGCTGCTGATTTTGTTCGTGATCAACCGCCTGTTGCGCATGCCACTGGGCCGGGCCTGGGAGGCGCTGCGTGAGGATGAGATCGCCTGTCGTTCGCTGGGCCTGAATCCGACCGTGATCAAGCTGTCGGCATTGGCGCTGAGCGCGGCCTTCGCCGGTCTGGCTGGAGCCTTTTTCGCCGCGCGCCAGGGCCATATCAACCCGGAATCCTTCACCTTCATCGAATCGGCGATGGTGCTGGCGATCGTGGTGCTGGGCGGCATGGGTTCACAGCTTGGCGTCATGCTGGCGGCGATTGCGATCACCGCTCTGCCGGAGCTGGCGCGTGAGTTTGACGAATACCGGATGCTGGCCTTTGGCCTGGTGATGGTGCTGATGATGATCTGGCGACCGCAGGGCCTGCTGCCCGCCTCCCGTCCCAAACTGCAACTGCCGGAACATGCGGAGGCAACGCGATGAGCCTGGACCTGGCAAAGACCACTCCTGCCACGGGTGCGTCGCCGCTGCTGCAGGTACGCGATCTGAGCATGCGCTTTGGTGGTCTGCTGGCCGTGGATGGCGTGCAGTTCGATGTTCTGCCGGACCAGATTTTCGCCATCATCGGCCCGAATGGCGCCGGCAAGACCACGGTGTTCAATTGCGTCGGCGGCTTCTACCGGCCCACCACCGGCAGCGTGGTGCTGGATGGTCAGCCGATCCACCACCTGCCCAGCCATCGCATTGCCCAGTGTGGACTGGTGCGCACCTTCCAGAACGTGCGCCTGTTCAAGACCATGACCGTGGTCGAGAACCTGCTGATCTCGCAACACACCCAACTGGAAACCGGGCTGCTGGCCGGGCTGTTCAAGACGCCCCGCTATCGCCGCGCCGAGGCCGAGGCCTTGGACCGGGCCGCGTTCTGGCTGGAAAAGGTCGGGCTGCTGGCGGTCGCCAACCGCGAGGCCGGCAATCTCGCTTACGGGCAACAGCGTCGCCTGGAGATCGCCCGCTGCATGATCACGCAGCCGAAGCTGCTGATGCTCGACGAGCCGGCGGCGGGCCTGAACCCGCAGGAAACCCGCGATCTGGACCGCCTGATCAACGAGCTGCGCGCCGGGCATGGCGTGGCAGTGCTGCTGATTGAACATGACATGAGTCTGGTCATGGGCATTTCCGACCGCATCCTGGTCATGGAATATGGTCGGCCCATTGCGACCGGTACGCCGGCGGAGATTCGCAGCAATCCCAAGGTGATCAAGGCGTATCTGGGAGAAGAGTGATGATGCTGAAACTGGAAAACGTCCACACCTTCTATGGCCAGATCGAGGCGCTCAAGGGGGTGTCGCTGGATGTGCATCCCGGCGAGATCGTCACCCTGATTGGCGCGAACGGCGCCGGCAAAAGCACCCTGCTGCTGACCATCTGCGGGTCGCCACAGGCCAGCCAGGGCACGGTACTGTTCGAAGGACAGGACATCACCCACAAGCCCACTCACGTCATCATGCAATGCGGGCTGGCGCTGGTGCCGGAGGGACGGCGTATCTTCCCCGGCCTGACCGTGCAGGAAAATCTGCAGATGGGCGGTTTTTTTGCCGACAAGGCGCGGCTGGAGACTGACCTGGATCGGGTATTTACCCTGTTCCCGCGCCTGAAGGAGCGGCGTGCCCAGCGCGGCGGCACTCTGTCCGGCGGCGAACAGCAGATGCTGGCCATTGGTCGTGCGCTGATGAGCCGACCCAACCTGCTGCTGCTGGATGAACCGTCGCTGGGCCTGGCACCGATCATCATCGCGCAGATTTTCCAGATCCTGAAGGAAATCCGCGAGGAAGGCGTGACCATCTTCCTGGTCGAGCAGAACGCCCACCGCGCCCTGCAACTGGCGGACCGGGGCTATGTGCTGGAAAACGGCCGGATCGTGCTGGCCGACAGTGGCGCTAATCTGCTGGCTAATGACGAAGTGCGCCGCGCCTATCTAGGCGGCTGAGCAGCGCTATGACAACCGTCCGCTTGCTTATGTGCAAGCGGGCGGCGCTGTGATGGCTCAGGCGATTTCATCCAGCGCGGCGCGGATGCGCGCGCCAATCTCATCGATGCTGCCAGTACCCTTGATGGTGCGCAGCAGGCCCTTGTTGGTGTAGTAGTCGATCAGCGGCGCGGTCTTTTCCTCATAGACCCGCAGCCGGTTGCGGATGGTGTCCTCGTTATCGTCGGCGCGGCCGCGGCCGAGCAGGCGCTTGACGATCTCCTCATAGTCCACATCGAAGAACAGCACCAGATCAAGCGGCTGGTTGAGCTTGGCCAGGATGCGGTCGAGCGCCTCGGCCTGGGCCAGGTCGCGCGGGAAGCCGTCCATCATGAAGCCCCTGGGATTGGTCGCGGCCAGGCTGCGCAGACCGTTTTCGATCATGCCCAGCACGATGTCGAAGGGCACCAGCTCGCCAGCGTCCATGTACGGCTTGGCCTGCTGGCCGAGCGCGGTGCCGGCGGCGACCTCGGCACGCAGCAGATCACCTGTTGCAACCGTGGACACACCATAGCGGGCGATGATGGCATCGGTTTGCGTGCCCTTGCCAGAACCAGGGGCGCCTAGCAGAACGATTCTCATGGCTTTTTACTCTTTCTTGTAGGGGCGGGAAAACGGCGGGAATTGCCGAAAACATCTGAAATAATAGTTCAAGTTGATCCTGCATACCCGCCCGGCGTGTACAGGAAGGCCGCACCAACAGATCGCGACCGCTGCCAAGAGGCCGGGCTTGTTGTAGTATTAAGCTGCCTTGCAACGCATTCCCTCATAAACCGCACAAGAAGGGTAACGCCATGATTCTGGACAGAGTGGGCGCCGGTCACAACCTCCCTGAGGAATTCAACGTCATCATCGAAATCCCGGCGCATTCCGACCCGGTCAAGTATGAGGTCGATAAGGAGAGCGGCGCTTTGTTCGTGGACCGCTTCATGAACGCCGCCATGCACTATCCCTGCAACTACGGCTATATCCCCCACACTCTGTGCGAGGATGGCGACCCGCTGGACGTGCTGGTGGTGGCGCCGCTGCCGGTGATCAGTGGTTGTGTGGTGCGCGCCCGGCCTCTGGGCGTGCTGAAGATGACCGATGAGAGCGGCGGTGACGCCAAGATCCTGGCGGTGCCGATCAAGAAGGAATGCACCCAGTTCGACAATATTGAATCCTACGAACAGATGTCCAAGACTCTGTTGGCCCGCATCGCCCACTTCTTCCAGCACTATAAGGATCTTGACTCTGGCAAGTGGGTGCGCATCGACGGCTGGGGTGGCGTTGAGGAAGCCAAGCACGAGGTGATGCTGAGCGTGGAACGCCACAACAGCAAGCAATAATACCGGCCGGGCACGACCCGTCTCGCTCCGAGCGGAGCGGCCGTCGTTGTATCCGCGCCCCATCCGCGCCGCGCCGGCCCCGCCTGCGCGGCGCAGTCGTTTTAACCCGATTCTTGTTCTTAACTTTATTAAACAGGACGTTCGCTTACCTGACTTTTTCCGTCATACCCGCGAAAGCGGGTATCCATTCTTTTCAACACGCTACTGGATTCCCGCATACGCGGGAATGACGAAAAGCGAAAGTCCCGTTAAAAATGGAAAGCGGTTTCCGCCGGGCATCGCGCATGCGCGCCGCGTCAGGCAGTGCCGCATCATCTAACCAAAACGAGTAGAACGAGGAGGAACCATGCGAGCCCTTCATCCCGTTGCTGGAGGATTTGCGTCATGGCGGCAATAGGCCTGATCTTCGCGTTACTCTGCGCCCTGGGCGCACTCATCTACGGTGTCCAGTCGGTACGCTGGATTCTGGCCAAGGATGCCGGCAATGCCAGGATGCAGGAAATTGCCGCTGCCATCCAGGAGGGCGCGCGCGCCTACCTGAACCGGCAATATCTGACCATAGCCGTAGTCGGCGTGCTGATCGCCGCCCTGATCTACTACGCCTATGGCGCCGAGAAGGGCCTGCTGACCGCCACCGGCTTTGCCATCGGCGCGCTGTGTTCGGCGGCGGCCGGCTATATCGGCATGTACGTTTCGGTGCGCGCCAATGTCCGCACCGCCCAGGCTGCCCACGAGGGCCTGAACGCGGCGCTGGAAGTGGCCTTTCGCGGCGGCGCGATCACCGGCCTGCTGGTGGTCGGCCTGGGTTTGCTCGGCGTGGCCGGCTATTACGTCGCGCTGGTGCTGCTCAATCCCAATCCCGAAACGCTGCCGGACCTGGGGCCGTTGATCGGACTGGGTTTTGGTGGCTCACTGATTTCGATTTTCGCCCGGCTCGGCGGCGGCATTTTCACCAAGGGCGCTGATGTTGGCGCGGATCTGGTCGGCAAGGTCGAGGCCGGTATTCCCGAGGACGATCCGCGCAACCCGGCGGTGATCGCCGATAACGTCGGGGATAACGTCGGCGATTGCGCTGGCATGGCCGCCGACCTGTTCGAGACCTACGCCGTCACCATCATCGCCACCATGCTGGTTGGCAGTCTGGTGTTCACGGCCGATCTGGCGGTGGCTTTCAAGGCGGTAGCGCTGCCGCTGGTACTGGGCGGGGTGTCGATCATCGCCTCGATCATCGGCATTCGCTTCGTCAAGGCCCGCGAGGGCGGCAAGATCATGAACGCCCTGTATCGCGGTCTGCTGGTGGCGGGTGGGATTGCCGCGCTGATTTTTCTGCCGGTCACCGCGCTGCTGATGTGGGAGAACGGCCAGTATTCCTGGTGGGGTATTTACGCCTCGGCCCTGGTGGGGCTGGTGCTGACTGCGGCCATGGTGGTGATCACCGAGTACTACACCGCTACCGAGTATCGCCCGGTGCGCGGCATCGCCGAAGCGTCCACCACCGGTCACGCCACCAACATCATTGCCGGCCTGGCGATCTCGATGAAGGCCACGGCCCTGCCGGTGCTGGCAGTGTGCCTGAGCATCGGTCTGGCGCATCACTGGGCGGGGCTGTATGGCATTGCTATCGCCGCTACCGCCATGCTGTCGATGACCGGGATCATCGTCGCTCTCGACGCTTATGGGCCGATCACGGATAACGCCGGCGGCATCGCCGAGATGGCGGAAATGGACGAGAAGATCCGCGCCATCACTGATCCGCTCGATGCGGTGGGCAACACCACCAAGGCGGTGACCAAGGGCTACGCGATTGGCTCGGCCGGGCTGGCGGCGCTGGTGCTGTTTGCTGATTTCCAGCACAAGCTGGAGGCGGCCGGGATGAAGGTCAGTTTCGACCTGAGCGATCCGGTGGTGATCATCGGCCTGTTCATCGGCGGCATGATCCCATTCCTGTTCGGGGCGATGGCCATGGAGGCGGTCGGGCGCGCGGCCGGCGCGGTGGTGCGTGAGGTGCGCCGCCAGTTCGAGCAGATCGCCGGCATCATGACCGGCGAGGCGCGGCCTGATTATTCGCGGGCGGTGGACATGCTGACCAAGGCGGCGATCAAGGAAATGCTGGTGCCGTCGCTGCTGCCGGTGCTGGCGCCGATTGTGGTGGCTTTTGGCATGGCCTGGCTGCTGGGTGGCGATGCGGGCGCCCGGGCTCTGGGCGGGCTGCTGATGGGCACCATCATCACCGGGCTGTTCGTGGCCATTTCCATGACCGCTGGCGGTGGCGCCTGGGATAACGCCAAGAAGTACATCGAGGACGGTCACTATGGCGGCAAGGGGTCCGAGGCGCACAAGGCGGCGGTTACGGGCGATACGGTCGGCGATCCCTACAAGGATACGGCGGGGCCGGCAGTCAATCCGTTGATCAAGATCATCAACATCGTCGCGCTGCTGATCGTGCCGCTGTTGGTGGCGATGCCGAAGTAGGCCGATGGCGGAGCTGACGCATTTCAACGCTGCGGGTGCGGCGCATATGGTGGACGTGGGTGACAAGGAGGTTACCCACCGGGTGGCGGTGGCTGAAGGCTGGATTCGCATGCAGCCGGCCACGCTGGAACGGATCGTGGCCGGCACTCAGACCAAGGGCGATGTGCTGGGCGTGGCGCGGCTGGCCGGGATCATGGCTGCCAAGCGCACCGCTGAGCTGATTCCGCTGTGCCATCCGTTGGCGCTGAGCCGGGTGGCGGTGGATCTGGAGGCGCTGGCGGAGGAATGCGCGGTGCGGGTGCAGGCGACGGTGGAGACCATCGGTCGCACCGGTGTGGAAATGGAGGCTCTGACCGCCGTGCAGATTGCGCTGCTCACCATCTACGACATGTGCAAGGCTGTCGATCGCGGCATGGTGATAACCGATGTGCGCCTGCTGGAGAAAAGCGGCGGCCAGTCCGGATCCTGGCGGTGCCCTTGAACGCGCCACCGCTCTACATCACCGATCAGGCAACGCTGGCCGGATTCTGCGCCGGCCTGCGCGACGTGGACATGCTGGCGCTGGATACCGAGTTCATCCGCGACAGCAGCTACTATCCGCGGCTGTGCCTGATCCAGATCGCCGGCGCCGGCCAGATTGCCTGTATCGACCCGCTGGCGCTGCCCTCGCTGGACCCCCTGCTGGCGCTGCTCTACAACCCCGGCATCCTCAAGGTGTTGCACGCCGCGCATCAGGATATGGAGGTTCTGTTTCAATCCGGCGGCGCGGTGCCGGCACCGATTTTCGACACCCAACTGGCGGCGCTGGTGCTCGGTGAGGGCAGCCAGATAGGTTACGCCGATCTGGTGGCGCGCCGGCTGGGCGTGGTACTGGACAAAGCACATGCCCGGGCGGATTGGCAGCGTCGACCGCTGGAGCCGGCATGGCTGTCCTATGCCGCTGATGATGTGCGCTATTTACCGGACCTGTATCGGCAACAGCGGGCGGCGCTAATTGAACGCAACTGGCTGGCAGCGCTGGCGGAGGATTTCGCCGTGCTGTGCGAACCGCAGCGCTACCAGCCGCAGCCACAGGACGCATGGCGGCGGATTCGCGAGCATCCGCGTTTGCGGGGTGTGCAGCGGGCAGTGCTGCGGGCGCTGGCAGCCTGGCGCGAGACCCAGGCAATGCAGCAGGATCGACCGCGCCGCTGGATTCTTGGCGATCATACGCTGCTGGATCTGGCCCGGCGCATGCCCCGCACCCCTGAGGAATTGGCGCGCGCGCAGGACCTGCCACCGGCAACCCTGGCGCGGCATGGCGCGGTGCTGCTGGAACGGATCGCAGCGGCGCGCGCCGAACTGCCTGAGCAGTGGCCGACGCGACCCCGGCGGCCGCAACTGGCAGCGCGTCAGGTGGAGCAGGTGGATATCCTGCTGACCATGATTGCTGCCCGGGCGCATGCCTGCGGAATTCCGCCGCAACTGCTGGCCGGTCGCGAGGATGTGGAACGGCTGCTGGTGGGCGAGGATGTGCCCCTGCGTCACGGCTGGCGCGCCGCAGTGCTGGATGGGGTGTTGCCGCCCCTGGAACAGCTCAGGCGCTGAAAGCTGTTTTCTACGCATAACTGTTTGATAAACCCGCGAAAGCGGGTTTTTTTATGGGCGACTGACGGAATTTTTGTTGTCTCTTTTTTGTAACAGAAAAGCGCTTGATCGGGTGATGGGTGCTGTGAAGTCAGACTACAAAATTGCGGGTGCTTTCGCGAAAAGGAACAGTTTATTAGTGACAACGGAGTGTGAGAGTATGCCATTAACAGTCAATACCCTGTTTAATTAATTTTGTGTGGTTTTTATGCAATATAAAGGCAAGATAGCTGACTGGAATAATGAAAAAGGTTTTGGCTTTATAAATCCGGATGAGGGCGGCAAGAATGTTTTCGTGCATATCAGTTCATTCGCGGATCGACAAGCGCGACCCATGGCAAATCAGGCAGTCAGCTACGAATTAAAAGCGGATGAAAAGGGCCGAATACAGGCTATTAAAGTTGTGTGCTCAACAGGCCGTTTTGCCCGCACAGCATTACCCATGTACGCTGTGTTTCCACTGATATTTTCAGTCTTTTTTATTTTTTTTTTGGCGCTGATGGTGTTGACGGATAAATTGCCGTTTCTAATTCTTGCGGCATATCTGGCTATGAGCTTGGCAGCATTTTTTGCCTATTGTATTGATAAGTCGGCTGCTGTAAAGGGTCGCTGGAGAACGCCAGAGAATACGCTGCATATATTTGGATTGATAGGCGGCTGGCCCGGAGCCCTGATGGCACAGCAGATCCTGCGTCATAAATCAAAAAAGCAGTCATTTCAAATAGTTTTCTGGATGACGGTTGCAGTCAACTGCGGTTTTCTGTTTTGGTTTTTTTCAGACTCCGGGTCTGGTGTGCTGCGTTCCATTCTGCATGCGGCATCAAAGGGCTTAATCTAAGCGGCCGAGTCATCGCAGACTGCACTAAAACCTGTTCTGCTATTTGAAAACTGCAGTACGGCACACCGTCTGGGTTCTAGATTAACCAAAAAGCACAGTTACGGGAATGACAAGTCACAACCTCTGGTTCTACTGGGCACTACTCTCCGCAGTCTTTGCTGCACTCACCGCCATTTTTGCCAAGATTGGCATTCAAGGTGTCGATTCAGATTTGGCGACACTGGTGCGTACAGCCATCATCATGATTGTGCTATCCGCCTTCGTTTGGTTCACGGGAAAGTGGAGCAGTCCCTTCACGCTGCCGGCTAGAACGTGGCTCTTTCTCGGCTTGTCCGGCTTGGCGACGGGTGCATCCTGGGTGTGTTATTTCCGCGCCCTCCAGATCGGCGATGCATCGAAAGTCGCGCCAGTTGACAAGCTGAGTCTGGTCCTGGTTGCGCTGTTCGCATTTGCATTTCTCGGTGAGCGCCCCGCCCTTCGTGAATGGATCGGCATTGCTCTGGTCGCGGGCGGCGTTCTGCTGCTCGCCTTCAAGCGCTGAGGGAGGCAACAGCGCCGCGCCCATGCCCCTATTGAAAAGCTGCAACAGGAAAATTCCATGACCAGGCACTTTGAAGACTTCACTTTTACCGACAGTGTGCACCTGTCGACTCAGGTACTGCCGCTGGAATTCGTCAGCAATCTGAACGATCTGCGCCGCAACCTGTGGACGCTGGAGCATTATCGGTGTTCGGCGAACCGCCGCGAGCAGGCTTTTCACAACCGGCTGTTGCGTCAGGGCACCTGCTTTCTGGCCTGGAACGGCAGCGATGGTGCGCTGCGCTTCGCATCGAACCGCTTCATCGGCTATCGCCACAACAGCATTGAAAATTGCAAGGCTCACGCCGCTGCCATGGACACCCGTCAGGCTACCGACATGCTGAGCCGGTTACTGGGCATGGCGCCCAAGCCCAACGCCAAGCTGGAGTCCGCCTATCACCGTTTCTGCGCCAATGCCGGTATCCAGCCCGACAACGCGAGCCGCACGAGACGCTTTTGGCTGCCCATCCCGCTGCTGTAGACGCATTCAGTTCGCATTCATGGCCCCAGATCAATACTGAATCCTGACGCGTGTGGAAGTCAGCGGGTTTTGGGCGGGGGTACCAATGCGTGTCCACCGCCCGCTTTTTCCACCCGATCCACAATTCCTGGACGCCTGCTGGAGAAGCGCCATGCCTACCGCTCTAAAACTTGCCCTTGCGATTGCGGCCCTGAGCCTGAGCGTGGCCTGTGCGCCGCCCGGTGCACCCTATTACCACACCCAGAACGGCGCGTTGGCGGGCGCAACCGCCGGTGCCGTGATCGGCCACCAGCTCGACCATAACAACGGTGCCGTGGCCGGTGGCGTGGCCGGCGCGCTGATTGGCGGCTCGATTGGCAACCAGATGGACTATCAGGACCAGCAGATCTACGCCCAGCAGCGCCAGATTCGCCGCATGCAGCGCCAGGGCTATTACAATCCCGCGCCCGATTACGGCCCGCCGCCCGGCTATTACAATCGCCCGCCCTACTGAACCGGACAGCAGGTGAAAACGAAACGGCCGGTGCTCCAGCACCGGCCGTTTTTTTGCCCGCTCCTGCCGTTACAGATTGGCCGAGCGCCACCACTGATGATGCTGGCGGCGCAGAACGTCATGGGACGGCATCGGATAAAATGCCAGATCCTCGCCATTGCCCATGTAAAAGCCGCTCCTGACCATGCGGTAGGGGAATTCCAGGGAATGCACGCGATGCACCAGCTTGCTTTGCTTGGTCTGAGGATCCAGCACCAGCAGTGCCTCGCGCAGGTGATGCATGAAGGAGTAGGGCAGGTCGCCGAGCGCACCATGAGCCGGATCGTTGGCCAGCGCGCCCAGGCCGAGATCGACGAAGCACAGTCCCGGGAAGCGAATGAACTTGGCCGGCTGGCGGGTAACCCCGTGGTAATAGGCCACCGGATCCTGCGTACTCACCACCAGGCTGTTGACCGGCGACAGGTCCTGATACAGGTACAGGCCCGGTTCGGACGCCGGCAGCGTGTCGCTGCGCGCGATGCCTAGGGTGTGGCCATAGGCGGTGCTCAGGTATAGCTGGCCCAAGGCGCTGACCGGCAGATGCTCGAGCACGCGATAAACCGAGATGTAGACCGAGTTCTTCGGGGTGCCGTCCGGGTGCGGCACGCAGCGCTTGATGCCTTCCTCGATGGCGAAGAAATCGTGGCGAAAGCTGGGATCGACTTCGAAAAAGATCGCCTGACCTTTGGATTTGTACTTGTGGCCCGTGGCGTAGTACTGCCCGAACTGTTCCGGCGTGAGCATCGAGGCGATCAGCGCTTCGGGAATCAGCGAGAAGTAAAGATGGACGGTCATGGTGGTGCGCCCTCTCCAGGGTGATAAGGTTCTGTGCAGAGTCCCGCCGGTGGCCTTGGCCCGGATCGGGTAGCTTCTCAATTATGGTTGATCGGCGCCGGTGATGGCTGAAAATTACGTTGCCGGAGCTGCCAGCGCCGCCTCCAGTTCAGTCCATGTGCTGATGGGTGGTGCGCAGTCCAGGCCACGGCAGAGGTAGGCGGTCACCGCTGCCGCGCCCGCGCGCCGCGCCGCCAGCAGATCCCCGTTCAGGTGTGCCGCGCGGGGAATGGCCAGGGTAAAGCGCCGGGGTGCATAGGGCCGGGCCACCTGCGCCCACCAGTCGCCCAGTGCCGGCGGATCGCCGCGCAGCACCAGCAGTTCGCCCGGGCGCAGATAGCTCTCCAGTGCCGTCAGCAGGGCATCGCTGGCCATCGGCTGGCGGGCGAGCGTTGGCATCGCCCAGCGCAGGGTGCGTTCGGCAGCATCCCGATAGGCCGGATGTCCGGTGATCTGGCTGAGCAGGTCCAGCACCCGTGCGGCCACGCCATTGCCGGCCGGCAGCGCCTCGTCATACAGCGGCTTGGGGCGTTGGATCAGTGTTTCGTGATCGGCGGCGGTGAAGTAAAAGCCGCCGGCATCCGCGTCCTGGAACCCATGCAGCAGCACATCGGCCAGCGCCAGGGCAAAATCCAGGTCGCCATCGCGCCAGCGGCAGTGCAGCAGCTCCAGAATGCCATCGATCAGGAATGCGTAGTCATCCAGATAGGCTGGCAATGGCGCCTGACCGTCTTTATAAACCGTCCGCAACCGCCCATCGCGCCACATCTGCGCGCGGATGAAATCCAGCGCCCGTTCTGCTGCTGCTACAAAATCGGCACGGTCGAGATGGCGCCCGGCAATCGCCAGGCCGCGAATCGCCAGCCCGTTCCAGGCGCAGATGATCTTTTCATCGCGCGCCGGCCAGACCCGTGCTGCGCGCGCCGCGAACAGGGTCTGCCGCGCTGCTGCCAGCTGCGTCTCCACCACTGCTTCATCCACGCCCAGACGCTGCGCCAGCGCTGCCGTATCCTGCGCCCGGTGCAGATGCCAGGCGTGGCCTTCAAAATTGGCCGGCGCGTCCAGACCGTAGGCCGCGGCAAAGACGGCATACTGCTCCGCTGGCAGCAGCGCCCGCGCCTCATCCGGCGTCCACAGATAGAAACGGCCTTCCTCGCCTGCGGAATCGGCGTCGAGCGTGGCGTAAAAGCCGCCCTCCGGGTGCTGCATCTCGCGCAGCAGCCAATCGCCCGTTTGCGTCGCGACCGTCTGCAGCAGGGGATCGCCACTGCACTGCCCGGCCTGGGCATACAGCGCCAGCAACAGGCCATTGTCGTACAGCATCTTTTCGAAATGCGGGATGCGCCATTCGCCATCGACCGAATAGCGATAGAAACCGCCGCCGAGCTGATCATAAAGTCCGCCCAGCGCCATCTGGCGCAGACTGAACAATGCGGCCTGTTTGGCCAGCGCGTCACTCGGATCGCAGCGCAGCAGCCGTTCCAGATGGCCCGGGTTCGGAAACTTGGGTGCGCTGCCGAAACCGCCATGCAGCGGATCGAAGTGCCTGATCAACTGCGCGCGACTGGCCTGCAGCGGTGCGGTGTCGAGCGCGCCGGCCGCTTCGGTTTCGGTCTCGTGGCGCAAGGCGGCCAGCAGCGCCTGATTCTGCTGGCGCAGTTCGGCTGGATGGTGCTGGTAGTAGCGGCTGATCTGCTGCAGCAGATCACGGAATGCCGGCAGGCCATGGCGCGGTTCAGGCGGGAAATAGGTGCCGCCGACAAAGGGCACCTGATCTTCAGGCGTCAGAAACAGGGTCAGCGGCCAGCCGCCGCTGCGCCGGTGCAGCAACTGGAAGGCGGTCTGGTAAATGCGATCCAGGTCGGGGCGCTCCTCGCGATCGACCTTGATGTTGATGAACAGGGTATTCATCAGCGCGGCGGTGGCGTCATCCTCAAAGGATTCATGGGCCATGACATGGCACCAGTGGCAGGCCGAATAGCCGATCGACAGCAGGATCGGCTTGTTGTCGCGGCGGGCCTGGTCGAGTGCTTCCGCGCCCCAGGGATACCAGTCCACCGGGTTATGCGCGTGCTGGCGCAGATAGGGGCTGGTAGCGTCGATCAGACGGTTGCGGTGCGACGGTGTCGACATGGTGATCTCCGGTGGGCGATATTGAATTTTAAGAAATTCCATAGTGGTCTGCAGAGAGATGGGTCAAGTGACCGCACCGCCAATTCTCTCCTGGCAGGCAGAGGAGTAGCCACGGGATCGGGAGCACCTGGTTTATCACCAGAATTGCGCGAGAAGCCCCGCTGTTTACGGCGGGGAGGGATAGCGCACCGCGCACAGCGCGGTCAGCTTTTGGGTTGAATTGAGTCATAACTTCCTATGTAATCAGACGTAATGCACATAGGCACCCTCGCGGTAAACCGTTTCCCGTGCAGAAAAATACTGGCGCTGTTCGTCTGAGTGGAGCAATCCACACGGGTCGCAATCGATCAAGACTCGGAACGAAGAGCGAGGTCGCTCTGCTTCAACGCAGCCCCTTGATCCGGGGTGTCAACCGACCTAACGGGTACGCATGTTATGCCAGGAATCCATGCTTGAATGCCCAATGCAGCGTGCAATGACGACAAGGGACCGTCCGAGCACAGCCGCAAGCCCCGCCCTAAAGGGCGGGGTAGTTGACCTCTGAACTCAGTCATGCGTCTGGCCCTGCGGGTTCCCGCCAGGCCCGGTGACGGCTAGACTGAAGGCACTGTTCAACCGCTCCGCCGGACCTGCCCCGAGCCCCCTACTGCATGAACACTCTGAGCGCCGCCCAAGTTCTCGCCCTGGCCCCTGATGAGGCGTCCATCAAGGCCGCGCGCGGTCTGGCGCGCCCCGCCAAATGGCTGACGCTCGGTCACGATGAGCAGGCCCTGTGGGGCGAATGCAAGGGCAGCGCGCTGTATCAAATCAGCGTCGAGCCCGGCGAGCCCGCGTTTAAATGCACCTGCCCGAGTCGCAAGTTGCCCTGTAAGCATGTGCTGGCGCTGCTGCTGCTGGCGGCGGATGAGCCGGGTCTGCTGCCCGCCGCACCGGCGCCGCAATGGCTGCTGGAATGGCAGGCTAAGCGGGCGCAGAACGCCCAGCGCAAGGCCGCCCGTGCCGTTGCCGCGACTGAACTCGATCCCGAGCAGCAGGCCCAGCGCGCCGTCGCCCGCGACAAGCGGGCCAGCGCCCGGCAGCGCAAGGTCGAAGCTGGCCTGGAAGAGCTGGAGCGCTGGCTGCGCGATCTGGTCCGCCAGGGACTGGCGCAGGCGCAGCGCCAGCCACTGCGCTACTGGCACGACATGGCGGCGCGGCTGGTCGATGCCCAGGCTCCGGGACTGGCGCGCTGGCTGCGCGATCTGGGCAGCATTCCTGCCAGCGGTGAAGGTTGGAGCGGGCGCCTGCTGGCGCAACTGGGGCACCTGTTCCTGCTGCTGGAGGCTTATCGGCGCCTGGATACCTTGCCCGAAACATTGCAGGCCGATATCCGTGGGCGCATCGGCTGGACCCTGGGCGAGGCGGATGTGCCGGATGGGAACTGGGTGCGCGACCGCTGGCTGCTGCTCGGTCAGTACACGCAGGAAGAGGAGCAGATCCGCATGCGCCGCGCCTGGCTGTGGGGTCACGACTGTGGCCGTTTGGCGCTGCTGCTCGATTTTGCTCACCAGAGCCAGACCCTGACGCCGCTGGCTGCGCCGGGTAGCTGGCTGGAAGCGGAACTGGGCTTTTTTCCCAGCCAGTATCCGCTGCGTGCGGTGCTGCGTAATGCCTGTGCCCTGACCGCTCTGGATGCGGCACCGCCGGGATGGGCCGATGGCGCGGCGCTGCTCGATGCTTACGCCGGGGCCCTGGCGCAACAGCCCTGGCTGGGCCTGCTGCCGGCACGGCTGGATAACGTGGTGCCGGCGCGCAGCGCCGCCAATACCTGGTATCTGCGCGATAGCGCGGCGCGGCTGTTGCCCTGTCATCCGGGATTCAGTCAGGGCTGGCCACTGCTGGCGCTGAGTGGCGGGCAGGGTTTGCCGGTATTTGGCGAATGGGATGGCCGGCAGTTTCGACCGCTGGGCGCCTGGGTCGATGGCGCATTTGTGGCGCTGTAAGCGTGGGACGGAGGCAGGACGATGGCATGGCAGGCATTGGTGAGTTGCGCGCTGCTCGGTACTGAACGTCAGGCGCCTCCGGCACTGGCCGGTGACGATGCACTTGGGCGACTGCTCGGACAGCTGGATGGCACCGATCGCGAAGGCGATCTGCTGCGCGCTGCTGGCGTGGTAGCGCTGTGGCAGCGCGCCGGTCAGGAATTGCTGGATGACAGGCAGCCCTGTCCGCCCGCGAGTGCGGCCGATAGCGTGCCGGTCTGCGGGGTGCGCGCAGCGCGGCATCTGGAGCGGCTGCTGCAGGGGCAGAATGTGGAATTACTGCCGGAATGGCTGGAGCAGCTGGCCGCAGTGGGGCGACGGGTGCCCGCAGCTCTGTTGCCGGCCCTGCTCGATGTCGGCGCGCGGCAGATGGATGTGCAGCCGCTGTTGCCGGCGGTGCTGGGCGAGCGGGGCGACTGGCTGGCGCGGCAGCGTGAGGAGTGGCGCTATGCGGTGCGGGTGCGCGATGAGGCGCAGTGGAGCAGCGACAGTCAGGCCGAACGTCTGGCACTGCTGCAGTATCTGCGCACGGTTGATCCGGCGCGAGGCCGCGAACTGCTGGCGTCGACCTGGGATACGGAACTGGCGCGGCAGCGTCGGGCCTTTCTCGCCGTACTGGCGATCGGGCTGAGTCTGGAGGATGAGCCGTGGCTGGAAACCGTGCTGGATGAACGCAGCGCCGAAACGCGCGCGGCGGCGGCTGCGTTGCTGGCGCGCCTGCCGGATGCGGCTCTGGTGCATCGGCTGCGCGAGCGGGCTCTGAATGTGCTGCGCGGCACGCTGGCGGCGGGGCGACTGGTGCTGGAGGTCGAACCGCCCGAGGATGAGCCGGCGCTGCGCCGTGATGGTGTGACCGGCGCGGCGCTGCCCGGTGCGGCCGTGCGCCTGGGCGAAAAGGCCTGGCGGCTGTGTCAGATGCTGGCTGCGGTGCCGCCGGCGACCTGGTGTCAGCACTGGCAACAGTCACCTGCAGCCATCCTGGTCGCCGCGCAGGCCAGTGAATGGTGCGATGCGCTGCGCGAGGGCTGGTTACGGGCGACGCTGTGCCAGGGCGATGCCGACTGGGCTGAGGCGCTGCTGTCCCTGTACCCTGACCATGCCAGCCATACGGCGGCGCTGGCGGCGCTGTTGCCCGCAGCGCGCTTTGAGCAGTTGCTCATGGGCCTGCTTGCTGAGGATCCAGAGCGGGCCCTGCTGATTCTGGGCCAGGCGCAGCGCCCTTGGAGTGTCGACCTGGGCCGGGCGGTGCTGAGCCATCTGCGCCAGCGCGCCGCTGAGGATAAAAGCCTGGAAAGCTGGGCGAGCAGCGCCCTGCGTGGATTCGCCCGCTGGCTGCCGCCGCAGTTGCACGATGAAGTGGCGGCAGGCTGGCCGGTCGAGGCCCGGCATTGGCCACGCTGGGAAACGGCGCTGAATGCCTGTCTGGAACGGCTGCGCCTGCGGCGGGTGATGGCCGAGGCCCTGCGCGCTGATGCGTGAAGCGCCGCATCAGGCCGAAGCGCCCGGCGCTGCAGCATCCGCTGCGTCCAGCAGGCGCACCGCTGCACCAAGCGGACAGGCGCGGATGGCTGCCGCCAGCACGTCAATCACCCGCGGACGTGGAAAGCTGCGCCGCCAGGCCAGCGCCACCACCCGCGTCGGCGCCGGTGGCGCGAATGGCCGCACGCTCAACAGCTCACCGGCATCGGCATAACCGCTCACCGAGGTATAGGGCAGCACGGTCACGCCCATGCCGGTGGCCACCATCAGGCGGATGGTTTCCAGGGAACTGCCTTCCAGGGTCTTTTGCATGGTGTCCGACGCGCTGCTCAGCTGATGGCACTCCGGGCAAAACTGCAGCACCTGGTCGCGGAAGCAATGTCCCGGCCCGAGCAGCAGCAGATCCTGCCGCGCCAGGGTTGCCGCATCGATCAGCGCCGCCTGTTCCAGGGCATGGCCGCTGGGCATGAGCACCACGAAGGGCTCCTCATACACCGACTGGGTGAGCACGCCCGGTTCGGCGAACGGCAGCGACAGAATCAGCACATCCAGTTGGCCGTTCTTCAGCCGCTCACGCAGCACTGCCGTATAGTTTTCCTCGATTTGCAGCGGCATCGCCGGCGCGCGCCGGTACAGGCGCGGGATCAGGTGCGGCAGCAGGTAGGGGCCGATGGTGTAGATGACCCCCAGGCGCAACATGCCGGCCAGCTCGTCCTGACCCTGGGTGGCCAGTTGCCGCAGCAGGTCCGCTTCCTCCAGCACCCGCTGGGCCTGGGCGATGATGCGCCGACCGACCGGGGTAATGGTCACCTCGCCGGGCGCGCGCTCGAACAGGGGCACGCCGAGTTCTTCCTCCAGCTTGCGCACCGCTACGCTCAGGGTGGGCTGGCTGACGTGGCAGGCCTCGGCGGCATGGCCAAAATGCCGTTCACGGGCAACGGCGACGATGTAGCGCAGTTCATTTAGAGTCATGACGATTAGCAGCCGGTTGAGGGCGACGGTATTGCGCGCCGCCGCCCGTTTTCATGGACAGAAAAACGGTTTGCGTGTAGTTTTATTGCGCTTTTTTCAAGCGCTGGCGGCCGGGCGCGGAAGCTCTCCGCGAGCCGTGGCGCGCTGCGGAATTCAGCACTCCAGTGGAAACCACAACGAGAAGGAGGGTTCATGGCTTACCAGCATATCCGCATTCCCGAGGGCGGCGAAAAGATCGCCATCAAGGACGGTAAACTGTACGTTCCCGATCAGCCGATCGTCGGCTATGTCGAAGGCGACGGTATCGGCCCCGACATCACCCGCGCCTCGCTGCGAGTCTGGGATGCGGCGGTCGAAGAAGCCTACGCCGGGGATCGCAAGATCCACTGGTGCGAGATTTTCCTGGGCGAGAAAGCCGCTGAGATCTATGACGGCAACTACTTCCCCGAGGAAACCCTGGAAGCGATCAAGGAACTGATCGTCTCCATCAAGGGCCCCCTGACCACGCCGGTCGGTGGTGGTTTCCGTTCGCTGAACGTCGCCCTGCGCCAGGATCTCGACCTGTACGCCTGCGTGCGCCCGGTGCGCTACTACCCTGGCGTGCCCTCGCCGGTGCGCTATCCCGAGAAGGTGGATGTCATCATCTTCCGCGAGAACACCGAGGACGTCTACGCCGGTATCGAGTACAAGTCCGGCACGCCGGAGAACGCCAGGCTGGCCAAGTTCCTGCGTGAGGAACTGGGCGCCGATTTCTTCGATGATGCCGGTCTGGGTGTCAAGCCGATCTCGCCGTTCGCCTCCAAGCGGCTGGTGCGCAAGGCCATTCAGTACGCCATCGACAACGGCCTCGACAGCGTGACCCTGGTTCACAAGGGCAACATCATGAAGTTCACGGAAGGCGCCTTCCGGAACTGGGGCTATGAAGTCGCCCGTGATGAATTCCCGGACCAGACCATCACCGAAAACGACCTGTACAGCGTCTACGGTGGCAAGCAGCCGGCCGGCAAGGTGGTGATCAAGGACCGCATCGCCGACATCATCTTCCAGCTGCTGCAGCTGCGTCCGGAAGAGTTCTCGGTGCTGGCCACCATGAACCTGAATGGTGACTACCTGTCCGACGCGGTCGCCGCTGAAGTCGGTGGCATCGGTATCGCGCCCGGCGCCAACATGGCCGACCACATCGCCGTGTTCGAAGCCACCCACGGCACCGCACCCAAGTACGCCAATCTCGACAAGGTCAATCCCGGCTCGCTGCTGCTGTCGGGCGTGATGATGCTGCAGTACATGGGCTGGAAGGAAGCGGCCGACCTGATCGAGACCGCGCTGACCCAGGTGATCGCCGACAAGACCGTCACCTACGACTTCGCCCGGCAGATGGAAGGCGCCACCGAAGTCTCGACCAGCCAGTTTGGCGATCTGATCATTGCCAAGATCAAGGCCCATGGCGCTGCCCTGCGCGAAGAAGCCGATCGTCGCCGTCGTAGCCAGGAAGCCGAGCGCAAGGCCCTGGAAGCGGCCCGCGTCGCTGATCCGGTGCAGGCGATGATCGCCTCCGGGCGCATGCCGACCACGGTTGGCGGCATCATGTCGCCGGTGATCACGGTCAAGAACAGCGACCTGGTCAACGTCGCCATGCATCTGATGATCGAAAAGGGCGTCAATGCGGTGATGGTCGAGCCCGATGCCAGTGGGCACTGGGGCATCATGACCGACCGCGACGTGCTCAAGAAGGTCATCAGCGCCAACCGTTCGCCGGCGCGCACCCAGGTTGGCGAAATCGCCACCCGGCCGCTGGTCACGGTCAAGCGCGACATGTCGCTGAGCGAAGCCTCCGGGCGCATGGTCGAGGCCAATGTGCGCCGCGTGATCGTCGAGATGGACGGCAAGCCGGTCGGCATGGTCACCGACAACGACCTGTTCCGCACTGTGGAAGTGTTCGGCTGGGGCGAAATCTGATCCCCGCTGCCGGCTGACTGCCGGAACCGCTAGCGGTGTTCGCGCCACGACCGGACAGGTCGGGCGCGAACACCGCTTTTTGCATCCCGGGATTTTTGCAAGCCAAGCGATGGCAGATCATCTGCAGGCCCCCCAGGCAGCGCGTGTTCTGCTCTCAACCCCTAAGCCGTGAGTTGCCATGTCGATCTCAATTGCACGTCATCTACCGCAGGTGTTGCTCAGCCTGCTGCTGGTTGCCTGCACCGGCTCGAAGGAGCCCGCGACGCTGCCGCCGGCAGGTAATCGCGACAGCGGCCTGCTGGTGCTGACCCGCGCTGATCAGAATCGCAGTGCCGATCTGCGTGTCGGTGAGACCTTCGAGCTGCGTCTGGCGGAAAATCCGACCACCGGCTTTGGCTGGGCGATTGATAGCAGCGATAACCAGCGCCTGGTGCTGGAGGGCACGACCTACAGCGCGCCGGAACAGAGCGGCTTTGTCGGCGCGCGCGGCCAGCGCAGCTTTATCTTCCGGGCCCGCCAACCCGGCGATGTGGTGCTGGCCCTGAAATACTGGCGCTTCTGGGAAGGCGATGCTTCGGTCAGCGAACGCTTCAGCGTCAACCTACACATTCTGCCCTGACGGTATGCGCGGACGGCGCACCGGCTGGGGCGCTGTTCTGGCAGCGACTCTGGCGTTGGCAATGAGCGCTGCCCTGGCCGCGCCGCAGATTCTGCAACTGCCCGATGCGGACTGGCTGGCACCGTTGGCAGCGAGTCTGGCCGGGCGGGTTGCGCCGGATGCCGGGGAACAGGCCTGGCTGGCGCAGGGCCATGCCGTGCGCATCCGTGTTGCCGATGTGCCGCCCTACCATTTTATCGAGCGCAATCAGGCCCAGGGCATCGCTGTTGATTACGCGCGGCTGCTGTGCCGGACGCATCATCTGTCCTGCCGGTTCGTGACCGGTATTCCCTGGGTGGATGCCTTGGAAACGCTCGGGCAGGCGAATGGCGCTGACCTGTTGCTGACGATCTATCCGAGCGCCGAACGGCGCGCGCAGGTGGCCTTTACCCAGGTCTACCTGCGGGCGCCCTGGGTGATTTTCACCCGTGAGAATGGCCCGCTCGTCACCCAGATCGCCGATCTCGATGCTCGCCGGGTGGCGGTGGAAAAGGGATTCGCAATCAGCGATCCGCTGCACCGCGACTGGCCGGGCGTGCACCTTGAGGAAAGCAATACGACCGAGCAGGCCCTGGAGCGTCTGGCCACGGCTCAGGTCGATGCCTACATCGGCAATCTGGTCACCGGTATCTATCTGATCAGCAACCGCGGCTTTGATAATCTGCGCATCGCCGCGCCGACGCCGCTGGGCTATCACGAGCAGGCCATGGGCGTGCGCCCGGATTGGCAACCGCTGGCCAGCCTGATCGACAGAACACTGAATGTGATGAGCGAAGCCGAACACGGCGCCATCCGCCAGCGCTGGCTGGCACGACCTGATGAGCGGCTGGTCAACTGGCGCACGTTCTGGTGGATCATCACCGGCATCAGCGCGCTCGCCATCGGCCTGCTGGGTTCGGCGCTGCTGTGGAATCGTCGCCTGCGCCGCGAAATCCGCGAGCGCCAGCGCGCCGAAACTGCCTTGCGCGAGAGCGACACCCGCTATCGGGCCTTGTTCGAAGCCGCCGATGACCTGATCTTCGTGCATCCCCTGGCCAGCCCGGAGTCACCGGCGCGCTTCATCGAAGTCAACGAGAAGATCTGTGCCTGTCTGGGCTATTCACGCACCGAACTGCTGCAACGCTCGCCGCTGGATCTGCTGGCGCCAGAGGATCTGGTCGAAGTGCCGGGCGAGGTGGAAACCCTGCTGCGTGAGCGGCGTCTGGTCTTTGAAAAGCGGCTGCTGACCCGCAGCGGTGAACGGATTCCGCTCGAATTCCACGCCTGCCTGTTCGAACTGGGTGGCCAGACCCTGGTGCTGTCCATCGCCCGCGATATCCGTGAGCGCCAGCGCGCCGAGGCTGCATTGCGCGACAGCCACGCCCGCTTTCAATCGCTGTTCGATCACATGAACGAAGGCGTGGCCCTGCACGAACTGTGCTTCAACGCCGCCGGCGAAGCGGTCAATTACATTCTGCGCGGGGTCAATCCGGCCTATGAAACGATCCTGGGCCTGCCGGCAGAGGCGGTACTGAACCAGACCGGCGATGTCGCCTACGCCACCGCCGAGCCACCCTACCTGTCGCTCTATGCCCGGGTGGCGCTGACCGGCGAGGCCGAACGCTTTGAAACCTACTTCCCGCCGCTGGAAAAGTGGTTCGCGATTTCGGTGGCACCCTGGGGTGCGCGGGGCTTCGCCACCCTGTTCACCGACATCACCGCGCGGCAGCAACAGCAACGGCAACTGGAGCAACTGGCGCATTACGACGCTCTCACCGGCCTGCCCAATCGGGTACTGCTCGCCGACCGTCTGGATATGGCGCTGGCGCAGACCGAGCGCGACCAGCAGTTGCTGGCGGTCTGCTATCTCGATCTTGATGGGTTCAAGGCAGTCAATGATCGCCTCGGCCACGAAGTCGGTGATCAGGTACTGGTCGAGGTTGCGCGGCGGCTACAGGAGACCCTGCGCGGCGCTGATACCGTGGCCCGTCTTGGCGGTGACGAGTTCGTGCTGCTGATAACCGGGCTGGACACGGTCGAAGATTGTGCACCGGCGCTGGAACGGCTGCTGCGTGTGCTCGCCCAGCCCTATGCCTTGGGTCATGAGCGGATCAATCTGTCCGCCAGCATTGGCGTGGCCCTGTATCCACTCGATCAGGGTGATCCGGACAGTCTGCTGCGCCATGCCGATCAGGCCATGTACGCCGCCAAGCAGAGCGGCCGTAATATCTACCACCTGTTCGACGCCGATCAGGACCAGCGTACCCGCAGCCATCGCGAGGCGCTGGTCGAGATTCGCGAGGCACTGGAACGCGGCGAGTTCCGCCTGTACTACCAGCCCAAGGTCGATATGCGCCACGGTACGGTGATAGGCGCCGAGGCGCTGATCCGCTGGCAGCATCCGCAGCGGGGCCTGCTGCCGCCGAGTGTATTCCTGCCGCTGATTGACGATCACGACCTGTGCTGCGCGCTTGGCAACTGGGTACTGGCCGAGGCGCTGCGGCAGATGGTCGAATGGCAGCAACAGGGGCTGGTGTTGCCGGTGAGCGTCAATATCGCCGCCTGGCACCTGCAGCAGGCGGGTTTTGTCGAGCGCCTGCGCGAACTGCTGGCGGCGGTGCCGCAACTGGCGCGTGGTGCGCTGAGCCTGGAGGTTCTGGAAACCGCTACCCTGGCGGACATCGAACTGGCCGGACGGGTGCTGCGCGAATGCCGCCAGTTGGGCGTGCCGGTGGCGCTGGACGACTTCGGCACCGGCTATTCATCGCTGACCTACTTCAAGCGCTTGCCGGTCGATATTCTCAAGATCGACCAGAGCTTCGTGCGCGACATGCTCGACGATCCCGAAGATCTGGCCATCATTGCTGGCGTGATCGGCCTGACCGAGGCTTTTCAGCGCCAGGTGATCGCCGAGGGTGTGGAAAAAGCCGAGCAGGGCCTGCTGCTGATGCACCTGGGCTGCGATCTGGCCCAGGGTTATGGCATTGCCCGGCCGATGCCGGCGGTGGCGATTCCCGACTGGACGCGGCACTTCTGTCCCGAGCCGCTCTGGGCGACCGCCGGGCCGCCACGCGTCTGGCGTAGACAGCTCAGTGATTGAGCAACGACCGCCTGTCGCCAAATGTGCGTCACATTCACCCGCTAACGCTTATACTGCGCCGCGCAATTCAATGCCGGCGAGGCCAGGCGCCGCGCCGTTATTTCCAATTCGCTTGCAATATTGACCGGGATATAACCCCGACCAAGGAGAAAAACGCATGAAAGATCGTATCGTAGCCGTTCTGAGCGTGGTGGCTGTGCTGGTGAGCGCGGGCTGTGCGAGCACGAATAATCCGCCGCCGGCCACGTCGCAAACCACGGCAGCCGCACCGGCCGCACCGGCCGTCGGCGTGACCGAGACCACGACCATGACTGCCAGGGTTCAGGCGATTGACCTGAAGACCCGCAAGGTGACCCTGAAGCCGAAGAACGGCAAGGCGTTCACTATTCAGGTCAGTGAGGATGCCCGCAACCTGCCGCAGGTGCGTGTCGGTGATACGGTGGTGGCCAAGTACACCGAAGCCGTGGCTGTGGACATCAACCGCGACACCAGCACTGGCGGTATCACCTCGCGCAAGGAAAGTGTCAGCGGTACGCGCGCGCCGCTGGGCGCGATGTCGGGTGGCACGGTGCGCAACACCGTGGAAATCATCGCCAATGTGCTGGCGATCGATGCCAAGACCCGCCGCGTGACCTTCCAGGGTCCGGAAAATACCCTGACCGTGAAGGTGCCGGCAGAAGTGAAGATGAACAAGCTCGAAGTCGGTGATCAGGTGCGCCTGACCTATGTCGAGGAACTGGCAATCTCCGTCGAGCGGACGGCGCCGGCCAAGGGTGCGGCAAAGAAGAAATAAGCGCCGCACCACGCAGGCTGTGCCCACGGGACCCGCTGCGGCGGGTCTTGTGCGTTGTGGCGCTGCATGACCCGGCAGCGGGTGAACGCGGCGCGGCCATGGCTGGGTTATACTCTTGAGCCTGTTGAAGATGCCGGCGCTACGCCTTGCGCGCCGCCGCGCCCGCCGAATCCCATCAGCCAAAGACCGCCATGGACAAGACCTACGAACCGCACGCCATAGAACCCCGCTGGTACGCTTTCTGGGAGGAGCAGGGCTGTTTTGCCCCCAGCGGTCAGGGCGCGCCCTATTGCATCATGATCCCGCCGCCGAATGTCACCGGCACCCTGCACATGGGCCATGCCTTCCAGGACACCATCATGGATGCGCTGACCCGCTACTACCGGATGAAGGGCCACAATACCCTGTGGCAGCCGGGCACCGATCATGCCGGCATCGCCACGCAGATGGTGGTTGAGCGGCAACTGGCCGGCGTGGGCAAGAGCCGCCACGATCTCGGTCGCGAGGCGTTCATCGAACGGGTCTGGGCCTGGAAGGCGGAATCCGGCGGCACCATCACCCGGCAGTTGCGGCGCATGGGCGCTTCGGTGGACTGGGCGCGCGAGCGCTTCACCATGGACGAGGGCCTGTCGGCGGCGGTGCGCGAGGTGTTCGTGCGCCTGTACGAGGAAGGGCTGATCTATCGCGGCCAGCGGCTGGTGAACTGGGATCCGGTGCTGCATACCGCCGTGTCCGATCTGGAAGTGGTCAGCGCCGAGGAAAACGGCTTTCTCTGGCACATTCGCTATCCGCTCGCCGAGGGCGGCGGTGATCTGATTGTTGCCACTACCCGCCCGGAAACCCTGCTCGGCGACAGCGCGGTTGCGGTGCATCCCGACGATGAGCGCTACCGGCACCTGATCGGATTGCAGGTGGCCCTGCCGCTGACCGGGCGCACCATTCCGATCATTGCCGACGACTACGTCGATCCCAGCTTCGGCACCGGCTGCGTCAAGATCACCCCGGCGCACGACTTCAACGACTACGCGGTCGGCCAGCGCCACCAGTTGCCGCTGATCAACATCTTCACCGCCGATGCCAGAATCAATGAAAACGGCCCCGATGCCTATCGCGGCCTGGATCGCTTCGAGGCCCGCAAGCGCGTGGTCGCCGATCTGGAGGAACTCGGCCTGCTGGAGGAGATCAAGCCGCACAAGCTGATGGTGCCGCGCGGCGATCGCAGCCATGCGGTGATCGAGCCGTTCCTGACCGATCAGTGGTATGTGAAAACCGCGCCGCTGGCTGGCCCGGCCATTGCCGCCGTCAAGACCGGCAAGATTAAATTCATCCCGGAGAACTGGGAAAAGACCTATTTCGACTGGCTCAACCGCATCGAGGACTGGTGCATCAGCCGGCAGATCTGGTGGGGTCACCGCATTCCAGCCTGGTATGACGACAAGGGCCGGGTCTACGTCGGGCGCAGCGAGGCCGAGGTGCGCAGCCAGCATCGATTGGGTGCTGACGTGGCGCTGACCCAGGACCCGGATGTGCTCGATACCTGGTTTTCCTCAGCGCTATGGCCGTTCTCGACCCTGGGCTGGCCGGACAATACCGAGGCGCTCAAGACCTTCTACCCGACCAGCGTACTGGTCACCGGCTTCGACATCATCTTCTTCTGGGTGGCGCGGATGATCATGATGGGCCTGAAGTTCATGGGCGAGGTGCCGTTCCGCGAGGTCTACATTCATGGCCTGGTGCGTGACCATGAAGGACAGAAGATGTCCAAGTCCAAGGGCAACGTGCTCGACCCGCTGGATCTGATCGACGGCATCGGTCTGGATGAACTGGTCGCCAAGCGCACCAGCGGCCTGATGCAGCCGCAGATGGCGCCCAGGATCGAAAAGGCCACCCGCAAGCAATTTCCCGCTGGCATTCACGCCCACGGCACCGATGCGTTGCGCTTTACCTTTGCTGCACTGGCCACCACGGGCCGGGATATCGTGTTCGATATGGGCCGGGTCGAAGGCTATCGCAACTTCTGCAACAAGCTGTGGAATGCCGCCCGCTATGTGCTGATGAACACCGAAGGCCATGATACCGGTCTGGCCGGTGGCCCCATTGAATTGAGCCAGGCCGACCGCTGGATCAGCGCGCGCCTGCAGGACACCATCGCTGCGGTCAATGCCGCGACCCAGGACTACCGCTTCGATCAGGTGGCGCAGGCGCTGTATGAGTTCACCTGGAATGAATTCTGCGACTGGTATCTGGAACTGTCCAAGCCGGTGCTCACCGATCCGGCCAGCGCTGCGGCGGCGCAGCGCGGCACGCGGCAGACGCTGGTGCAGGTGCTGGAAACCCTGCTGCGCCTGCTGCACCCGCTGATGCCGTTCATCACCGAGGAGATCTGGCAGCGCGTCGCGCCGCTGGCCGGGATCAGCGGCGCATCGATCATGCGCCAGCCCTATCCCGAAGCGGATCACAGCCGGATCGACGCAGCGGCGGTGGCCGATATCGAGTGGCTGCGGCAGTTCCTCGGTGGTGTGCGCCGGATCCGCGCCGAAATGAATATCGCCCCGGGCAAGCCGCTGCCAGTTCTGGTGCAGCATGGCAACGCTGAGGACCAGCACCGGCTGGTGCGGCAGCAGCGGGCGCTGCTGACTCTGGGCCGGCTGGCGTCGATCACGGTGCTGGATGAGGCTGCACCGGCGCCGGAAGCCGCTACCGCGCTGGTTGGCGCCCTGCAGGTGCTGATCCCGATGTCCGGGCTGATCGATCAGGCGGCGGAAAGCGCGCGCCTGGAGAAGGAGATCGGCCGCCTGCGCAAAGAGGTCGAACGTGGCGCCGCCAAGCTGGCTAATCGTGACTTCACCGGCCGTGCCCCGGCCGAGGTGGTCGAGAAGGAACGCGCCCGCGTCGCTGAACTCCAACAGGCAATGACGCGGCTGGAAGAGCAATTGACCCGTATCCAGCGGCTGTAGCGGCCATCCGCCAGCGGAATTTAAACAAACTCAAGGATCTGCAATGGACGATCAAGACGCCTTATCCGCAACCAAGCCCAAGCTGGGCGCGAAAGTCAGTCAGGTGGCCACCTTCTACCATCCGCGCACCTGGAAGGAAAAAGGCCTGTGGTGGACGCTGGGCCTGTTCGTGGTCACCTATCTGGTGCTGGTCCTGGTGCTGGGCTTTATCTGGTCACGTTCACCCGGCGATTTCGATGTGCGTGAAATCGCCCTGGAAGCCGCGAACAATGACCAGAGCAAGCTGGTACCGGGCTATGTGACCGCCGCCACGGCCATTCACACGGCCGAAACCCTGCTCCACAAGCCCGGTGGCTATCTGAGCAACGACGTCACCCCGCCGGGCATCTACCTCGACAATATTCCCAACTGGGAATATGGCGTGCTGACCGAGCTGCGTGATCTGGTGCGCGCCATGCGCAATGATTTCAGCCGCTCGCAGACCCAGTCGGTCGAGGACAAGGATTTGCAGATCGCCGATCCGCAGTTCAACTACGACTCGGCATCCTGGATTCTGCCCTCATCGGAATCGGAGTATCGCAAGGGTATCGACGCCCTGAATCGCTACCTCGCCCGCCTGGCCGATGAGAAGGCGCACGATGGCCAGTTCTTCACCCGCGCCGACAACCTCAGCAGTTATCTGCAGGTGGTGGAAAAGCGCCTTGGCAGTCTGGCGCAGCGGCTGGCGGCGGGCGTCGGCCAGACCCGTTTCAACCTCGATCTGGCCGGCGATCCCAATGCCCATCAGTCGACGCCGACGCCGGATCAAACCCAGTTCAAGACTCCATGGCTGAAGATCGATGATGTGTTCTTCGAGGCGCGCGGCTACACCTGGGCGCTGCTGCATACCCTCAAGGCGCTGGAAGTCGACTTTAGCAGCGTACTGCAGAATAAAAATGCAGTAGTGTCGCTCAAGCAGATTATCCGCGAACTGGAGAACACCCAGGCCTTTATCTGGAGTCCGATCATTCTCAACGGCACCGGCTTTGGCATGATGGCCAACCACTCGCTGATCATGGCCTCATACATCTCCCGCGCCAACGCCGCGATCATCGACCTGCGCAACCTGCTGCTGCAGGGTTAGGGTGGCGGATTTTCGCACCCATCTGCTGGGTGCGGTGGTGGTCAGTGGCCTGACCGCGACTGTGCTGGCCATGTCCGGCACGGTGCCGCACCCGGCAGTGATCGGTTACTTTACTCTTGGCGTGATCGGTGGCCTGTTGCCGGACATCGATGCGCCGCGTTCCATTCCGGTGCGCCTGGCCTTTCTGGCGCTGGCGGTGATCGCCGGCTTTCTGGTGGTGTTCACCTTTGGCCAGCGCTATTCACTGCTGGAACTGCTGCTGCTCTGGCTGGGCTGTTTCGCGCTGATCCGCCACGGTCTGTTCTATCTGCTCAATCGTCATACCGTGCACCGTGGGCTGATCCATTCGGTGCCGATGGCCCTGGCCTGCGGCCTGGGCACCACGCTGATCGCCTATCACGCCTTCAATGCCTCGCCGGTGCATGCCTGGCTGTGCGGGAGTTTCCTGGC
>RXIX01000013.1 GCA_003989075.1 Candidatus Competibacteraceae bacterium | reverse complement strand
TGGAATACACTAAAATATGGTCATGGTCCGATGAGAATTGTTTCGCGGAATTTCGTTGGGAATCCGCCTTTTCCCAAATTATGTTAGAGACAAAGTTTTTCCTCCCGAAAATCTCATCCATAATGACCTTGAGATAATGCCCCTCGTTATCGTCAATTGAAACCCAGATACTCCCGTCCTCGGATAACAATTTGCGCAAAAGCTCAAGGCGCGGATACATCATCGCCAGCCATTGGCTGTGTTCCAGATTATCGTCGTAATGCTCAAAAGCGCTGCGAGTGTTATAGGGCGGATCAATGTAGATGCACTTCACTTTTCCGGCATAGTAGGGAAGCAGGGCTTTCAGTGCGTCCAGATTATCGCCCTGAATGAGCATATTGCCGGTGTCGCGGTCGCCGTGGGACAAAGGTGCTGCTTCGAGAAGGCGATAGGGTGCATGGGCGGCGCGATGAATATCCTCCTCGCGCGTCAACCAATGTAAAAGCGGCATGGGATTCCTTTGTTTGATTGTTCCCGTATATGGAGCGCGTCGGATGAACTACTTCAGGTTCCGCTCCATGATAACAGTCACCACAGGCTGGCGATAAGCGAGGATTAGCGCATCAATCATGCGCAGCAATCGCTCCTGCTCACGGCGCTCCTCGATAAGCTGTTCGGGCGATGCCGACAGCGGCGGCGGAACAGCAGGCGGGATCGGCGGTAGCGCAGGCATGACAGCACAGCACTCATCAAAGTTGGACGGAATTAAAACAAGAACACTTCCCATGCCAAGCAGCGTACTGATGCCGACCCTATTGTAAAAGCGCAAAACATCAAAGGGTTGGTCGCCTGGAAACACCCTGCATGGCGACCGCCGCACGGGATATGAAATCGGCGCGGTTGCAAAATGAAATACCGCGCTGCAACCCTATTTCAAATTGAAACAAGGCCCCAGCGCGGCATATCCCGAATATCTCCTGCTGCAACCCGATTAAATTGACGGATGGAGTAGGGTGGATAAGCGAAGCGCATCCACCTTCTTGGGCAAGGGTTGGTGGATGCGGCGCAAGCGCCTTATCCACCCTACCTGCGAAGTCATTTGATGTCGGTTGAAGCACTACCCTGATGCCTCACGCATGGCCGAGGCCCATCAGGCAAGCGGGCCTGACATCACTCGCTGATCTGCACCACGCCCATCGCGCCGCGCCCAAACTGCCAGGGCTTATACATATCCTCAACGAACACCGCCGGCTGCTGATAACGGCCCGGTGTTACCGCCCGCGCCAGATAGGCAAGGGTAAAGCTGCGCTTCTCGCCCGCCTCAATATCCAGCGCGGCAACAAAACGATCATCGCGGCTCTCGGTATGCAGCGCCGTGCTCAACTCACCCAGCCAAGGCAACTCACCGGTCGAAGCGTTATGCGCCAAGCGCGCATTCTCGATTTCCAGCCCCGCCGGCAACAGATCCACCACCAGCGCCTGCTGGCCTTCGCTGCCCTGCGCCTCGCCACTGATCACCACCACCACCAGATCATTCTGGCGCAGTTGCGCCGGGTCCACCGGCTGACCGGAGCGACTGTAATAGCGGCGGCTGATGCGGAAACCCTCCTGCGCCGGCGCCTGAATGGCACTGGGCACACCGCTCAGATCCAGCGTCGTCCAGGCCGGCTGATCGCCCTGATTGACCAGATACAGACCCGTGGCCAGAGTCGCGGCATCCGGCGCCAGATACAGCGGATCACTGTTGCGCACCTGATCATTCACCGCCACGCGCAGACTGCCGGCCTGTCCGAACAGACTGCGCGCCGCCAGCAGCAGCCAAGCCTGTTCCTGAGTACTGGTGTAGCGGCGGGCATTGAAGCTGGCAGTTAAGTCCTCGGTCAAACCTGGCACCCGTTCCGCCAGCAATCCCGATTCGGTCAGCAGCGTCAGCAGCGCCGCCCGGTCGCGCAGCGTGCTGCCGTAATCATGCACCACAGCCCGCTCCCGCTCGCCGCGCTCCAATGCCGCGTTGAACGCCTCCCGCGCCCGGCCCAGTTCACCATAACGGGCCAGCGCCGCACCCAATTGCGCCTGCGCCAATGCAGTCGGCAACTTGCGCAGATACTGATCGTGCAGATAGCGCAGATCACCGATGGCGGCCTTCTGCGCCCGCGCCAGCACATACAGGCTATAGGCGCGCCAGCTCAGCGGCTCGGGATCGAAATCGCCGGCGTTGACCTGCTCCTGCAGATACTTGAGTCCGCTCTGATAGGCATTGTCCGGCACCAGATAGCGCTCTTCGCGGGCGCGCACCAGGAAATCCATGGCATAGGCCGACAGCCAGGTGTCGATACTGCTGTCCGCATTCCACAGACCAAAGCCGCCGCCGGCATCCTGCAGGGTGAGAATGCGGGTAATTGCCTCCTGCACCCGCGCCCGCAGCCCGGCCTCGGTCGCCTGCTGCCCGACCCAGGCCTGGGCGACCTGATTGAAATACAGCAGCGGCAGGGCGCGGCTGGTGGTCTGCTCCAAACAGCCATAGGGATAACGGTCGAGCTGGGCGAGCAGCGCCGGCACATCGAGATTGGGCCGGCTGGCCACGCTCAGCCGCAGCGCACCGGTGCCGGGTACAAAACTGGCCAGGCGTGCCGCATCAAGGCGCAGACTTTCACCCGGATTCAGGCGCTGTGCACTGCGCTGGCTGCTCAGAGCCTGCGCCGGACGCACGCTGATATCGGCATCGTGGCGCAGGCTGAAACCCTGTGGGCCGTCAACCTGCAACTGCAACTGCCCGGCGCCCGGCTGCTGGCCGCGCAGGGTGAAAACCTGACGCATGGCGGCCGGGGCGCTGTCAGCGGCAACGCTGAAGGTGAATTCAGCCGGTGCATCGACCCGCACCGCGCCGCTGCCCTGCAGGCGCACCTGATAATCGCCGGGTGCGGCGTTCAGATTCTGCACCGTCACGGTCACGCGGCTTTCATCCTCCGGCGCCAGGATGCGCGGCAGATAAAGACGCGCCACCAGTGGATCGCGCACCAGCGGCGCAGCTTCGGCACGGCCCAGGCGATTGCGATCCCAGGCTACCGCCATCAGCCGCAACTGGCCATTGAAATCGGGCAGCGTCAGCGGGATGCGCGCCTGACCCTGAGCATCCAGCGCCACCGGTCCCGAGAACAGCGCCAGGGTCTTGACCGTGCGCAGCCCCGAGGCATCGAGCTGGCGGCTTTCGGCATCGCCACCGACCTTGAGCTGGCCGGGGCGACCGTTGCTCTCGATCAGCTTGCCGTACAGGTCAAGCAGTTGCACGCCCAGGCGGCGCTTGCCGAGGAAATAGCTCACCGGGTCGGGGCTGTTGAAATCGGTCAGTTGCAGAATGCCCTCATCGACGGCGGCCACGGTCAGATAGGCCGGCTGGCCCGCTTCCAGGCCACTGACGCGCACCGGCAGTTCGACGGTCTGGCGCGGTGTCCATTCAGCCGGCGCCTCAAGCGCCACATTCAAGGTGCGCGCTGCCGGATCCAGGCCCAGCCAGGCGACGCCAATCGCCCGCCCCGGGCCGCGCGGCGTGTTGGCACTGGTCGCGGCCGGACGGAATGCAGTAGCGGCGATATACACGCCCGGCCCCCATTCCGCCGGAATCGGCAGGTCCACCGTGGTTCCTTCAGCCGGGATGCTGACCGTGCGGCTCAACCACAGCCGGTCACCGACCACGTTCAGCAGCACCTCGCCGGCGAACGGGGCGCGGATAAACACCCGGGCCGTGTCGCCGATCTGATAGCGCGGCTGGTCCAGGGTCACCTTGAGCTGATCAGGGGTGTCGTCATCGCCGGGTTTATCGAACCAGCCGACGGTAAAGCGCAGGCTGGACGCTACGCCGCTGGCTGGATCGAGCACGTCGAGGCGATAGCGGCCCCAGTCCAGCCCGCGCTGGCTGATGGGCGTTGCCGCGCCGGCGTTCAGGTCCAGCGCCTGGCTGCGCAGCGGCGTGCTGTCGCGGATCACCAGCTTGTAATTCCAGCGCCCTTCGTCGTGATACCAGTAGTACTGATATTCCTCGCGCACCAGTTCGGCGCGCAGCCCGCTGTGCGCCTGTGGCTGGCCAAAGGCATCCACGGCCAGCACGTCAA
Organism: Candidatus Competibacteraceae bacterium; assembly: GCA_003989075.1. GTDB lineage: Bacteria > Pseudomonadota > Gammaproteobacteria > Competibacterales > Competibacteraceae > RXIX01. The sequence goes on along the minus strand of RXIX01000013.1, from coordinate 45,187 downwards.
AGGCGGCTTCCTGGCCGATGCGCACGCCTTCATCGCTGAAGCGCGGCTTGATGCCGATGGCGAATGGCCGTGGCCGATAGGGCAGGTCCAGGCTGCGCGTCACCGGTCGCCCACCCGGCTCGAACAGCGACACGCGCAGCCGCGCCAGCAATGGCCGGGTGGTATCGGGGATTTCGTTCAGGCTGAGCTGGGCCTGTGCCTTGCCCTGGGCATCGGTGCCCGCCAGCGCCAGCGGAAAACGCTGTGCATTCCAGCGCTCCTGCGCCAGCCCAAAGCGATAGCCGGGGAAGGCCGGATAGGGGTTGGGATCCTCGCGCAGCACCACTTCCGCTTCGGCCTTGAGGCTGGCCGCCGGCGCCCCGTACAGGAAACGGCCATCGAGATCGACCAGGGCCGGTTCACCGGGGCGCAGTACGCTGGCGGCGGTCTTCAGCTCCAGCTTGAGCTGCTGCGGGATGAAATCTTCCACCTGGAACTCGACCTGGCCGACCGGATCGCCAGCCGGATCGGTGTAGGCCTTGACCGTCCAGGTGCCGGTGCGCGCGTTTGCCGGCAGCGGCAGTTGCGCCGGATAGCCGCCCAGCGCGGGCGTACCGGGGCGCGGCGCAGCGATTTCCACCGTGTCGGGCCGGAAGACCTTCAGGCTCAGCGGCGTTTGCCCAGCGGCATAACCGCGGCTGTCGCGCAGCAGCGCCATGAGCTGCACGGTCTCGCCGGGCCGGTAGATGCCGCGCTCGGTATAGAGAAAGGCATCCGTCGCGCCGGGCGCGGCGCGGCCCTCGACGCCCCGGTCGCTCAGATCGAAGGCCGGCCGGGTCAGGTCGAGCATGTTGTAATCGTCCTTGCCAAAGGCCATCAGCGCCGCCGGTTCGCGGCCGCCCGCGCCGCGCAACAGGCCCGGATCAAGGCGCGCATAGCCCTGGCGATCGGTGACCACTTTGCCTAGCTCACTGTTGTTGTTCGCGTACAGGCGCAGCTCGATCCCGGCCAGCGGCTGGGCACTGGCCAGCGAGCGGGCGAACACATGCAGACCATCGCTGCCGCGCAGGGTGAACAGGCCAATATCGGACACGATCAGCCACTGGGTGGCGCGATTCTCATAATCATCGGCATCGGCCCCGGCCGGTTCGGCGGCGACGATGTAGATGCCCGGCTGCGGGTTGGGCAGGATCTGTTCGATGGGAATACCGGTGGTGACATCCTGATTGCGCTCGGCGCTGTTCAGGCTCAGCGTGCCGATCCAGACCTGTTCGCCGGAACGCTGAGCGATGGCGTTCAGGTCATAGCCGTCGAGCAGTTGGGTGATGCGGCGCTTTTCGATCTCGTGCAGCAGGTTGCGATCATTGATGCGCAGTACCCGCAGCCGCGCCTTGTCAACGTTGACGCTGGTCAACGGCAACTGCTGGCCGCCGCTGCGCGGCAGCACATAGGTGGCGCCGCGAAAGCCGAGGGTTGGTTCACGATCCTCGACCTTGGCGGTGAACTCCTGACCGGTGCGGGTCTGGTCGCCATTGGCGGCGGGAATGCCGGGCCGGGTGGTGAGGGTATAGCTCTGGCCATGCCGCACGCCTTCGATGCACAGCTTTTGCTCGCTGGCGCTGACCACGGCACTGATTGCCGGTTGTATCAGCAGATAATCCTCGTAATGCACGCGCCGATCGCGGGACAGATCGTCGGAGAAGTTCAGGCAGATTTTCGGCGTAGCACTGTCCGAATCAACCTCGACGCCCTTGATCTGGAAGGCCAGCGCCGCAGCCAGCTCCTGATAGCGCTTGGCGATGCGCGGTTCATCCTCAAGATCGAGGCCCTCACGGAAAGCGGCCAGTGCCTGGCGGGAATTCTTGGCCTGATCGTACAGCTCACCGAGCCGGAACAGGGCGCGGGCGCGTTCAAAGGGTGCGCGCGCCGCCTCCAGACCATTCCAGGCCGCCTGCTGGGCGCGCTGCCGGGCCTGCTGCTGCAGGGTGCTGTCGGTCGTGCTCTGCAGGCGCCGCTGCCAGGCCTGACTCAGGTCCAGCCATAGCAGCGCCGGTGCCTGGCCGGTGGCCAGCGCCGTCTCATAGCGCTCGATGGCTGATGGCCAGTTCTGCTGCTGCGCCAGTTGCTCGGCCTGCTGGCGCAAGATGGCGATGCTGCGTCCGGCCGGATCGCGGCCATCGCGGATGAGCTGTAGATACTGGGCGGCAGCGATGGCCTGGGGTACATCGTCAAGGGCGTGAACGCGCCCGGATAACAGCAGGGCCAGCAGCAGAAGTGGATACAGCAGGGAACGGCGCATTGCGGACTCCTGGGGCATAAGGGACGGACAGCACGGTGGGGCGAATCCGGCAAGTCTGATGCTGAGAATTTTGACATTCTCCCCGGCCTAAAGGACGAGGATTTCTCTGTAGAGGGTACGATGCCCCGTACCGAGAACACTGAATGTTCTCTGATCTCCCCGACCGAACACGTCGGTCGGTGGCGCAACCTACCGGCAACAGGTGGGCCGAAAGCAAATGCTTTTGAACACGATTAAGGTTTTACGTCTTCGTCTTCCGAAGACAACCGCATACCTTGAGTTGCCAAAGAGCGAACTACCGTCGGTAGCGTCATCGCGAGGGCCGACTCAGGCAGTATAGAAAAAATCAGGCGAACTGCGTTCGCCGCGCGATCCATCCCCGCTCTGACCTGTACTGAGCGAAGCCGAAGTAAGGGCGAGGCTTTTCGCGCAATTCGGGTAAGCGGCTGGGGCCGGTATGGAAGGTTCCGAGCTGAATGGGCAGGCTGCATGGCCCTGGGCGCGGCCCGTGGCCGGGTTCGCGTGGATTTCAGTGGCGCAATGCTTGACGGGTATGGAAAAATACGATGAACAATTCATTGCAAAAAATCGGTTGGCACCGTGATCGATTCGGAGGGTTACCGGCCTAACGTCGGCATCATTCTGTGCAACGCCGAAGGGCGCCTGTTCTGGGCGCGGCGGATTGGACAGTACTCCTGGCAGTTTCCCCAGGGTGGGATCCGGCCAGATGAGTCGCCTGAGCAGGCCATGTTTCGCGAACTGGCCGAAGAGGTGGGGCTGCGCCCGGAGCATGTCCAGGTGATTGGCTGCACCAAGGGCTGGCTGCGCTATCGTCTGCCCAAGCGTCTGGTGCGCCGGGGGGGCAAATCGCCCTGCATCGGCCAGAAACAGGTCTGGTTCCTGCTGCGCATGCTCGGCGGCGAGGATGCGGTGCGCCTGGATCTGACCGACCGTCCGGAATTCGACCATTGGCAGTGGGTGGACTACTGGTATCCGCTGCGCGCCGTGGTATCGTTTAAGCGCCATGTCTACTGGCGGGCTCTGCACGAACTGGCGCCGCTGCTGTTTGTCGATGGCCAGATCCATGCGCCGGACACGCCAGCGGTGGAATCCCCCCAGGTCCGTGTCATGCGCAAGCAGGCTGTGGTGTTGCCGTTGCGTCGGCTGGAGCTGGGCCAGCATCCAGTGATTACCCGCATGGTCATCTCAGCGCGACGTACCATCGTCGCCGATGATACGCTGGAGGTACCGGTTGTGGCGCCACCGCGGGAAGAGCCGCAGTGTCCGCCGTGCCCATCCACGCCGCATTCCCATCGTCTGTCGCGGCGCTGAAGCATTCCGTGTGAAGTCTGTCGCCCTGCTTTGAGGACGGTTCCATGTTGGACATCCTGCGGCGCATCGTGCAGGACATCAACGCAACCCGCAATCTTGGCGAGGCGCTCAATGTGGTCGTCGCTGAGGTCAAGGCTGCTCTGCATACCGATGTTTGCTCGGTGTATATGACCGATCACGCCCGCGGCGAGCATGTGCTCATGGCCAGTGACGGCCTGCGTCCGGGTGCGGTCGGCAAGGTGCGCCTCAAGATCGGCCAGGGCCTGACCGGACTGGCCGCCAGCCGCGTCGAACCGGTCAACGTCGAAAACGCCCCCGCCCATCCTGCCTTCCGCTACATTGCCGCCACCGGTGAGGCGCCCTTTCACGGCTTCATTGGCGTGCCGATCATCCGCCGCCGCAAGGTGCTCGGCGTGCTGGTGGCGCAGCAGCGCGAGCAGCGCAAGTACACCGCCGATGAGGAATCCTTCCTGGTGACGCTGGCGGCGCAGCTGGCCGGCTGCATCAACCAGACCGAGATCCGTCAGGCCCTGGATCGCCTCGATGGCGACGCGCTCTCGGGTACCCTGTTTCTGGAAGGGGTGGCCAGCGCCCGGGGTCTGGCCATCGGCGAAGCGGTGGTGGTGTTTCCCAGTGCCGCCCTTGAGCGGGTGCCGGATAAGGATATCGACGACGTCGATGCCGAAGCCTCGCGCTTTCGCCAGGCGGTTGCGGCGGAACTGGCCGAGCTGCAGCGCCTGAGCGAGCGGATGCGTCTGCTGCTGTCGGCCGGTGACCGTGCCCTGTTTGACGCCTATGCGCTGCTGCTGAGCAGCGACAGTCTGGTCAATGGCACTCTGGAGCGCATTTACACCGGCAACTGGGCGCCGGGCGCGCTGCGGGCTACGGTGCTCGAATACGCCAATATCTTCACCGAGATGGACGACCCTTATCTGCGCGAGCGTGCCGCCGATATCCTCGATCTCGGCCAGCGCCTGCTCAACCGCCTGCATGAAGAGCAGACCGTCGATCGTCAGTATCCCGATAATGCCGTTCTGATGGGCGAGGAAATCAGCGTCTCGCAACTGCTGGATGTGCCGCCGGAGAAGCTCAAGGGTCTGGTGTCGGTGCGCGGCACCGGCGCTTCGCATGTTGCTCTGCTGGCGCGGGGCCTGGGCGTGCCGGCGGTGTTTGGGGTTAGCAATCTGCCTCCGGGACGCTTGAACGGCCGCGAGGTGGTGGTCGACGGCTATACGGTGCGGGTGTGCATCCAGCCCAGCCCGGCGCTGCGCCAGGAATATCTGAAGCTGATCACCGAGGAGGCGGAACTGTCGCAGGGCCTGCAGCACCTGCGCGACCTGCCCGCCGAAACCCTCGATGGCCATGGCCTGGCGCTGCATGCCAATTCCGGCCTGTTCGCTGATATCGCCGCGGCGCGCAACAGCGGCGTGCGCGGCGTGGGTCTGTACCGCTCGGAACTGCACTTTTTCCTGCGTGACCGCTTCCCCGGCGAGGAGGAGCAGACCACGCTGTATACCCGGGTGCTGCGCATCATGGACCCGCATCCGGTGGTGTTGCGCACCCTCGACATCGGTGGCGACAAGCCGTTGCCCTATTTTCCGATCAGTGAACAGAATCCCTATCTGGGCTGGCGCGGTATCCGCATCAGTCTCGATCAGCCGGACCTGTTCAAGACCCAGTTGCGGGCGATGCTGCGCGCCGGCAGCCATTACGCCAATCTGTCGATTCTGTTGCCAATGATTGGCAGTGTCATGGAGTTGCGCGAGGCCCTGGCGCTGCTGGACAGTGCCCGCGCTGAACTGGAGGCTGAGGGTCTGGTGGTGCGCATGCCCCGGCTGGGCATCATGGTTGAAGTGCCTTCGGCGGTGTATCAGATCGATGCTTTGATCCGGCTGGTCGATTTTGCCTCGATCGGCAGCAATGACCTGACCCAGTATCTGCTGGCGGTGGATCGCAACAACGACCGGGTCGCCAAGCTCTACGATCCGCTGCATCCGGCGGTGCTGGCGGCGATTCGTCAGGTGGTCGAGCGGGTACGCGCGGTCGGCAAGCCGGTCAGTGTCTGCGGTGAGATGGCCGGCGATCCGGCCGGTGCCCTGCTGCTCACTGCGATGGGTGTGGACAGTCTGAGCATGAACCTGGGCAGCCTGCTCAAGATCAAGTGGCTGATCCGCAGCATCCGCTATGAGGCCGCTCAGGCCCTGCTTGATGAGGTGCTGATCCTGGATAGCGCCGCCGCCATCCGCGATTGTGCCAACGCCTTCCTCGACCAGCACGGACTGGGTGGGCTGCTGCGGATCGGCAAGTAGCGGCGGCGCATACCGCACGCGCCACGCCCGTTCCGCAGCGCGCCCTATGCTGTATCATCGGCGCTTCCCGCCTGCCCGAGGAGAGTGCTCGCGATGCTGCGTTTCCGTGGAAGCCCCGCTCTGTCACCGTTTCGCCTGGAAAAACTGCTGACCGTGGTCCAGCGGCAGGTTGCGGTCGTGACTGACCTTTACGCCGAATACGTGCATTTCGTCGATGGGTCGCTGAATGACCACGAACGCGCGGTGCTGGAGCGGCTGCTGGAGTATGGCCCCAGCGCGACGCGGCGCAGCCTGCCCGATGCGCTGAGCCTGCTGGTGATCCCGCGGCCCGGCACCATTTCGCCCTGGTCGTCCAAGGCTACCGATATCGCCCATAACTGCGGCCTGCATCAAGTGCGGCGCATCGAACGCGGCATTGCCTGGTCTGTGCAGGCTACGCGGCTACTGAGCATTGCCGAGCAGGCCGCGCTCAAGCCGCTGCTGCATGACCGCATGACCGAGGCGGTTTTAACGCCGGACGAAGATCCCGCCATGCTGTTCGCCCAGGCCGAACCGGCGCCGCTGAACAGCGTGGACGTGCTGGGCGGTGGCCGCGCTGCCCTGATCGCGGCCAACCATGAGCTGGGCCTGGCGCTGTCCGGTGACGAAATCGACTACCTGCTCGACAGCTTTACCCGCCTGGCGCGCAACCCGACCGATGTCGAGCTGATGATGTTCGCCCAGGCCAACTCCGAGCATTGCCGGCACAAGATCTTCAACGCCGACTGGGTAATCGATGGCGTCGCCCAGGCGCAATCGCTGTTCGCGATGATCCGCCACACCCACGCCTGTCATCCCGACGACGTGCTCTCGGCCTATAGCGACAATGCCGCCGTGATGAGCGGTTTTCCCGCCGGGCGCTTCTTCCCCGATCCCGCCGATGGCGAGTACCGCTATCACCGGGAAGCGGTGCATATCCTGATGAAGGTCGAGACCCATAACCACCCGACCGCGATTTCACCCTTTCCCGGCGCGGCCACCGGTTCCGGTGGCGAGATTCGCGACGAAGGCGCAACCGGGCGTGGCGCCAAACCCAAGGCCGGTCTGTGCGGCTTCTCGGTGTCCAACCTGCGCATTCCCGGTTTTATCCAGCCTTGGGAACGCGACTACGGCAAGCCCGAACGTATCGCTACGGCGCTGGACATCATGCTGGACGGGCCGCTTGGTGCGGCGGCGTTCAACAACGAATTTGGTCGCCCCAATCTGGCCGGCTATTTCCGCAGCTTCGAGGATGACGGGCCCGATGGCCAGCGGCGCGGCTACCACAAGCCGATCATGCTCGCCGGCGGCCTGGGCAATATCCGCGAGCCGCATGTGCACAAGGTTAAACTGCCGCCGGGCACGGCCATCGTGGTGCTGGGCGGGCCGGCGATGCTGATTGGTCTTGGCGGCGGCGCAGCCTCCAGCATGGCGGCGGGCAGTTCCCATGCGGATCTCGACTTTGCCTCGGTGCAGCGCGGCAACCCGGAAATCCAGCGTCGCGCTCAGGAAGTGATCGACCGCTGCACCGCCCTGGGTGCGGATAATCCGATCCTGTCGGTGCACGATGTCGGCGCCGGTGGCCTGTCCAACGCCGTGCCGGAAATCGTGCATGGCGCCGGGCGCGGCGGTGATTTTGAACTGCGTGCGGTGCCCAACGCCGATCCGGGCATGTCGCCGATGCAGATCTGGTGCAACGAGGCCCAGGAGCGCTATGTGCTGGCGATTGCCGCCGAGGGTCTGGCCGCCTTCAGGGCGCTGTGTGAACGGGAACGCTGCCCCTACGCGCTGATCGGTGTTGCCACCGGGGGCGACGCACAATTGATCGTCAGCGATCGCCAGTTCGACAACCGGCCGGTGGATCTGCCAATGAGCGTGCTGTTCGGCAAACCGCCGAGGATGCAGCGCGACGTGACCCGCGAGCCGGTCGCGCCCCGGCCGCTGGACCTGAGTGGCCTTGATCTGGGCGAGGCGGTGGTGCGGGTGCTGCGCCTGCCTGCCGTGGCCGACAAGAGCTTTCTGATCACCATTGGTGATCGCAGCGTTACCGGGCTGGTGTGTCGCGACCAGATGGTCGGGCCCTGGCAGGTGCCGGTCAGCGATGTCGCGGTGACCGCGACCAGCTTCGACACCGATAGCGGCGAGGCCATGGCGCTGGGCGAACGCACGCCGCTGGCGGTGCTGGATGCACCGGCCTCGGGGCGCATGGCGGTCGGCGAGGCGCTGACCAACATCGCGGCGGCGCGTATCGACAAGCTCGGTGATGTCAAGCTGTCGGCCAACTGGATGGCGGCCGCCGGACATCCTGGCGAGGATGCACGCCTGTTCGATACCGTGCGCGCGGTCGGTCTGGAGCTGTGCCCGGCGCTGGGCATCGCCATTCCGGTCGGCAAGGATTCATTGTCGATGCGCACGGTCTGGGAGGCGGACGACGGTGCGCACAGGAGCGTGGTTGCGCCGCTGTCGCTGATCGTCTCGGCCTTCGCGCCGGTGGTTGATCTGCGCCGCACCCTGACCCCGCAGTTGCGCCGCGATCGTGGCGATACCGATCTGATCCTGATTGATCTGGGGCGTGGCCGGAATCGCCTGGGCGGTTCGGCGCTGGCCCAGGTCTGCAACCAGTGTGGTGAGGCGGTGCCGGATGTCGATTCCGCTGCGGATCTGCGCGCCTTCTTTGCCGCCATCCAGCAGCTCAACGCCAGCGGCCGCCTGCTGGCCTATCACGATCGCTCCGATGGCGGTCTGCTGGCGGTGCTGGTGGAGATGATGTTTGCCGGCGGCTGCGGCGTGACTGTGCTGCTCGACGATCTCGGTGAGGAGCTGCTGCCGGCGCTGTTCGCCGAGGAGCTGGGCGCGGTGGTGCAGGTCCGGGTCAGCGATCGCGCGGCGGTGCTGGCCACGCTGGCCGCTGCCGGTCTGGGGGAGTGCTGCCATGTGATTGGTGCGCCCAATGCCAGCGATGATCTGCGGCTGCGCTTCGCCGGGGAAACCGTATTCACCGGGTCGCGTGCCGAATTGCGCCGCGCCTGGTCGGAAACCAGCTATCGCCTGCAGGCGTTGCGTGATCATCCCGACTGTGCCCGTGAGGCCTTTGATGCGGCCTGTGATCCAGCCGATCCGGGCCTGAGCGTGCTGCTGAGTTTCGATCCTGCCGAGGATGTGGCCGCGCCATTCATCGCCAGCGATGTACGACCGCGGGTCGCGATCCTGCGCGAGCAGGGCGTCAATGGTCAGGTGGAAATGGCCGCCGCCTTTGATCGGGCCGGTTTCGCTGCGGTCGATGTGCACATGAGTGATCTGATCGCCGGGCGGGTATCGCTGGCCGATTTCCAGGGTCTGGCGGCCTGTGGCGGCTTTTCCTATGGTGACGTGCTGGGCGCCGGCGAGGGCTGGGCCAAGTCGATCCTGTTCAATCCGCGTGCCCGTGATGAATTCGCCGCATTCTTTGCCCGCTCCGACAGCTTCGGTCTCGGGGTGTGCAATGGCTGCCAGATGTTCTCCAATCTGCATGAGCTGATCGCCGGCGCCGATCTGTGGCCGCGCTTCGTGCGTAATCGGGTTGAGCAATTTGAAGCGCGCCTGAGCCTGGTCGAGGTGCTGCCGTCGCCATCGCTGTTCCTGCAGGGCATGGCCGGCTCGCGCCTGCCGATCACCGTCGCGCATGGGGAAGGCCGCGCCGAATTTCGCGATGCCGATGGGCCAGCGGCAGCGCGGGCGGCGGGTGTGGTCGCGCTGCGCTTTATCGACCATTACGGTCAACCGGCGTGCACCTATCCGGCCAATCCGAATGGCTCGCCGGACGGCATCACCGGGCTGTGCAGCCGTGATGGGCGTTTCACGCTGCTGATGCCGCATCCGGAACGGGTCTTCCGCAGCGTGCAGCATTCCTGGCATCCCGATGGCTGGGGCGAGGACGGGCCGTGGCTGCGCCTGTTCCGCAATGCCCGGCGCTGGCTGGGCTAGCGGGCGTGCCCGTGCACCCCTTGCTCCGTAGCGGGCTTGGGGTGTGGGCCATGGCCTGCTGTCTTGAATTCCGTAAAACCACCCCTATTCACTAGGGAAATTACGTTTTTACGGGGAACGCACGCATGCGCATGGACAAACTGACCAGCAAGTTTCAATTGGCTCTGAGCGACGCTCAGAGTCTGGCGGTGGGCCGCGACCATCAATTCATCGAGCCGGTGCATGTATTGGCAGCACTGCTCGATCAGGACGGCGGCACGGTGCGGCCCCTGCTCGCCCAGGCCGATGTCAACGTCAATCTGCTGCGCTCCCAGCTTGGCGAAGCGCTCGACCGTCTGCCGCGCGTCGAGGGCGCTGGCGGCGATGTGCAGGTTTCCAATGCCCTGTCCCGTTTGCTGAACCTGACCGACAAGCTGGCTCAGCAGCGCAAGGACAGCTACATCTCCTCCGAACTGTTTGTGCTGGCCGCGCTGGAAGACAAGGGCGAACTGGGCGCTTTGCTGCGCAAGGCTGGCGCGACCAGGAGCCTGATCGAGCGCGGCATTGAGGCCATGCGCGGCGGCCAGAAGGTCGAGGATCAGAATGCCGAGGATCAGCGGCAGGCGCTGGAAAAATACACCATCGACCTGACCACGCGCGCCGAGCAGGGCAAGCTCGATCCGGTGATTGGTCGCGATGACGAGATTCGCCGCACCATTCAGGTCCTGGCCCGCCGCACCAAGAACAACCCGGTGCTGATCGGCGAGCCGGGCGTGGGTAAGACCGCAATTGTCGAAGGGCTGGCGCAGCGCATCATCAATGGCGAAGTGCCAGAGGGCCTCAAGCACAAGCGGGTGCTGGCCTTGGATATGGGTGCGCTGATCGCCGGGGCCAAGTTCCGTGGCGAATTCGAGGAGCGGCTCAAGGCGGTTCTCAAGGATCTGTCGAAACAGGAAGGGCAGATCGTTCTGTTTATTGATGAATTGCACACCATGGTCGGCGCCGGCAAGGCCGAAGGCGCGATGGATGCCGGCAACATGCTCAAGCCGGCCCTGGCGCGTGGCGAACTGCACTGCATCGGCGCGACCACGCTGGACGAATACCGCAAGTACGTCGAGAAGGATGCAGCGCTGGAACGGCGCTTTCAAAAGGTGCTGGTCAATGAACCGACCGTTGAGGACACCATTGCCATTCTGCGTGGGCTCAAGGAGCGCTACGAGATTCATCACGGCGTCGAGATCACCGACCCGGCGATTGTGGCCGCCGCTACGCTCTCGCACCGCTATATCACCGATCGCAATCTGCCCGACAAGGCGATTGATCTGGTCGATGAGGCCGGTTCGCGGATTCGCATGGAAATCGATTCCAAGCCCGAAGAAATGGATCGCCTGGAACGGCGGCTGATTCAGCTCAAGATCGAGCGCGAGGCGCTGAAGAAGGAAAGTGATGAGGCGTCGAAAAAGCGCCTCGGGCTGCTGGAACAGGAAATCAGCCGTCTGGAGCGCGAGTACAACGATCTTGAGGAGGTGTGGAAAGCGGAAAAGCTGGCGCTGCACGGTTCGGCCCAGGTTAAGGAAGAATTGGAACGGGCGCGATTGGAACTGGAAACCGCGCGCCGTGCCGGCGATCTGGCGCGGATGTCGGAACTGAGCTATGGGCGGATTCCGGAACTGGAGCGCAAGCTGGCGCAGACTGGCGTCGTCGAGCACGCGGCGTTCACGCTGCTGCGCAACAAGGTGACCGACGAGGAAATCGCCGAAGTGGTGTCCAAGTGGACCGGTATTCCGGTCGCGAAGATGCTGGAAGGCGAACGCGATAAGCTGCTGCGGATGGAGGAGGCGATTCAGCGCCGGGTCGTTGGGCAGACCGAGGCGGTCAAGGCGGTGAGCGACGCCATTCGCCGCTCGCGCGCGGGACTGTCCGATCCCAACCGGCCCAACGGCTCATTCCTGTTCCTCGGCCCGACCGGCGTCGGCAAGACCGAACTGTGCAAGGCGCTGGCTGAGTTCCTGTTCGACACCGAGGAAGCGCTGGTGCGGGTCGATATGTCCGAGTTCATGGAGAAGCATTCGGTGGCGCGGATGATCGGTGCGCCGCCCGGCTATGTCGGTTATGAGGAAGGCGGTTATCTGACTGAGGCGATCCGGCGGCGGCCGTATGCCGTGATCCTGCTGGACGAGGTCGAGAAGGCGCACCCGGATGTGTTCAACGTGCTGCTGCAAGTGCTGGACGATGGCCGGCTGACCGACGGTCAGGGCCGCACGGTGGATTTCCGCAATACCGTGGTGGTGATGACCTCCAACCTTGGCTCGCAGATGATTCAAGAGTTGGCGGCGCAGGACAACTACCCGCTGATGAAGAGCATGGTGATGGCGCAGGTGGCGGATCATTTCCGGCCCGAGTTCGTCAACCGGATCGACGAAGTGGTGGTGTTCCATCCGCTGGGGCGGGAGCAGATTCGGGCGATTGCCGATATTCAGATCGGTTATCTGCGCAAGCGGCTGGCCGACCGGCAGATGGGCCTGGAAATCACCGATGCGGCCTTGGACAGGCTGGGCGAGGCCGGCTTCGATCCGGTCTACGGCGCGCGGCCCTTGAAGCGGGCGATTCAGCAGGAATTGGAGAATCCGCTGGCGCGGCGCATTCTGGGCGGTGAGTTCGGGCCGGATGATACCGTGGTTGTCGATGCTGGACCGGAGGGCCTGAGCTTCAGCAAGGGTGGCGCGGTGCGGCTGGAGAAGTAATCGGGTGGTGCAGGCGAAAGCCCCGCTGCGGCGGGGTTTTTTGCTTGTCCGGTCCGGTGCGTTGCCGGACAATGCAGCGCCATAACAAGCAGCATGGCGATAGAACCATAACCAGCGAGGTAGACAAGGTGAAACGGCAAGTACGCAAGGCGGTATTCCCCGTGGCCGGTCTCGGAACGCGCTTCCTGCCGGCGACCAAGGCCAGCCCCAAGGAAATGCTCCCGATTGTTGATAAGCCGCTGATTCAGTACGCGGTCGAGGAAGCGGTCGAGGCCGGGGTTGAGACTTTGGTGTTTATCATCGGCCGCACCAAGAACGCCATCGCCGATCACTTCGACAAGGCCTACGAGCTGGAAGTGGAGCTGGAAACCCGCGGCAAGACCGAGCTGCTGCAGATCGTGCGCAACATCGTCCCGCCCCGGGTGGAATGCGTCTATGTCCGTCAGGCCGAAGCGCTCGGTCTCGGCCACGCCGTGCTGTGCGCGCGGCCGGTGGTCGGTAACGAACCCTTTGCGGTGATTCTCGCCGATGACCTGATCGCCGAGGACCGCGTCGAAGGCGGCGCACTGACCCAGATGGCCCGCCATTTCAACAAGTATCAGTGCTCGATCCTCGGCGTTGAGCGTGTGCCACCCCTGGAAACCAACAAATACGGCATTGTCCACCCGCTGCCCTTCGCCACCCGGCTGAGCAATGTCGACGGTATTGTCGAAAAGCCCAAGCCGGAAAATGCGCCCTCCGATCTGGCCGTGGTCGGCCGCTATATCCTCACCCCGCGTATTTTCGAGCTGCTGGAAAAGACCCCGCGGGGCGCCGGCAACGAAATTCAGCTGACCGATGGCATCGCCGCGCTGCTCAATGAGGAACAGGTACTGGCCTATGAATTTTCCGGCCGCCGCTACGACTGCGGCAGCAAGATCGGCTACCTGATCGCTACCATCGAGTACGGCCTGCAGCACGCGGAACTCGGCGACGAGTTCCGTACCTACCTGCAATCCCTGCCGCAGCGCATCGGCGGCGGCTTCCCGCCCGGCAACGCCGAGTAAACAGCACATTCAGTAAAGCCGGTCGGCCGGCTGCTGCGTCATGTCCGCAGCAGCCGGCCGTTTCGTTTGCAACTGCCCCGGACACGGCGTTAAGCTGCGTGGTGCGATGCACAAACCGAGCATGTCCAGCGGGCATCGCAACCGGATTTGAGCCCAAAACAATCAAGCGCTTCGGGAATAGCCGTGGACTTTGTTGAAAATTACACGTTTGACGAAATTACCGTTGGCCAGACGGCCAACATTTCCAAATTGCTCAGCAAAAGGGATATCGAGCTGTTTGCCTTGTTGTCGGGCGACATGAACCCGACCCACATCGACGAGCAATACGCTGCTGAACAGAGCGGTCAGCAGGTGGTAGCGCATAGCCTGCTCGGCGCGTCGCTGATTTCCGGCGTGCTCGGCACCTATCTGCCTGGCGCCGGCACCGTATACCGCTCGCAGGACCTGCGCTTTCTGCACTCGGTGCATGTCGGCGACACCTTGCGGGTCAAGGCGACGGTGCTATCCAAGCAGCCGGCTGACCGCACCGTGCTCCTGGAATGCATCGGTCTCAACCAGAACGATGAGCGGGTGTTCGAAGGCACGGCCAAGGTGCAGGCGCCGGCGCGCAAGATCCATCGCCCGCTGATCGACCTGCCGGATGTGCATTTCCATGAACAGGGTGCCCGCCACAAGAAGCTGATCGACATGGCCGCGCAGCATCCGCCGGTGCGCACGGCAGTGGTGCATCCAGTGGATTCAGTGTCGCTGGAAGGCGCGGCCGGTGCGGCGCAGGCGGGTCTGATCGAGCCGATCCTGGTCGGGCCCAAGAGCAAGATTCTGGAAGCCGCCGCCGCCGCCGGTGTCGATATCAGCGGTTTTGAGATTCTGGATGTGCCGCACAGCCATGCCGCCGCCGCCAAGGGTGTGGAACTGGTGCGCAGCGGCGCGGCCGGCATTCTGATGAAGGGCAGCCTGCACACCGACGAACTGATGGGCCAGGTGGTGCGCAGTGATACGGGCCTGCGTACCGCACGCCGCATCAGCCATGTGTTCGTCATGGATGTGCCGACCTATCCCAAGCTGCTGATCATCACCGACGCGGCGATCAACATCGACCCGGACCTGCTCACCAAGGGCGACATCGTGCAGAACGCCATCGATCTGGCGCAGACCATCGGCACCGACCGGCCCAAGGTGGCGATCCTGTCGGCGGTGGAGACGGTCACGCCCAAGCTGCGCGCAACCATGGATGCGGCGGCGCTGTGCAAGATGTCCGATCGCGGCCAGATCACCGGCGGCGTGCTCGACGGACCGCTGGCCTTTGATAACGCCATTTCCAAGCAGGCGGCCAAGACCAAGGGCATCAAATCCGAGGTGGCCGGCGATGCCGATATTCTGCTGGTGCCGGATCTGGAAGCCGGCAACATGATCGCCAAGCAGTTGCAGTATCTGGCCGAGGCGCAGGCCGCCGGGCTGGTGCTGGGCGCGCGGGTGCCGATCGTGCTGACCAGTCGCGCCGATGGCGCCCTGACCCGCATGGCATCCTGCGCGCTGGCCGTGCTGCACGCCAACCGCAAGAGGAAGCTGTGATGGCTCAGGGTCTGCTGGTTCTGAACGCGGGCTCGTCGAGCATCAAGTTTTCGGTATTCGCCCTGCCGGCCGATGGTGGCGAGCTGGAGCTGGTGTGCGGCGGTCTGCAGGAAAACATCGGTGGCGAGCGGCCGCATTTCGTGGCCCGTGATCATGCGCGGCAGGTGCTGGTCGATCGCTGGCCCGCGGCGCCGGCCGGTCAGGTCTACACCCATCAGGCGGCGTTGCGCGAGCTGCTTGGCTGGCTGGCGGAAACCCCGGGCCTGCCCGAGGTGGTGGCGGTCGGGCATCGCGTGGTGCATGGCGGCGAGGATTACAGCGATCCGCAGTTGCTTGGCCCGGAGGTGCTGGCGCGGCTGGAGGCCTTCGTGCCGCTGGCGCCGCTGCATCAGCCGCACAACCTGGCTGGGATTCGCGCCCTGAGTACAGTGCGCCCCGATCTGCCGCAGGTGGCCTGTTTCGATACCGCCTTCCATCGCAGCCAGCCGCAGTTGGCGCGGCTGTTTGCCCTGCCGCGCGTCTATCGCGATGAAGGCGTGCAGCGCTACGGCTTTCATGGTCTGTCCTATGAATACATCGCCGGTGCTCTGGCCGCGCGCATGGGCACGCCGGCGACCGGGCGAGTAGTTGTAGCGCATTTGGGTAATGGTGCCAGCATGTGCGCGATGCACGATGGCCGCAGCGTGAACAGCTCCATGGGCTTTACCGCCGTCGATGGCCTGCCAATGGGCACACGCAGCGGTGGCCTGGATCCGGGCGTGCTGATTTACCTGATGGAACAGCACGGTCTGGATGCCAAGGCACTGACCAACCTGCTTTACAAGCAATCCGGTCTGCTCGGCCTGTCGGGGATCAGCAACGACATGCGCGAACTGCTGGCCAGTCCGGAACCCGAGGCGCGGCTGGCGGTGGAGCACTTTACCTATCGCATCACCCAGGAACTGGGCAGCCTGACCGCAGTGCTGGGCGGGCTGGATGCGCTGGTGTTCACCGGTGGCATCGGTGAGCATGCGGCGGCGGTGCGCGAACAGGTCTGCGCCCGCGCGGCCTGGCTGGGCGTCGCCATGGACGCGGCTGCAAACGAGCGCCACGCCATGCGCATCGATCAGCCCGGCAGTCGGGTGGCGGTGTGGGTGCTGCCGACCAATGAGGAGCTGGTCATCGCCCGTCATGCCCGGCGGCTGGTGCTGGGCAACTGAACCGAAGCGACGGTCCAGCGGCGGCTTGTTCCCCAGGGGACAAGTCGCTAATCTGCTGTTTTCTCCTTCCTTTCAGGTATCGTCCATGTGTGGAATCGTCGGCGCCATCGCTGAACGCAATGTCACGCCCATCCTGCTTGAAGGGCTGCGGCGGCTCGAATACCGCGGCTATGACTCGGCAGGCATCGTTACCGTCGACAGCCGCGATGGTCAGTTACATCGCCTGCGCGCGGTGGGCAAGGTGCAGGCTCTGGCCGAACGTCTGCGCGCGGAACCGGTGCGCGGTCCGCTGGGCATTGCCCACACCCGCTGGGCGACGCATGGCGAACCCTGCGAGCGCAACGCCCATCCACATGTCAGCAATGACGCGGTGGCGGTGGTGCACAACGGCATCATCGAGAACTATCAGGAACTCAAGGCCGAACTGATCGCCGCTGGTTATCGCTTCGAGTCCGACACTGATACCGAAGTGGTTGCCCACCTGATCGATCAATGCCTGCGCGATACCGACGATCTGCGCGTGGCGGTGCAGCGGGCGGTGACCCGCCTGACCGGCGCCTATAGCCTCGGCGTGATCTGCCGCACCCAGCCGGATTGTCTGATCGCCGCGCGCGCCGGAAGTCCGCTGGTGCTGGGCATCGGTATCGAGGAGCATTTTATTGCTTCGGACGTGTTCGCCCTGGCCCCGGTCACCCAGACTTTCGTGTTTCTCGACGAGGGCGATATCGCCGAGGTGCGCCGCGACGGTTTCACGATCTACGATCACGCCGGGCTGCGGGTGGAGCGACCGCTGTCCTATGCCGCGCAGCAGGGCGGTGCGGTTGGCAAGGGCAACTATCGCCATTTCATGCTTAAGGAAATTTTCGAGCAGCCGGGTGTGGTTGCGGAAACCCTGGAGGGCCGCATTCATCAGGGCCGACTGCTGGAAGACAGCTTCGGGCCGGACGCCAATGCGGTATTCGACCAGACTGCGGGCGTACACATCGTCGCCTGCGGCACCAGCTATCACGCTGGCTTGGTAGCCCGCTACTGGCTGGAAAGCCTGGGCGTGCCCTGCACGGTGGAAGTGGCCAGCGAATATCGTTACCGGCGTGGCGTGACCCCACCGGGGACGCTGTTCGTCAGCATTTCCCAATCCGGTGAGACGGCCGACACCCTGGCTGCCCTGCGCGCCGCCAGGGAACGCGGCTATCTGTCCACCCTGGCCATCTGCAACGTCGCCGAAAGCTCGCTGGTGCGTGAATCAGCACTGGTCCTGCTGACCCGTGCCGGCCGCGAAATTGGCGTGGCTTCGACCAAGGCCTTTACCACGCAACTGGTGGCGCTGCGGCTGCTGGCGCTGGCGCTGGGTCGGCGGCATGGTCTGAGCGAAGCCGATGAAGCAGTGCTGGCGCGGGATCTGGAGCGCCTGCCCAAGGCACTGGAAGAAGCGCTGGCGCTGAATGGCGCTATCGAGCGGCTGGCCGAGCACTTTGCCGAGAAGCATCATGCCCTGTTTCTGGGGCGTGGCCCGCAGTATCCGGTGGCCATGGAAGGCGCGCTCAAGCTCAAGGAAATTTCCTACATTCACGCCGAGGCCTATCCAGCGGGTGAGCTCAAGCACGGGCCGCTGGCGCTGGTGGATAACGACATGCCGGTGGTGTGCGTGCTGCCCAGGGACGGACTGCTGGAAAAGGTGCTGTCCAATCTGCAGGAAGTGCGCGCGCGCGGCGGCGTGCTGTTCCTGTTTGCCGACCGCGAGGTGGATACCCATCTGCGCGGCGTCGATACTCATGTGCTGGCGCTGGGCGCGGTGCCGGAATCGATCGCACCGATCGTGTTCACCGTGCCGCTGCAACTACTCGCCTATCACGTCGCCATTCTCAAAGGTACCGATGTTGATCAGCCGCGCAATCTGGCCAAATCGGTGACGGTGGAGTAAGCGGGTTGCGCCTTTCCACCCCTTTCCCGGCTGGAGAGGGGTGTTTTAATCCAACAGGCCCGGCGCAATCCTGTTAAACTCACGCCACGCGGCAATTGTTCCAGTCTCCCGAGCCGCGCCCATCCTGGTAAATTCCCCATCATCCGCCGAAGACTGGCGCCGCGACCCGGCGACTGGCCGATGCTGCCTTGATTCTGGAGTCTCATGTCGTTTGCTTCCCTTGGTTTGTCCGATGCCCTCGTTCGTGCCGTCACGGAACGTGGCTACACCGTACCCACCCCGATTCAGCACCAGGCGATCCCTGCCGTGCTCGCGGGCGGCGACCTGCTGGCCGGTGCGCAAACCGGCACCGGCAAGACCGCCGGTTTTACCCTGCCGATCCTGCAACGCCTCGCCGCTGACCGGGGCCGTGCTGCCAATGCCGGCGGTCGCGCGGCGATTCGCGCCCTGATCCTGACGCCCACCCGCGAACTGGCCGCCCAGGTCGAGGAGAGCGTGCGCGAGTATGGCAAATATGTGAATTTGAAATCGATGGTCATGTTTGGCGGCGTGGGCATCCAGCCGCAGATCCAGCAGTTGCGCGGTCGGGTCGATATCCTGGTTGCCACGCCGGGCCGCCTGCTCGACCATGCCAGCCAGCGTACCCTGGACCTGTCGCGGGTCGAAATTCTGGTGCTGGACGAAGCCGACCGCATGCTGGACATGGGCTTCATCCACGACATCAAGAAAGTGCTGGCGCTGTTGCCCCGGCAGCGGCAGAACCTGCTGTTCTCGGCGACCTTTTCCGACGAGATTCGCGCCCTGGCCGACAGCCTGCTCAATCGTCCAGCGCTGATCGAAGTGGCCCGTCGCAACGCGCCCGCTGAAGCAGTGATCCAGCGGGTGCACCTGGTTGACCGTGAGCGCAAGCGCGAACTGCTCGCTCATCTGATCCGCGAAAACCGCTGGCGGCAGGTGCTGGTGTTCACCCGCACCAAGCACGGCGCCAATCGCCTCGCTGATCAGCTCAGCCGCGACGGCATCGCCGCCCTGGCGATTCATGGCAACAAGAGCCAGTCAGCGCGCACGCATGCTCTGGCGCAGTTCAAGGGCGGCGCACTGCCGGTGCTGGTCGCGACCGATATCGCCGCGCGCGGCATCGACATTGTTGAGTTGCCGCATGTGGTCAACTTTGAATTGCCCAACGTCCCCGAGGACTACATTCACCGTATCGGCCGCACCGGCCGCGCCGGCGCCGAGGGCGAAGCGGTATCGCTGGTGTGCGTGGACGAGCACAAGCTGCTGGCTGACATTGAAAAGGTGCTCAAGCGTGCCCTGCCCAAGGAGACCTTGCCCGGTTTCGAGCCTGACCCGCGCATCAAGGCCGAGCCGATTCCCAATGGTCGCAACAACCGCGGCGGGTCCATGCCCGGTCGCGCACCGCATGTATCCGCCCGCGCCGATGCGCCGCGGCAGAATCCGGGGCGTGGGCAGCAGGGCAACGGTCGCCCGTCTACGGCCGCGCATGCGCCGGCACGCCGTGGCAATGGCCACGGTCACAGCCACGGCACATCAACCGCCCGTGCGAGCGCGCCACGTCTAAGCGCAGGCCGCCCGCGCTAAGCAACTCCGTTCACCCCGGCCGTAGCACAGGGTGAATGCAGCACATCCGATGGCACGAGCAGCCGTTTGGGGTTCGTCAGGCCCGCCCCGAACGGCTGCGTTGCGTCCGCGATGGTGAAACGGCAGTGCAGCCGGGCGGGAAAGCGGGTAAGATTCCGGGCCTTAACGCTTTTGCCCGCTTCCACCCCAGCCCGTTCGAGCCGCGCGCCATGGCATACAAAGGCATTATTCTCGCCGGCGGTTCCGGCACCCGGTTGCACCCGTTGACCCTCACGGTCAGCAAGCAGCTGATGCCGGTCTACGACAAGCCGATGATCTATTACCCGGTCGCCACCCTGCTGCTGGCCGATATCCGCGACATCCTCATCATCACCACCCCGCGCGATCAGGAGGCCTATCAGACCCTGCTTGGCGATGGCAGCCAATGGGGTGTGAATTTCCAGTACGCCGCGCAACCCAGCCCAGATGGTCTGGCGCAGGCCTTCCTGATCGGTGAACAGTTCATCGGCCAGGATCCGGCCTGCCTGATCCTCGGCGACAACATCTACTACGGCCAGGGTTTGTCGGCGGTGCTGCGCCGCGCGGCCAGCCGCGAACGGGGCGCAACGGTGTTTGGCTATTACGTCCGCGACCCGGAGCGTTATGGCGTGGTCAGTTTCGACGCCAGCGGCCGGGCGATGGATATCGAGGAAAAGCCGAAGGCGCCCAAGTCCAATTACGCGGTGACCGGTCTGTATTTCTACGATAACGACGTGGTCAACGTCGCCAGAAATATCCGTCCCTCGCCGCGCGGCGAACTGGAAATCACCGACGTCAACAAGGTCTACCTGGAGCGCGGCGAACTCAATGTGGAACTGCTTGGCCGCGGCTATGCCTGGCTGGACACCGGCACCCATGAATCGCTGCTGGCGGCGGCCAATTTCATGCAGGTCGTCGAACAGCGCCAGGGCCTGAAAATCGCCTGCCCCGAGGAAGTGGCCTGGCGGATGGGCTTTATTGACGATGCGCAGTTGCTGCGTCTGGCCGCGCCACTGGCCAAGAGCGGCTACGGCGACTATCTGCGCGAACTGCTGGATCGGAGGATTGCATCGTGAACATCATCGACACCGGTTTGCCCGGCGTGCTGCTGCTGGAGCCGAAAGCTTTTGGTGATGCGCGCGGCTTCTTCATGGAAACCTGGCAGGCGACGCGCTATCACGAGGCCGGCCTGCCGGCGCGTTTCGTTCAGGATAACCATTCGCGCTCGCGACGCGGCGTGCTGCGCGGCCTGCATTATCAACTGGTGCAGCCGCAGGGCAAGCTGGTCTGGGTGACGCGCGGCGCAGTGTTCGATGTGGCGGTGGATATTCGGCGCGGTTCGCCACACTTTGGCCGCTGGTTTGGCTGCGTGCTGGATGATATCGAACACCGACAACTCTATGTACCGCCCGGCTTCGCCCACGGCTTCTGCGTGCTGTCCGACGAGGCTGATTTCTTCTACAAGTGCAGCGATTACTATCACCCGCAATCAGAGCGCGGCATTGCCTGGGACGATCCCGATGTCGGCATCGACTGGCCGCTGCGCGAGGTGACGCTGTCGGCCAAGGATCAGGCCAATCCAAGGCTGGCGGCGCAGAGCGTCGAGAATCTGCCGATTTACGAGGGCTGAAGGCATGCGCATCATCGTCACCGGGGCCGGCGGTCAGGTCGGCTGGGAACTGGTCCGGCGCGCGCCGCTGCTGGGTCATGAGGTGCTGGCCTGGGATGTGGCCGAGCTGGATATCAGCAATGCCGCCGCTGTTGACGCGGCGCTCGCTGCCAGCGGCGCCGATGTGCTGATCAACGCCGCCGCCTATACCGCCGTGGACAAGGCCGAGCAGGAGCCGGCGCTGGCCTTTGCGGTCAATCGCGACGGTCCGGCGCATCTGGCCGCCGCATGTCAGCGCCTGCATATCCCGCTGCTGCATATTTCCACCGACTACGTCTATGACGGCAGCAAGGCCGGTCCCTGGCTTGAAAACGATGCCCCGGCGCCGTTGGGCGTGTACGGCGCCAGCAAGCTGGCCGGCGACGAAGCGGTGCGCCAGATCCTGCCCCGGCATTTGATCCTGCGGGTCAGTTGGGTGTTTGGCGTGCACGGTCACAACTTCGTCAAGACCATGCTGCGTCTGGCCCGCGAGCGCGAGGAACTGCGTGTGGTCGCCGATCAGCAGGGCTGTCCGACCTTCGCCGGCGATATTGCCGATGTGCTGCTGGAACTGGCCGGGCGCAGTGCCGAAATCGATGCCCGCGACGCCTGGGGCATTTATCACTATGGCGGCGCACCGCTCACCAGTTGGCACGGCTTCGCCAGCGCTATCGTGGCCAGTGCCCGCGCTCGTGAGACGCTGCCCGTGCAGCGCGTGACCGCCATCGCGACCACCGATTATCCAACGCCGGCCCGCCGGCCGCTGAACTCGGTGCTGGATTGCAGCAAGCTTGCCGACCGTTTCGGCATCAGGCCGCGTCCGTGGCAGGCCGGGCTGGACGCGCTGCTGGATGCAGGCGCCTGAGGCCGCGTGTTGCCCATGTCCGCTGATCTTGGCCATCTGCTGGTCGCCCAGCAGAAACTGACCGAAGCCGACCTGCAGCGTGCCCGGCGCGTGCAGGAAGGCAGCGGTGAACCCCTGGATATCCTGCTGGTCAAGCTCGGGCTGGTTTCAGAGCGCGACATGGCCGAAGCCCTGGCAGCGCAGTTGCAACTGCCGCTGGTACGCCCGGCTGATTATCCGGATACGCCGGTGCTCGACCGCGAGGTGTCGCCGCGCTTTTTCAAGGATGCGCGCGCCATTCCGCTGGCCGAGGAGGCACAGGGTCTGGTGGTGGCGCTGGCCAATCCTACCGACGACTATGTCCTGGGCGCGCTGCGGCTGGCCACCGGCAAGACCATCCTGCCGCGGGTGGCGATTCCCTCGGAACTGGAAGTGGCCTTCGAACGCCTGTACGGCAGTGGCCGCTCTGCCATGGGCCAGATCGTCGATTCCATCGGCCTGGCCGAGGATCTGACCGACGAGGAGCAGATCCAGCATCTCAAGGATCTGGCCAGCGAAGCGCCGGTGATCCGCCTGGTCAATCTGATGATCGCCCGCGCCGTGGAATCGCGCGCCTCGGATATCCACATCGAGCCGTTCGAGAACCGGCTCAAGGTGCGTTATCGGGTCGATGGCGTGTTGCGCGAGGTGGAATCGCCACCATCGCGCCTGTCAGCGGCGGTGATCTCGCGCATCAAGATCATGGCCAAGCTGAATATCGCCGAGCGGCGCCTGCCGCAGGACGGGCGCATCCAGTTGCGTGCACAGGGCAAGGAAATCGACCTGCGCGTGTCCACCGTGCCGACCCTGTGGGGGGAAAGCGTGGTGATGCGCATCCTCGACAAGGCCAGCGTGGTGCTGGATTTCGAGGTGCTCGGCTTCAGCCCGACGATGCTCAAGCGTTTTCGCCAGGTGCTGGATCTGCCGCACGGCATTCTGCTGGTGACCGGACCGACCGGCAGCGGCAAGACCACGACGCTGTACACGGCGCTGCAAACCCTCAATACCCCGGAGCGCAAGATTCTCACCGTCGAGGATCCGGTTGAGTATCAACTGGAAGGCATCAACCAGATTCAGGCCAAGCCGCAGATCAATCTGACCTTCGCCAGCGCCCTGCGCGCCATCGTCCGCCAGGATCCGGACGTGATCATGATCGGCGAAATGCGCGATCTGGAAACCGCCGGCATTGCCGTGCAATCGGCGCTGACCGGGCATCTGGTGCTGTCCACCCTGCACACCAACGACGCCGCCGGCAGCGTGACCCGCCTGCTCGACATGGGCGTCGATGACTATCTGCTGACCTCAACCATCAGCGGCATTCTCGCCCAGCGCCTGGTGCGATTGCTGTGCCGGCATTGCCGCCAGCCCTATCCGGCCCTGCCGGAGCTGGTCGCGGAGCTGCGCCTGCAGCGCTTCAGCGATTCGCCCGCCATCACCCTGTATCAGCCGGTCGGCTGTGAGCACTGCGGTGGTACCGGCTATCGTGGCCGGGCGGCGATCATGGAATTTCTGGTGATGAGCGATGCGCTGCGCCGGCTGGTGCTCAAACATGCCGATGCCGGTCAACTGCAGGCCGAGGCGCAGCGCGAGGGCATGGACACCATGTACGAGGATGGCTTGCGCAAGGCGGTGGCCGGTCTGACCACCATCGAGGAAGTGCTGCGTGTGACCACCCAGCAGGAACAGGACACCGTGTAAATGCCGCGCTATCGCTATGAGGCCGTAGACAGCGCCGGCGAGGTGCTGCGCGATGCGATCGAAGCGCCCAGCGCGGAGGCCGCAGTTGAGCACTTGCGTGATCGTGGCCTGCTGCCGCTGGCGGTCAGCGAGGCCAGGGGCGGTCTGCTGGGCGGTGGATGGGGTCAGCCACTGTTCAGCAAAAGCCGGGCACTCTCGCGTAAGACGGTGCTGTTGCTCACCCAGCAGTTGGGCAATCTGCTGCATGCCGGCATGCCGCTGGATCGGGCGCTGACCATCCTGATCGGCGTCAGTGATGACCAACAGGCCAAGGCCCTGCTTGAGCGGGTGCAGGAAAGGGTGCGCGGTGGCTCGAATCTGGCTGATGCTCTGGAGATGCAGGGGGCGTTCTCGCGCTTCTACCTGAACATGATCCGCGCCGGCGAAGTGGGCGGTGCGCTGGACGTGGTGCTCAAGCGCCTGACCGATTTTCTGGAGCGTTCGCAGGCGCTGCGCGAGACCGTGACCTCGGCGCTGATCTACCCGATGATCCTGTTGTCGGTGTCGGCACTGTCGGTGATTATCCTGCTGACCTTCGTGGTGCCGCAGTTCCAGCGCCTCTTTGCCGATGCCGGCAAGGCGCTGCCGCTGGCCACGCAGATTGTGATTGCCCTGGGCGATGGTCTGCGCCATTACGGCTGGGTTGGAGCGATCGGGGTCGTGCTGCTGGTGGCGTTGCTGCGCCAACAGATGAGCCGCCCGGCCAGCCGCGCCCGCTGGGATCGCTGGTTTCTGCGCCTGCCGCTGTTTGGCGACCTGATCGCCAAGGTGGAAACCGCGCGCCTGTCGCGGACCCTGGGCACTCTGCTGGGCAATGGCGTGTCGCTGCTCAATGCGCTGACCATCGTGCGCGAGACTTTGAGCAATCAAGTGCTGGCGGCGGCGCTGGGCGAGGTTGCCGAGCACGTCAAGACCGGGCGTGGTCTGGCCGATCCGCTGCTGGAGGCCGGCGATTTTCCCAAGCTGGCCGTGCAGATGATCCGCGTGGGTGAGGAAACCGGCCAGTTGCAGGAGATGCTGCTGCAGGTCGCCGATACCTATGACGGTGAGGTGCAGACTGCGGTCAAGCGCCTGCTGACCCTGCTGGAGCCGGCGCTGATTCTGGGACTGGGCGTGGTCATCGCCGGCATCATCATGTCGATCCTGGTAGCGATCCTCAGTCTGAATGAACTGGCGTTTTGAGAGGCAAAAGGTGAAAGGCGCAGGGCGTGCCGCGCGCCGCGTTTGACCTTTGGCCTTTCACCCTTTGTCTTTTAAACCTTTTGAGATGGATGCCAATGAAGCAGAACCCTCTCCGCCGCGCGCGCGGCTTCACCCTGATTGAGCTGCTGGTGGTGCTGGTGATCCTCGGTCTGCTGGCTGGACTGGTCGGGCCGCAGGTCATGAAATACCTCGGCGGCGCCAACACCAAGACCGCCAAGTTGCAGATTGAGGATTTCAGCACCGCGCTGGATGCCTTCCGCCTGGATATGGGCCGCTACCCAAACAGCAACGAGGGCCTGCAGGCGCTGGTGATGCAGCCGCCGGGCGCGAATCGCTGGAACGGCCCGTACCTGCGCAAGAACCTGATTCCCAAGGATCCCTGGGGCAATGACTACCAGTACCGCGTGCCCGGCCAGCACGGTGCCTTTGACCTGTATTCGCTGGGTGCTGATAACGCCGAGGGCGGCGATGGCGAAAATCAGGATGTATTGGGCTGGCAGTAAACGGTGACGCGTGACGCGGATGCGGGCGGATCGAAGCGGGCAGCGCGGTTTTACCCTGCTGGAAATCCTGGTGGCGCTGGTGATCGGGGTGCTGCTGGTGGCGCTGGTGCCGCCGCTGCTGTCCGGGATGAGCGGCGCGACCGAGTTGCGTGGTGCGGCGCGGCAACTGGCCGCCGGCTTGCGTAATGCCCGTAATGAGGCCATTAGCTCCCGGCGGGATGCGCTGCTGACCCTGGACCTGGCCGCGCATCGCTTCGCGGTCAGTGGTGATCCGCGCACTATCGCCTTGCCGGCTGATGTGGCTCTTACCCTCGACACCGCCGAGGTGGAAGTGAATGACCGCGCGGCAGGCAGTATCCGCTTTTTCCCTGATGGTAGTTCCACGGGCGGGGCGATCACGGTCGCGAATGCCCGGTTGAGCTATCGGGTAACTGTTGACTGGCTCACGGGTGCCATCGCCATCATCGAACAGGACGCGCCCCGATGAGTGCGGCGGATCGGCAGCGCGGTTTTTCCCTGCTGGAGGTGCTGGTGGCCTTTGCCATTCTCAGCGTATCGCTGGGCGTGCTGCTGCAGGTGTTTGCCAATGGCCTGCGCAATGCTGGCATCAGTGATGACTATACCCGGGCGACGCTCTATGCCGAATCGATTCTGGCGGCGATTGGCACCGAGGTGCCCCTGGTCGATGGCGAGCGCAGCGGTCCGGTCAATGAGCAGTTTTCATGGCGCAGCGTGATCAGTACCTATAGCGAAGGTCTGCCCGATGTGGAGAAAACCCGGGTGCGTGCCTATCGGGTGGAGGTGGAAGTGTCGTGGGCAGGACTGATGCAGACCCGGTCGGTGCGGCTGGAAACCCTGAAACTGGCGCCTGTCGCGACTGTGGATGGACGCTGATGCATGCCGGACGCAGTCGGCGGCAGACCGGCTTTACCCTGCTGGAACTGGTGGTGGCCATCACCCTGATGGGTCTGGTGCTGGTGCTGCTCTACAGCGGTCTGCGCCTGGGGCTGAATGGCTGGGACAGCGGCGAGCGGCGCGCCGAGGCCACCAATCGCCTGCGTCTGGTGCAGGATTTCCTGCGTCGCCAACTGCTGCAATCACTGACCGTGTATCAGATGGAAGGGCCGGGTCCGCAGCAGACCCGGACCGTGGCCTTTCGCGGCGATGCGGAAACGGTCGAATTCGTGGTGCCGATGCTGGCGCACCTGGGCCAGGGTGGCCTGTACCGGCTGCGGCTGGAAACCCGCGACGGCCAGTTGCTGTTACGCTGGCGTCCCTACCTGCCTACCGATCCGCAGGCCGGCGAGGAACGGGAAACGGTTTTGCTTAAGGGCGTTACAGCGGTGGAGTGGGGTTATTTTGGCGCCGAAGTGGAACAGAACAATCCACAGCCACCGCGCTGGCGCAGTGAGTGGGCCAACCCCGAGCGGCGGCCGCTGCTGGTGCGCCTGAACCTGAATCTGGAGGGTGTGCCGTGGCCGGATCTGGTGGTGGCGCTGAGCGAAGGCGTACAACTGTGAAGCGGCGAGTCTGCAAGCCGCAGTCGCGCGGTATGGTGCTGGTGATCGTGCTGTGGATCGTAACCCTGCTGGCGGTGATGGCGGGCGCCTTTGCCTATTCGATGCGCGTCGAGACCCGGCTGGCAACCGGCGCGGTCGAGCGCGCGCAGGCGCGGGCCCTGGCCGAGGCGGGCGTGGCCTATGCCCTGGCCTGGCAGCGCGATCCGGAGAGCCAGCGCAACTGGCCGGCTAACGGTGACTGGCGTGACTGGCGCTTTGGTGAGCATCGGGTGCGGATCAGCATTGAGGACGCCGCCGGGCGTATCAATCTAAACAAGGCCGACCCGCGCATGCTGCAGCAGGTATTGCGCAATCTCGGTGTCGCCGAGGGTGATCTGGAGCGGCTGGTAGCGGCGATCGATGACTGGCGCGATCCCGATGACGAGCCACGCCCGCAGGGCGCTGAGAGCGCCGCCTATCAGGCCGCCGGTCGCGTCGGTCCCAAGAATGCGCCGTTTGAAAGCGTCGAGGAGTTGCAGCAGGTGCTGGGTCTGGATCCGGAAATCGCCCGGCGTCTGGCCGCGCAGGCGACTGTGGCAACGCGCATCTCCGGTATCAATCCGCTGCTGGCTACGGTGGCGACGCTGCAGGCGGTGACCGGACTGAATGAGCAGGCGCTGGCCGATTACAGCGCCGCACGTGTCCGTACTGCTGGCGAGGGGATCGCGCCGCCGCTGCCAACCGTGGATGAGCAGCAATCTTTTTTTTCCGGCAGCCAATCGGGCAGTTATCATATCACTGCCCTGGCTGAGACCGGCGCCGGCACCGTCGCGGGCGTTGAGGTCGTGGCCACGACCCGCAATCCGCCGCCGGGACAGGCAGCGCGCACGCTGTCCTGGTATCCGGCGCGCTAGGTTTATGCTCCAGACGTGCGGCGGCGGTCGGGTAATGGTGTTTTCCTATAGACGTGGGTATTCGTGAGCGCATCGAAGCTGCAAGTCAAGATTGGTTCCGACTGGAGCCTCGCCGCCTTCTGGCGCTGGTGGCGCCAGGGTTTGCTGGCGTGGCTGCCGGCACGCCTGCGCCGTGCGCTGTCGGGGGTGGCCCGGCAGGTGGTTCTGGAACCAGGTCCGGAGGGTCTGGTTCTGTCGCGGCAGCGCAATGGTCCGGCATCGCTGGAGCGGGTTGCGGAGTGGTCCTGGTCCGAGTTGGAGCGGGAGCTGCTGCGCAAGCGGATTCGTGCCGAGCACCCAGTGCATATTGTGTTGCGACTCGCCGCCGACCAGGCGCTGGTGCGCAGTGTGACTCTGCCGGAGGCGGCAGCAGGCAGGCTGCGGCAGGTGCTGGGTTTTGAGATGGATCGCCTGACACCCTTCACGGTGGGGCAACTGTATTACGATGTCCTGCCTGTCGAGCATTACCCTGAGCAGCGGCGCATCCGGGTCGAGCTGACCGCCCTGCCGCGTCCAGATGTAGATCACGCACTGGCGGCACTGGCGGCAGTTGGCGTGGTCCCGGATGTTGTTGATGTCGCCGGCTGCCGTGTGGGTCTGAACCTGTTGCCTCCAGAACAGCGGCCCCGGCGCGGCATGCTGGCGGCGCGCTTGTATGCAGCTCTGGTGAGTGTGAGCCTGATGCTGGTGGTAGCGGCGATTCTGTTGCCCTTATGGCAGCAACGGACGCTGGTGACTACGCTGCAGAAACAGGTTGAGACCCTGCAGCGCCAAGGCGGTCAGGTGCTTGCCTTGCAGGAGCGCCTGGAAAAATCGATTGAGTCTTCGCGCTTTCTGCTGCAGAAAAAGCGCAGTCGGCCATCGCTCATCGATGTGCTGCGCGAATTGACGGCAGTGGTACCGGATAGCGCCTGGCTGGAGCGGCTGCAGGTCAGGAATGACACCCTGCAGATAATCGGCCAGGCCGCTAATGCTTCGATAATGATCGGTCTGATTGAGAATTCAAAGCTGTTCAGTGGTGCAGCCTTTGCCTCGCCGGTGACCAATGATCGCCGCAGCGGCAAGGAGCGTTTTGTTCTCGGTGCGCGCATTGCGCCGGAGCAGCCATGAGCGCTACGACTGCGACGCCGGGAATCGTGCAGCGTCTGGCAGCGCTGCTGCTGCTGCTGGCGCTGCTGGCGCTGCTGGCACTGGGCGGACGGCTGTGGCTGGAGCAGCACCGCTTCTATCAGGCCCACATTGAGCAGTTGCAGGATCGGCTGTTGCGCCTACAGCGGATGGCGGCGCTGAAGCCACAGCTGGAACAGGTGATTGCCGATCTGCGCGCTGACCAGAGCAACGCCGCTCAGTTCCTGCCGGGGAATGCACCGCCGCTGGCTGCGGCTGAGCTGCAGCAGCGCGTCAAGAGAACGGTTGAAGCTGCAGGCGGTGAGCTGTTGAGCGCGCAGGTGCTGCCGGTGGTTGAAGAGGGCGGGGTGTTGCGCATCAGTATCGGTGTTGGTGTGCAGTGTGGTGTTTCTGCGCTGCAGGGCATTCTATATGCGCTGGAAACGCAACAGCCCCTGCTTTTTATTGATAATCTCGAATTGAGCGCCCGACTGTTCCGGCCACGGCTGCCCAATAATGAGAGCGCAAACTATACGCGGGTGCAATTGAACGCGCAGTTTGAAGTGTCGGGCTATCTGCCCCGGGAAGGCGGCTAGATGTCGGCGCGATGGTTCTGGGCACTGTTCTGGTTCATGGTCGCACTTGCGGCCAGTGCGAGCCTGATACTGGAATGGCGCCATCCACCGCGTCTGCCGGCGCGGCCTGCGGTTGCGCCTGCAACCGTTACAGTGCCGCTGCAGGAATCATTCCGACCGCCGGCAGCAGCGCGCTACCAGGATATCAACGCGCGGCCGCTGTTTGTCGAAGCGCGCCGCCCTGAGCAGGATGAACCGTTGCCGCCGCCACCCGCACCGGAAAGCGTCGAGCGCCCGCTGGATCTGATTGGCGTGGTGCTGCTGCCCGGTCGAAGTGCCGCGCTGTTGCGCCCGCAGGATCCCAAGGAAAAAGTGGTGCGGATTCGCCAGGGTGAGCAGGTCGATGGCTGGCGTCTGGACGCTGTGCGGGCCGATCGCGTGGTGCTGCGCAAGGGCGATCAGACTCGCGAGTTGCCGCTGCTGCGACCGTCGGCAACTCCGAAAAAACCGGGGTCGGCGACGACCGGTGGCATGCCGCCGCCGAATCCCGCGGCGCTGCCATCTGCGCTGCCGATTCCACGATGATGATGTGATGCAAGAAGAGCACAGTCCATTGAGCAGAACCTCCGTTACATCGCGTGCCCCCGGGCTGGTGCTGGCGCTGCTGCTGAGCGCCTGCGCCACGCCCCCCGAGACGACGGATCAGGCCAGTACGGTGGATCCGAACGCGGCAGCGCCAGCGCCGACGAGTCATCCGGCAGCGGGCACACCGTTGCAATTGACGGCAACGCCATTGCCAGGCCCCGCGGTTGAGACCCTTTCGTTTACGCAACCGGATGCGCAAACCGGAACTGAAACCGCATCGCCGGCCAGCCTGGTGGCCTCGGGCAGCGGCCAGTTCATCAACCGCGCCGCCGCTGCCAAGCCGGCAGCGGTGACTGCCACGGCGCCGGGCGCAGGCGTGACGCTTAACTTTGAAGGCGCCAGCATTCGCGACGTGGTCAAGGTGGTGTTCGAGACGCTGAAGGAAAACTACGTCATTGACCCACAGGTGCAGGGTGAGGTGACGGTGCAGACCAGTCGGCCACTGGCCGCCGATCAACTGCTGCCGACTCTGGAAACCCTGCTGCGCATGAATAATGCCGTGCTGGTGCGCGAGGGTGGCGTGTACCGGGTGGTGCCTGCGGCTGGTGCCGTGCGTCTGGGCAACCAGGGCGCGCGTCTGGGAGGCGGCGGCGTCGGTTTTGGCGTGCGCATCATTCCCTTGCGTTATGTCAGCGCCGCCGAGATGCAGACCATCATCGCGCCCTTTCTCCCCGAGGGCGGTGTCCTGCGCGCCGATACCAATCGCAACCTGCTGGTGCTGGCCGGCACTGCGACGGAACTCACCGGCGTGCAGTCCACCATTGACACCTTTGACGTCAATTGGCTGAAGGGCATGTCGATCGGCATGTTCCGGCTGCGCAATGTCGATAGCCAGGCCATGGCCACCCAGTTGAATCAGTTGCTGGGCGAGGGGTCCGGGACGCCAATCGCCGGGCTGCTGCGTTTCGTGCCGCTGAACAAGCTGAATGCGGTGCTGGTGATTACGCCGCAGAAGGAATACCTGCGCGAAGTCGCGACCTGGATCGAACGGCTGGATGGCATTGGTGGCGAACGGTTGTATGTGTATCACGTGCAGCATAACCGTGCGGCGTACATGGCCGAGTTGCTTAACGGCTTGTTTAACCTGGGTGGTGGAACCGGAACCGGGCGCGGTGGCGAAGTAGCGCCGGGTCTGAAATCAACCCAGTTGTCCAGCGGTGGTGGGCTGTCGGGTGGCCTGAGCGGTTCGAGCAGTCTGGGCAGCGGCACGGGCACTTCGTCCCTGTCGAGCAGTGCCAGCACTCTGGGTGGTTCGAGCAGTAGCGTGAGCAGCAGTCTGGGCGGTGCCAGCGGTGGC
The DNA here is from genome assembly GCA_003989075.1 of Candidatus Competibacteraceae bacterium. GTDB lineage: Bacteria > Pseudomonadota > Gammaproteobacteria > Competibacterales > Competibacteraceae > RXIX01. Next base: position 13,156 of record RXIX01000013.1, on the reverse strand, counting down.
GGCTTCGGAACCGGTACCAGTACGACCAGCGGCAGCAACCGCGCCGGCGGCGGATCGGGATCGGGAGTCAGCAGTATCGGTGCCGGCGGTCCCAGTGCTGGCATGGAAGAAGTGCGGATTGTTGCCGATACCGACAACAATTCCCTGCTGATCTGGGCCACGGCGCAGAACTACGAGCGTATCAATTCCACCCTGGAAAAGATCGACGTCAGCCCGCGCCAGGTGTTGATCGAGGCCACCATCGCCGAAGTGACCCTGACGGGTAACCTGCAGTATGGTTTGCAGTGGTTTTTCAATAACTACATCGGCAGTGACCAGACCGGCTATGGCTCACTGGGCCTGACCAATACCCTGAACCTGACCGACGCGCTCAAGAACATCTCATCCGGGCAATTTTCCTACGCAGTCGCCGATACCTCCGGCAAGGTCAACGCGCTGTTAACCGCGCTGGCCAGCGATTCCAAGGTCAAGGTGCTGTCCTCGCCGCAGGTGATGGTGCAGGATAACCAGCAGGCGGTGATCCAGGTGGGTACCCAGCAGCCGATTCCTTCCGGCACGACCACGGTCAATAATGTCACCACTTCGGGCGGCACTACCTACAAAGATACCGGTGTGGTACTGGACGTGTTGCCGCAGATCCACACCGGTGGCATGGTCAACATGACGATCAAACAACTGGTGACTGATGTTGGGCCGCTGGTCGATGTCGCTCAGACCGGTTCGGTGGCCTCGAAGCAGCGCTCGTTCCTGCAGCGTAGCGTGCAGAGCAAAGTCACGGTCAAGAGCGGCCAGACTCTGGTGCTGGGCGGGCTGATCCGTGATAACCGTAGCGACGGACAAAACGGTATCCCGGTGCTGTACAAGATCCCGGTGGTTGGTGCGCTGTTTGGCAATACCACTGAGACCGTCGATCGTACCGAGCTGATCGTGCTGATCACGCCCCGGGTGGTACAGGACAGCCAGGAGGCCACCCAGGCAACCGAGGAGATCAAGCGCAAGATGCAGTTGGTGGTGCCGGTGCTGCCCGCGTCATGATTTGCTGTTGCAGCAGAACAACGGCTGCAGAGATAATCTGCTAAGATACAAGTCATTCTTGCATTTTAGGCTTGCTATCCGATAAATTACGCACAAGCCGTTCTTTTGTTGTAAGGATAAAAGCTGTTGCGTAAGCAACAAAATGATGTTGTAGTGTTGACACCGGCTAAGTTTCCATGTAGTCTTCGGAACAGTAGTTAAGCTTTTTCGATAAGCGCTCGTGCGAAGCAACCTCAAGGAGTTACGACATGTTGACGAAGTTCAAGAAGTTTGGTGTAGCGGCGGCAGTCGCGGCTGCTCTTGGCGCTTCCGGCGCTGCTCAGGCGGTGATCCAGGGTGAGCCGGGCGACGCGCTGCTGGTTCCGTACGTGATCACGACCGGCTCCGGCAAGATCAATACCATGGTTGGCATCATCAGTGCCAGCCCGGATAAGGTTGCGGTTGACCAGCTCCAGTTCCCGACCCTGACTGCTTCCGCCAAGACCAGCACCAGCTGCGCCGGCAAGCTGCACTGGTATTTCTTCGATATTAAGAGTGTCGAGATCGTTGACGGCACCCTGCCCGTGACCTGCGAAGACTTCGTACCCTTCGACTTCGCTGCCATCACCGCGAATCTGCCCAGCGCTCAGAACACCCCGGGCTACTTGGTGATCACTGATAACGATGCATCTCCCACTGTGCCGAGTGGCAAGATTCTGTATGCGGCTGCCTATCAGATCCGGGGCAACTGGGCTACTCAGGCCTACATCCCTGTGCTTCCGATGATCGACGATGTCGATGATGATGACCGTGATGAAGTGGAGCACAACGGCGCATTCGTGAGTGATGTCAACCCGGTCACGGCTGGCATGGAGCTGCCGGTCAACACCGGTGATGCGGGCCTCTTCAGCCTGCGTTACTATCTGGGCGCCAACCCGGTGGGCAGCACCGATTTCGTGCTGTGGTTCCCGGAAAACAGCGATGCGCGCAAAACCCAGGGTATCCTGGTTTATGATGGCAATGAAGTGGCCTTCTCGGCTCGGACTAGCATCCCGAATGAGCTAAACATCCTGCAAGTGTCGCCCACGGCGACCGGCAAGGGTATTTACACGGGCACGATCGTGGATGGCCTGGCTGATACCGGGTTTGTGCTGTTCAACCTCAAGGATGGCTACACGTCCACCACCACCCCCAACCAGTCGCGTGGCGGTTTTGCCTTCAGTCTGGTCGGTGTTGCGGGTTCCACCCAAGAGCAGATTCAGACCGAACTGGCTCAAGAGCGTGGTGTGATTACTCCGCCGACGGGGAATTAAGCTCTGCCAGCAGTAACTGCGGATACTCGTTTGAGTGTCCGCAACAAATAACGGCGTACGCTTCGTGCGCCGTTTTTGTTTTTTGGGGACGGGGTATGCCATATGATGCAAAAAAAAATTCTATTGACCTTGATGATGGGATTTTGGTTTCTGGCGGATATACAGTTATCAGTAGCTGCCCCTGTACAAGATCAGACTGCGCCCGTCCAGACGACTCAGGCTCCTTTATCTGCGGACCCTACTGCAACACAGCCCGTCCGGGACGACCCGGATGGCCGCTATAGCCGTTTTCTGGTAGCGGAAGGAGCGTTTCACGTCCTCGTCGACGACCTGACCGGTGATGGCCGCCTTGATCTGGCGTTTACCTCCCATGGCGACAATTCAATCCGGGTTTTCCGCCAAGTGGAAAACCGGCGCTTTGTAGCGAATGAGGCGCAGGAAATCACTGGTTTTCATCCAAACGATACGATCGCGCTACCTGGCGCCCCGAAGCGCTACCTGATCAATGGCGAAGGGATAGGCAAGCTCCGGGTGGTTGCGGCACAGCCTGATGGGATGTTGAGCCTGGTGTCCGATAATAACCAGGATCATCCGCTGGGCAGCACGCCGTTTGTCTGGCCCGATTGGGGCCGCTTGAGCCTGGCGGTCATGCCTTATACGGGCTCAGCGTTGACATTGGTGCGCGATTTCGACCCGGAACAGGGCCAGGCCAAATCCGTTGTGAAGATTCCAACGAGCAAGGATCCACGGCCGGCACGTGTAGCTGACTTGAATGGCGATGGGATCAATGAACTGGTTTTCCCGACATTCTGGGACAGCAAGGTTTGGGCAATCGAGTACGCCGGTCCCGAACAGACGCCGCGCTTGCGCGAGTTGGCCGATTTGAAGGACGGTTGGCCGCGTCATGTCGTGCCGATGGACATCAACCAGGATAACAAAATCGATCTGCTGGTGCCGATGTCCACGCAGCCGACAATCGTCGTACTGCTGAATGATGGACAGGGGCAATTTACCCAAAGTCAACCGATCTCCTATCCAGGGCCGGTGGGTGTGCATACGCTGGCGGTGGGTCAGGATCAGGGTGGCCGCTATCTGCTGGCGGGAGGGATTCGTGCGCTGGTGTTGTACCGGGAACGCCGGGAATCGCCGGGTAGCTTCGATACTATAATGTTGCCGCTGAAAAATCCGCCGAATCGAGTCGAACTGGCTGATGTGGATAGTGATGGCTGGCTTGATGCCGTAGTTGCCAGCCGGGGTGAGTTGGATTCCCAGCTTATTTATGGGCCATTGTGGGATACTTTCGGCAAACTGCTGGTCAATCAAACCGAAACAGCCAAGCCAAATTGATAAAGATGGTTTGTGGATGAACAGTGGTCCGGCCAGCCTATTGGCGACCAAGCGATTTCAAATAGAACGAGGAGAGATAATGATCAGCAGAGTAGCGACGGCTGCCGTGCTTGCGGCAACGGTGAGTGTTCCGACGATGATGGTGGCAACTCTGTATCAGCGGCATGCAGAGGCTGCTGACGCACCTGCTCCAGTCGCGGCTCAACCGGTGGTTTCCGCACCCTCCGCATCGCCCAATCAGGCTGCTGATAAACCGGCTCGCCGAGACCAAATCACCCCGTCCGAGACCGCTGAAAAAACAGCTCCGAGCGACAAGGTGCCGGAAGTGGTGATGGCGCAGGTTGGTGGTCGCAAGATTACGGTTGAGCAGTTCATGAACTATATCAAGCAGGATACCCGACTGGTCCTGAAAGCCAGAACGGTTTCCGGAAAAACCGATATTCTGCATGAGATGATCGTGGATCGCTTGATCGAAGAGGGCATGCGCCAGGAGGGCCTGCTGCCGAAGGATCGGACTCCGAATGCCCAGGATTATCTGCAGGCTTATCAGCAGCTATCCGGCCGGTATTTTCCAAAACCGACAGCCATTCCACCTGAAGCGGAACTGTATCAGTACTATCAGCAGCATCCAGAGCTGTTTGGCATTCCCGCCATGGTGCGGGTGAGTCAGATCCAGTTCCGGTACCCGGAGAATGCTGATGAGAAGACTAAAGCCGCGGTCAAAGCCAAGGCTGAGGATGCACTCAAGCGTCTGCAGGCCGGTGAATCCTTTTCAGTACTGGCGGAACAATTGACTGAGAATCCCCTGGGAAAAGTCGCCAAGGGTGACATGGGCTTTATGCAGCCGGAAAAGGATGCCTGGTTGAAGAAAGCGGTTGAAGGGCTCTCAGTGGGCCAGTTTTCCGCAGTGCTGGAATCTGCAGTAGGCTATGAAATCATCCTGGTGCAGGACAAGCGGGATGCGATGGTGGCTCCCTATGTCAATGTGCGCGATAACATCATCAGTCGCATGCAACAGGATGCGCAAGCCAAGGCCCGTGAAGATTACGCCTGGAAACTGGCCAAACAGATTGTCGTGACTGTGGAAATGCCGGAATTGAAGAATGCAGTGCCGCAGGCGGCGCCCTGAAAAGAGGGAAGTGCTTATGTTGAAGAAATACCTCAGTCTGTTAGCGCTATTGAGCGTATGCATATCGCCCATTGCAGCGATTGGTGCTGAAGAGCCCAAGCCGACGCCGCCAACTCAGAATGCGAGTCAACCGGCGCCTGCAGAGGACAGCAAGCCTGCAGCATCCGTGAGCGACCAGAATGCATCAGCGGAGCAGTTGAAGGTTCTCAAGGAGCGCGTCGATCGCTACTGGGAGGCGCGGCAGGCGCGCGATATCAGAACCTTGTACGATCTGGAATCGGCTGCCCGGCCTGGTGGCTGGCTCAAGCTGGAAAATGCCATGTCACTGCAGGGATTACCAGTGCGCAAGGTTAAGGTCGAGGAAGTAAAAATCGAGGGTGAGAAGGGATTTACCCGGATCAGCGCCGAGGTGAGCATTGGGACCTTGGGCTGGATACGCCAGACCATTGAAGATCCCTGGATACTGCTTGATGGGCAGTGGTATCACGAGACCAGCCGTTAGCGTCCTATTGACGACATCAGATCACTCATGCTTGATGCACTGCTTGAGGAAGCGCACCGGCTAGCTGCTGGAGGCCAAATCAGACAGGCTAAAAACCTGTACATGCGGATCTGCCAGTTGGCTCCGCAGAACCCGGGCTATTGGCTGCGTCTTGCTGAGTTGAATTATGATCTGGATGAATACAGGGAATGTTTGCAGGGACTGGAGCACGTGCTGCGGCTGGATTCGCATAATCCAGCCGCTCTTCTGCTGGCCTCAGCGGCCATGCTCGGATTAGGTCAATACGCACAAACTGTGCAATTGGCTGATCAGGTCCTGAGCTATCAGGATGGTAATCATCTGGCCGCCCTGCTGAATAAAAGCATGGCATTATTGCGGCTGGAGCGCTTCGAAGACACACTGGCGACAGTCGATGCAACGCTGATCCTGGATGATCATCAGCCGGTTGCATATTCGACCCGTGGATCAGCCCTATTTGGTCTTGGCCGGCATGAAGAAGCGCTCGCAGCATTTGGTCAGGCGCTGGCCTTAAGACCGCAATATGCTGTTGCTCTGATTAATCAAGCAGCGGTTTTGCGTGCATTGCAGCGACCGGTAGAAGCATTGGCAGCGGTCGATGCGGCTCTGGCAACTTGTCCGGATTCCTCTTCCGCTCTATTGAATCGAGCAGCTATTTTGCTGGATTTGAAGCGATATGAAGAAGCACTGGCAACCCTTGATCAACTGCTGGCGAAGCAACCGGATCATGCCAAGGCATTGCAGAATCGTGGTCTAGCCTTGCTTTACCTGAGCCGTTATCGAGAAGCTCTGGATACGGCTAATGTATTGCGGACTGGCAAGCATTCAGCAGTTGATATTATGCTGGTCGCTGGCGAAACCCTGCTGCAACAGGGACAATCAGCTCAGGCATTGCTTTGGATCGACCAAGGTTTAGCCTGGTATCCGGATCATCCATCATTACTGCGTGGTCGAGTTGCTATCCTGTTAGACCAGGAGCGCTATTATAGTGCGCTGGAGGTAGCAGAGCGGTTGTTGGCAGTGGCCAAGGATCATAGTCATCTGTCAATGATAGCTGTGGTTGCGGCTTTTAATGCCAACGGCCGATTTCAGGATGCTTTGGCACTGCTGGATTCATTGCCCGCTAGCATACAAAGCGAGTGGCAATTTCATGCCAAGCGTGGTGAAACTCTAGCCTTGCTGGATCGCTTTGAAGAGGCCCGGATAGAGTTTGCCGCTGCTGATTGCACTGATTCACATGCTTTTCGCAGCCTGTATCATGATGGATCTGCTCAGGTTCGGCCGGTGGATTCCATGCCGCTACCTGTAACCCCTGAATTAATCAGAGTTGGCTTTGAGTTTCGCCGGCTTGAGCATGCCGACTGGCAGGATTACGAGAATCGGATTGCTATGATTCAGCGTCTGATTGATCAATCCCTGTCCCGCGATCAACCCTCACCATTATTGCCATTTCGGGCCCTATTTCTACCAATTTCTAGTGCGCTGCGACTAGCTATTGCTCGCCGTGAGGCGGAATGGATAGAAAAATTGTTGAGTACAACGCAGAATGGGTTTAATGAAGTAGGGAAATCTAATAGAGAAATAATTAATACGGCTCGCTTAAGGATCGGCTACATTTCAGCCGATTTTCGTGACCATCCAACCGCGCATTTGATACGCTCGCTGTTCCGCTGTCATGATCATCAGCGTTTTGAAGTTTATGTATACTCCCTGTGCAAGGGTGACGGCAGCGCTTATTACCGCCAGATCAGGGATAATACTGAACATTTTATCGATTTATCTACTGTAGGAAATGCTGATGCGGTGCGGCAAATTCAAAGTGATGGCATCAATATACTGATTGACTTGATGGGGTATACTAATTTTGCCCGCCCGGAGATTTTTGTGCTGCGACCGGCGCCTGTACAGGTAAGCTGGTTGGGTTTTCCAGGCAGTAGCGGCGCGCGTTTTATTGATTATCTGCTTGCTGATTCAGTTGTCCTGCCGACAGACCAGACTGGTTTTTATACTGAGCAGCCTGTTTGGTTGCCTGAATGCTATCAGGTTAATGACTGCTGGCAGGAAATTGCTGGGACGGGTATTAGTCGAACTGATTGCGGTTTGCCAGAGAGAGGCTTCATATTCTGTAGCTTTAATCAGATCCAGAAGCTTGAGCCAAAGATGTTTAGAATTTGGATGCGTATTCTTGAGCAGGTGCCAGATGCAGTATTGTGGTTGTACTGCAAAAGTGAGGAAGCCCCGGATCGCCTGCGCCAACAGGCTGCTATTCATGGTATTGCCAGTGAACGTTTGATTTTCGCCGGCTATTTACCTAAGGCACAACATCTGGAGCGGCATCAGTTAGCCGATCTTTTTCTCGATACCTACATATATAACGCCCATACAACAGCCAGTGACGCCTTGTGGGCGGGTGTTCCTGTGTTGACCTGCATCGGCGAAGCATTTCCAGCACGGGTGGCTGCCAGTCTTCTGCATGCGATCGGTTTACCAGAACTTATCACGCATTCTTTGGATGAGTATGAGCAACTCGCTGTTCGTTTAGCAACTCATCCGGAAGAACTGAGTATGCTGAAGAAAAAGCTGGCTGAAAATCGCTTGCGGAAGCCGTTATTTAACACCGAGCGGTTTGCCAGGCATCTGGAGCGTGCTTATGATTTGATGTGGGCACGTCATACTCAGGGTTTACAACCTGCACCATTGCATGTTCCGCCGCTATCCAGCACATGTTTGTAATGGTTTGATCTGGAATAAAAATATGCCTATGCACGCTCCAATGACATCATCAGGAATTGGTTCAGAATGGATGGAGTTGCAGACCATACGTCAGTGTTGGTTGTATCGGCAATTGTTTCTAAAATTGCTAAAGCGCGATTTCTCTGAGCGTTATCAGGGTTCCTATTTGGGACTGCTATGGTCTTTTTTATTGCCATTGTTGTCTTTGCTTGTGTTTACTTTTTTTTTCGGAATTATTTTTAAGATACGCTGGGCAGGCCAAACGCAGGGAAGTGGTTCGCTGGGTGAATTGGCGTTAATCTTATTTATTGGAATGGCTCTTTATAATTTTATTGCAGAGTGTCTCAGTCGCGCCCCCGGTTTTATTCTATCTCATTCGGGTTATGTTAAAAATGTAGTTTTTCCACTGGAAATGCTGCCAGTAGTAATGGTGGCGTCAGCTTGTCTAACGCTTGTGGTTACTTTTCTGGCTATTCTTTTGCTGCAGTTTTCTATAGGTCAAGCACCACATTGGACAGTTTTTCTGCTGCCGATGGTTGTTCTGCCATTACTATTTTTTGCTTTAGGGCTGAGCAGTTTTTTATGCTCACTGGGTGTATATATTCGGGATATTCAACAATTGATAGCGCCCTTGGTGCAGTTGTTGATGTTTTTAAGTCCAGTTTTTTATCCAATAAATGCCTTACCAGAGTTTATCCGTCCTTGGTTGCAACTCAATCCTCTTGCGCTGGCTATTGAGCAGGCTCGTGGTATTATGCTGTTTGGTCAATTGCCTGCGTGTATACCTTATCTAATCAGCTTACTTGTAGGGATGTTAACCATGCTGGCAGGTACATGGTGGTTTGCTCGTACTCGTAAAGGTTTTGCTGATGTCCTCTGAGGTTATGTCAGCATCAGTAGAGCAGAATGTAGAGCTTGTCATTGAGGCACAAGCAATTGGTAAATGCTATCACATTTATGAACGGCCACAGGATCGTCTTAAGCAAATGCTGTGGCGTGGCCGACGTTGCTATTATCGTGAATTCTGGGCATTACAGGATATATCATTTTCAGTGCGACGTGGTGAAACGATTGGGGTTATTGGTCGTAATGGCTCTGGTAAATCTACTCTGCTTAAGTTGCTTTGTAGTACGCTGACGCCTACTACTGGCTGTATGACAGTCAGTGGTCGAGTAGCAGCATTATTAGAGCTAGGTACTGGTTTTAATCCGGAGTTTACTGGGAGAGAAAATGTCTATCTCAATGCTGCGATTTTGGGATTAAGTGATGTAGAGATTGAGCAGTACTTGCCGGAAATTATTGAATTTGCTGATATTGGAGATTTTATTGATCAGCCTGTTAAGACCTATTCGAGTGGTATGGCGGTTCGGCTTGCTTTTTCTGTTATTGCTCATGTTCGCGCAGACGTCTTGATCATCGATGAGGCTCTTGCAGTCGGCGATGTTTTTTTTGTTCAAAAGTGCATGCGCTTTCTGCGTAAATTCCAGGAGCGCGGGACCTTGTTTTTTGTTAGTCATGATACCAGTGCCGTAGTTAATTTATGTGACCGTGTCCTTTGGTTAGATCATGGTAAATTGCAGGAGACAGGATCAGCAAAGGATGTATGTGAGCATTATTTGGCGACTTTGCGCGAGACCCAGCAATTCGGGGGGATTGCGGAAAAAATGGTTAAAAATAATTATTTAAAGAAAAGTCAAAACACTGCTTCTCATAAATCCTCAGTTGAAACCTTTGATCAAAGGTTATCTATTATTAATCAAACTAAGTTCCGAAACGATATTGAGATTTTTGCCTTTCGTCGCGAAGCTAAAGATTATGGGGTTGGTGCAATTCAGATTGAAAGTGTTCAGTTTGAAGATGAGTTGGGGCGTGTATTACTATGGGTTGTGGGTGGTGAACAAGTACGATTGATGGTGCGTGCATTAGCAATTATGGATGTTGATAGCCCGATCATTGGCTTTTTTATTAAGGACCGACTCGGTCAGAATTTATTTGGTGATAATACTTACTTAACTTATGCTGCAAAACCTCTTTCAATAACTAATGGTCAGTTTTTAACTGCCTGTTTTGTGTTTAATATGCCGGTTCTGCCTATTGGGGATTACTCAGTTGATGTGGCTGTGGCTTCTGGTACTCAGCAAGATCACGTTATTCATTGTTGGCGTAATGATGCTCTTATTTTTAAATCCCATGCTAGTAGTGTTCATCATGGGTTAATTGGTATTCCCATGCTAAACATCGAGTTGACTGTTGAAATTCGCGAAGATGAACCAGTGATACTGGTATAGGAAATGTGATCATGTCTATTCATGTTGAATCACTGCCGATTTGTGAAACTAAAGTAGATATAATTATTCCAGTTTATCGGGGTTTAGTTGAAACCCAGCGTTGTCTGGAGAGTGTACTGGCATTTCCGCAGCAGATACCGATTGAGATTGTAGTGATAGATGATTGTAGCCCGGAGCCAGAGTTATCGGCTTGGCTAATCAATTTAGCAGAGACCGATGCCATTACGTTATTGCGAAATCCAGTTAATACTGGTTTTGTTAATGCTGTTAATCGCGGCATGATTCTTCACTCTGATCGTGATGTGGTTTTACTTAATAGTGATACCGAGGTTCATGGTAACTGGCTGGATCGATTGCGTCGTTGCGCTTATAGCGATCCAATGGTTGGCGCTGTGACGCCATTTTCTAATAACGCCACAATCTGTAGTTATCCACGTTTCTTGCAAAATAACCCATTGTCTACGGAATGGCCTTTGGCTGTTCTGGACGATGTATTTGCTTGTATCAACCAAGGCTTAAGTATTGAGATACCTACAGCTGTAGGTTTTTGCATGTATGTCCGGCGGGATTGTCTTAATCAAGTTGGTTATTTTAATGCTCTAATTTTTGAAAGAGGCTACGGGGAAGAAAACGAATTTTGTATGCGGGCTATGGAGATTGGATTTAGGCATCTTCTATGCTCGGATACTTTTGTTTATCATCATGGTAGTGTGTCCTTTGGGTCTGAAACGAAAATATTATGTGCTGAGGCCGAAAAAAAATTATTGAGTCTTTATCCTAATTACCTGAATTTAATTGGTGATCATTGTCGACGTGATCCTGCGAAAATTTTGCGACGCCGTATTGATACATTTCGATTAGCTAATTCACCACGATCAAAGCTTTTATTTGTTACGCATACTTGGGGTGGTGGTACGGAGAAGCATGTTCGGGATTTGGCAGATATTTTGGAGTCAATGTTTGATGTTATGGTCTTGCGGCCGACGAGATCAGATGGTCCGGATGGCATTAGCATAGAATGGGCAAGAAACGGTGAAGAATTTACCGTTTATTTTTCTTTACCATATGATTATACAAAACTAGTTGATTTTATTGAGTCACTCGGTGTTGTAAGAATTCACTTTCACCATATTATCGGTCTGAATAGACAGATTCTGCAACTTCCAAAAAATTTAAACTTATCCTATGATTTTACCTTGCACGATTATTATCCGATATGCCCACAATATACCTTGACGTTTGAGGATGGCCGTTATTGTGAAGAGCCTAATGTAGACGGATGTAATGCATGCTTGGCTAAACGACCTGCCCTCTGGGGATTAGATATTCTGACTTGGCGTACCCTTTTCGCGGAGTTGTTGACTGGTGCTGATCGTGTCATTGTTCCTTCACAAGATGTTCTGGAACGGATGAAAAAGTACGTTCCTGATAGCCACTATATTGTTTTACCGCATCCAGAATCTATTGTATCTAATTGCTTAGCACCTGGTTCCTTGAACGGCGAACTTAAGATTCTAGTACTAGGGCGATTGACTCCTGCAAAAGGACTGTATCGGCTGGAGGCTTGTGCTGTTGATGCTCAAACACGAGGATTACCGTTGTTTTTCCGGGTAATTGGACATGCCGATCGTGATGTTCGACATGAACCATATATTCCACTATCTTTCACTGGTCCATATGATGATGCACAATTGCCCGTGCTGATTGCAAGAGAACGGCCCGATTTGATTTTTTTTCCTGCACAGTGGCCGGAAACATACTCTTACACGCTTAGCTACGCCTTATGTACTGGATTGCCTATTATTGCTCCTCGATTGGGAGCGTTTGTCGAGCGTTTAGCTGATTATCCGCATGCTTGTCTTTTTGATTGGGATTTGTCTGTATCAGAATGCAACGATTTATTAGTAGACTTTTTGAGAAGGCTTTCTAGTCACATGGTTGATTCGGGAATATGATCATGATATCGGATGATTATCTCCTGCAATACATAAATCCAATGCAAAAAAAAATTGGATCCTGTTTTTCGGTGGATTGGCAAAAACTGATTTTAAGATCAGATTTTTATTATCCTTTTTATTTGGATTTTGGTATTGCTATTAGTTCGTTAGGCCGATCGGATTTGCTGGAAGCTTTGCAGAGCGTTATCGCTATTGAATATAAGCATAAAAATCTCTCTAAGGCTGATATTCAAGGGTTTGCAGATATTTTTCAACAGTTAAAAAATGAGCAAATATGGCGACATTCCGAGATGGATCGATTAACTGCCGCCCTGACTGATTGCAAATCAGAGCAGGGTCGTATTGCAGCTGAATTGGTCGAAAATCAAGTTGAGCAGCGCAGGCTTTGTGTTGAATTGGAGTCCTGTCTCGAAAAATTATCTTTGCTGGAAAATCAAACTGCTACACTAAATGCTAATCTAGTGGAAATGCGAGAATCAAATTCGTGGAAAATTACTAAACCACTGCGTTGGTTTAGTCGATTGATTAAATCTATGCGTGTGTCTGAAAGCTAAATTTTTATAAGGTTTTTATGGCTGTTAAATTTATTTCTCTGATTTTTTAAGCGATTTAGTAATGCCCTGTGCCAGAATTTCAGGCGACTGGTGTAAAAAAAACCATAGCATTCTCAAAATGCCACAACCCGTCATACAGCTTTTCTTGGATCTCTATAATCTGGAACATCAAAAAACTTTAAATCACGAGAAGTGATATATGTTAAAAAAATATCAATTGAATATAATGATTGTCTTGTCTTTTTTAATATTTTTTTTGGGTGTTTTTAGGATTTTTTTTGTGGTTTTGTATTCCCCTGT
>RXIX01000012.1 GCA_003989075.1 Candidatus Competibacteraceae bacterium | reverse complement strand
TGTTTCGTCATTCCGCTACAACCGGCCAAGCCGATCAACACGGCCAAGGCCACCGAACTGACTACAACTCTTCGTATCGTTTTCACTGAAATACCTCGCTGTCAGAAATCAGGATGGGTATCTCTACCCATCCGTTTGAAAGTGGTCTGTTACTTGCCGTACTTCGCTTTGGCTTCATCCACACAACGATCCTTGGCGCTACTCGTCAAAGCGTCACACTTTTCCTTTGCCACCGCATAATCTGCGTCACGGGTGTCCGTTGCCGCTTCCTGGCGCGCCTCGGCGCCTGTTGCTCTCGCCTTCATACCCGCTGCGGTGGAGGTATCGCTAGCCGCCTTGTTCGCATCCGAAGTCTTCAACCGCGCCTCGGCGTCAGCCTTGACGCGAGTCTCCGCCGCTTTCGCCTGCTTCACGCAGATATCTTTATCGTTACCGATCCTGTCATCACATTTTTCATTGGCTATGGCGTAATCGGCCTCCGCCTTGGCCACGAGCGCCTTATAGTGGTTGCTGGCGGTGGGTTCGTTACGCGCTTCGAGTTCAGCCCTGGCGATCTTCTCTTTACCCTTGGCCTCAGCAATACAGATATCCTTGGCATTACCGGATAACGCGTCGCAGTTTGCCTTATCGGTCGTGTACTCAGTCGTGATACGGTCCTCGGCGGCTTTGTATGCGTCTTTCGACAGGCTCTGCGCCATCGCGCCAGTACTGAAAACGAGGCCGATTGCGACGACGATTGCGGTCATATTGATCTTATTCATTCGTTCTTCCTTTTGATGATGAATGAGGACATAAAATGATGGTTGAATGGTATTCAAGCCTCGATTCGGGGTTGCGACGAAAAAACCGCTTACTCCGTATCGAAACTTCAAAAACAGTATATTGAACGAACCTGGGATGGTCTGTACGGTAGCACACATAAAAAAACGGTCGCTGATAGCACTCCAACATTCCACCGCATGCCAGGTTTCAGTGATTTGTATTTTGATCGGGTAGGCTGGGATGAAATCAGGCACGATACCATAATGCGCCTGATGTTTGCGTATCAATCGCTATGTGTGCCACCGCACAGATAACGTCGAGTTTTATGCCCATTATTCACGATGAGCGTTGAAAACTGAGTAGGCGCTCCAAGCCATCGTTAATGTTTATCATCGGGAGAAAGAGCATCATGAACAAAGATCAGGTCAAGGGCCGCATCGAAGAAGCGAAAGGCAAAGTCAAGGAGGTCACTGGCAAAATCGTCGGTAATAAGGAATTGGAACAGGAGGGAAAGGCCCAACATATCGGCGGCACAGTCCAAGCAGAGTATGGCGATCTAAAGGAAGACATCAAGAAAGCCATCTAAAGCGAGCAATTTCTGAGAGTCTTAGCTGAACTCTGATGGGCGAGCCGGATGTACAGCTCGCCCATCAATGTGCTGCAGAAAGAACGCCACGAAAAATACCAGGTGTATAGAATCAGCCAGGACGATGTTGAAAGCCTGTCGGGCTATCGCACCGGAGACCACACCATGATCAACGCGCGGTGATGTGTGATAAACCAGCCCGGTTGTAGGCTGCCGGGCAATCCTGCCAGCCATGAAAGCAGGCCCTTCCTGGCTTTCCCTCTGAAATTTCCGGTTCCGAACCAGCCAGTCCAACAAGCGCCCCATAACCGATGCAGTGATGGCAGCCGATCAGAAAGGAATCCAATACGTTAGGGATCGGGTGCTTGGCTGGCTAGGGCGGCAGAACTGGCGCAGATTGATCGGGCTGATCCGAAGCAGGCAATAGATCGTGTCCGATGGGGTATCTCGCCGGCCTGTATCGGGCGCGGCGGGTTTGACCCGATACGCGCCATGCGGTGAACGATGCAGAACAGGGTCGGGATTTGAGATGCCTGCCTGGGGCTGAAAAAGGAGAATCAGTCGACATTCATGGAGGTGATGGTGCAGCGCCGAAGGCTAAGGCCCGCATAGTGCGGGCTTTTTTGTGGATGACTTTGGGATAAATCTGTATCATTACGAGACATAATGGGATCGAAAGTGAGGTAATTCAGGAAACACTTTTCAGATTTTTTTATGAAAAATGGGGATTGAAGTGTGACAGCAATAGGTTGGAGAATATTAAGTAAATACCGTATGTCAACGCTTGGGACGGCTGACCATAAAAACCATTATTTTCCAAATTTCCTGTTGCCATCGTTTCACGATCCGTCTATTTTTTTGGAACGAAGGAGGAAAATACAGCGCAATACACCTGATGCACTTCGTGCCACAACATATCCCATATAAGCAGATCATATTTTTCTTGCTGTTAGAACAACGGAAATCATATCCATGCTGGAAATCAATCGCCGTTTACCTGTTTACCTATTGCTTGACACTTCTGGCTCCATGAGCGGTGAGCCAATCGCCGCTGTTGGACAAGGGGTTAAGGCGTTGCTCGCGGACCTTCGCAGTGACCCGCAAGCCATCGAAACGGCCTATCTGTCTGTCATCACCTTCGACAGCGTCGCGCGCCAACTCTCTCCGCTGACCGAACTGATGGCTTTTCAGGAACCCAAGCTGATTGCATCAGGTGCAACCGCCTTGGGTAGTGCCTTGAAATTGCTTGATGAAGCGATAGATCGTGAAGTTCGCAAAAACGCTCCTGATCAGAAAGGCGACTGGAAACCCCTGATATTTTTGATGACGGACGGGATGCCAACTGATAGTTGGCAAATCGCAGCTGATGCCATTAAAAAGAATAAACCCGGAAATCTGATTGCCTGTGCTGCTGGATCAGGTGCGGACGTCGATGTATTGAAACGCATTACCGAAATCGTTATACGGCTGGATACACTGCAACCGGATAGTCTCAAGGCGTTCTTCAAGTGGGTATCGGATTCAATTAAGATCACTTCACAGAGTATTGCACAAATCGCGGCGGATACACCTATCAACCTGCCACCCCCACCCCCTCAGATTCAGATTGTGCCGTAAATCCGTCATATTGTTTGGAGAACTCTACACACTTATGTGATACGCGCCAGCCTCGGTAACAGCATCCATCGCTGTTTCATGACCAAATGAGAACAATCATGGCGACCGAAGAAAAAATTCAATCCGGCGCGTCCGTGATATTGAATAGAGTTGATGTGTCGGCTCCTGTTGGAGCAGATATTGCGGCGCCGATCATTGAGGAGACCGCCCGGATCTCTATTCCTATTGCCCCATATCCAATTCCTGACGTCATCCAGCCCGACACCCAGGAACTGTCGCTGGAGGGCGGCTGTTCAGGGGGGTTGCCCCAATGCCCATCGAGTGAATTTGGAGGGATCAATCCTGCGCCGGCCGATCGCCAGTCCACGTCAGAAATACCCGAATCCAGTACCGCAACCCCTTCAGAGGCCCGCTGGCAGTACCATCCAGTTCCATCCGAAACGATGATGCCTGATCCCTATCCGGAATACGCCTGCCGCCTCGTATCGGGTGCGCATGACCTGCGGCTTATAGCGGCCCGGGCACGGGGTAAAAAGCATAAGCATGAGGGAACCAACTGCGATGACTGGTTCGAGATCGCAAGCTGTGGTGCGTGGAATCTGATTGCCGTGGCTGATGGCGCCGGCTCCAAACAGTTCTCTCGTGTTGGCGCCAAGACAGCCTGCGAAGTGGCGGTGACCAGTCTTTGTACGGCATTGAATGAATTGCGTCTGGAACCGCGCTGTTGGACCAATACCACGACGGTGTTCGCCCGTGATCAGGACGATGAATTCATTCAGGCTGATTTGCGCCTGATGGGTGACAGCCTTCGACAGGCAGTTTTAAAAGCCTTTCAGTCTGTTCAGCAAGCCGCCGCCGTGCGTCGTGGCAGCGAACACCACCAGCATGCGCTGGGTCGCGATATCGAGGTGTATGACCTGTCGACCACGCTGCTGCTGATGGCGCACACCGTGGTTCGGGATGGAACCGGGCGACCTTATGACCTGGCCATGTCGATCGCAATTGGTGACGGGGTGATCGGCGCCTTGTCCTGGGATGGGCGTGTCTATCTGATGATGGATGCAGACCACGGCCAGTTTTCCGGAGAA
The DNA here is from genome assembly GCA_003989075.1 of Candidatus Competibacteraceae bacterium. Taxonomy (GTDB): domain Bacteria; phylum Pseudomonadota; class Gammaproteobacteria; order Competibacterales; family Competibacteraceae; genus RXIX01. The sequence continues at coordinate 45,339 of RXIX01000012.1, read as the reverse complement.
ACGGAGTTTCTCAGCGCTCGCGTCATGGAACCGGAATGGCTGAAGCGGCGGCTCCGTCTCTTCATCGGCCCGCCCCGCCGGGCGTTCCTGGTCATGAGCGATGGCGTGGCCGACGACTATTTCCCCAACAATCCGGGCTTGGCGCGGCTGTTTGGCGATCTGACCCTGAACGGCCTGGTCGGGTTGCCACCGCTCCCCGATGCTGAAACAGAGTCGCTGCCGGCGCTCACCGACGGTGCGTCAGTAGAATCCCCGACAGTGGCAGGTGCAAGATTGACCGCCGAGGGCACGCAACACTTAGCGCTGTATTCAATCCAGCGCTATGCAGAGCAATTGCGCATGCCGCTTGATCAGGTGCTGACGGAACCCGCCCTCCTGCGGGCTGGATGCCGGCCGGATCCACTGCCTGGCAGGGATGCCGCAGAACGTTTGCTCACCTGGCTGGATGCCTATCAGGTGCGAGGGTCATTTGATGATCGCACCCTGGTGATCGCTGACCGGGAGAGGCCTCTATGACCGTTCTCGACGCCACGCTGACCGATGGTCGCGTAGTCCAGTATGTCCTGACAGACAATCCCCCCTCGGGCGGAATGAAAAAAACCTATTTCAGTCCGGATCGCTCCTGTGTCGTGCAGTTTTATCATCATCAATCGGCCGTGCATGACCCACAGCGCCTGTCCCGGCTGGAAGCGATCCTGGGTAAATTCAATCCGACAATCACGCAGGACAAGGGCGGCTCTGCAGCGAGTCAAACCTCGGCCGACTATTTCAAGCGTTTGTTCTGCTGGCCGGTCGGCATTGTCATAAAACCCGAAATCGGTATTGTCGCGCCTACCTATCCGGATTCCTTTTTCTTTGCCGATGGTCCATTCAAGGGCAGGGAAAAGGAAGGCGGCTGGTTTCTGGGCAGCAAGACACGCAGGCTGTTACCCGCTTCGGAGCTGGGCAACTGGAAAAACCATTTCGGTCTTTGTATTTGTATGGCCCGCGCCGTTCGCCGCCTGCATCTGGCAGGCTTGGCCCATTCTGATCTGTCCTCGAAGAATGTCCTGATTGATCCAGTCCATGGGGCCAGCGTCATCATTGATATTGACTCTCTGGTCGTGCCAGGCCTGTATCCGCCGGATGTCATGGGGTCACCGGGTTATATTGCGCCAGAAGTGCTCGGTACCCAGCATCTGCCCGTCGATGATCCCAACCGGCATCTGCCCAGTGCCGTGACCGACCAGCACGCTCTGGCAGTCCTGATTTATCAGTATCTGTTGCTGCGGCATCCGCTGCGAGGGCCGAAAGTACATTCCACAGCCTCGGCGGAAGAGGATGAACGCCTGGCGATGGGTTCTCAGGCGCTATTCATCGAGCATCCCACTGATCCATCGAATCAGCCCCGTGACCTGAATCTACCCTGCGCAATCCTGGGACAGGAACTGGCGAATCTGGTCCAGCGCGCTTTCATCGACGGTCTGCACACGCCACACAAACGCCCTGCAGCAGCGGAGTGGGAACGCGGATTGGTGAAAACCTGGGACATGCTGATACCCTGTGACAATCCCGGCTGTTCCCATCAAGCCTTCGTGTTGTGGAATCCGCACGATATACGCTGTCCGTTCTGTGGCACAGCCTACCCCATCAGTACATTGCCGGTGCTGAAACTGCGCTCCGAGCGCCGCCCGGGACAATGGCTCGCGGACGGTCAGATCGTAGCCTTTCACAATCAGTCCCTGTTTTCCTGGCACGTCTTCGATAACATTTACTCGGGTGAGCTGGCCGATCGAACCCCACAGGCCTACTGCGTGTTTCATCAGGGTCGCTGGCTGCTGATTAACCAGGCCATGGATTCACTGACCTCGCCTGGGGGCAACCGGGTTCCCATAGGCAGCGCGGTGGAACTCAAGGACAGGGCGAAATTCCGGCTCTCTCAACAGCCACACGGCCGTATTGCCGAAGTGCAACTTCTGCGGATCGGCTCCAGCACGCAGGTATCGCCTGCATCAGTGCCTGCCGGTTCCCCGGCTGCTCAATCCAGCTGCGGAACGCCCATCACTCACATGCCGCCCGCCACCCGGTTTTCGGGTCTTCCACCCGCGCCAGCTGCGGTTACCCTGCTGCCGGCACCCCCTCCACAGTCACCCGGAATTTCCAGAGCCGGCCGGGTTGCAGAGGCCAGCCCACCATTGACACCGCATACTGGATCATCGACCACACCTGATTACTGGCAGGAAAAGGTCAAAACCTATGCCACTCTTGTTATCGCCTTTGGTTCCTTTACCACAGCTATTACCACCCTGATTTCCCAGTGCCACCGATAGGGCCCAAGACCATGTCTGGCACTATCGCAGTGATTTTGCAATGCATGGGCTGCGACTCCGATTCAGCCAGCCACCACATGGCCACATCAGACCGGCGCAACCATGTCTAAAATGTCTGAAATCATCTGGCTGAACACTCAGGCCAACGCGGCCGAACTGCAGGCGCGGCTGGATGCGCAACCGGACGGTGCCTGTATCAACTTCGCGCCGCAGCGCGAATATCCCGGGCCGTTGATCCTGAATCAGGCCGTGGTGCTGGAAGGCGGCGGCGCAACTCTGTGGGCGCTGGCGGGACCGGTCCTGACGGTGCGCGCCAGGGTATGCCTGCGTAATCTGCGGATCGAGGTTACCGGCGATGCTCTGGCGCTGGATGCGGCGGCGTGCGCTATCGTCGTTGTGCCCGATGGCCATCTGAGCCTGGAGAATGTGGAAGTCCGTGGCCTGGCACGCGGATTACCGCAGGAAGAAGGCGTCTGGCATTACCCGCATGGTCTGGCGCTGGGCGGCATCGTGCCGGGCGTGGCGCACGACTGGCAACTGATCCTGAACGTTCCTGTTGCCTGCCGGATTGAATCGCAGATTTCGGGCCTGAAGATCACGCCGAACGAGCTGCACGTGGGAGTAAACACGCTGCAGGTCCACATCGACCGACTGCCACGCGACTTTCTCATCGATGGCCATGTGCTGCTCAGTACGGCGGCATTGCGGCGCCGGATCGCGTTCACGGCCTATGCCGATGAATCTCCGGGAGCGCTACGCGGGCAGGGACAGATTCTGTGGATGCCACCGGGTGAAGCCTCAGGCCCTACCAGCCTCACCGCAGCCGGACCGTCTGCTCTAACAGTGCCAGCACTCGATCCCGATAGGATGTCTGCACCCACTGCGCCCATGACCGGACCCAACCCCAGGCCGGCACGGCGCCCGGCGCGCGATGGCATGTCACGCCTGAGGCGGGATTCCGTGACCAGTGTGCTGTTTGCGGATACGAAAGACCGGGTGCCTGCAATTGAGGCCGATTCTTGTACGCCCCGGCACGCACCCTCCATCCTCGGTGGAGTCTTCCTGGCTGGCGTCGCGCAGCCACATGCTCCGAGCCCGCCATGGACCGACGTGATCAACGACGACCCCAGAACCGAGGTGGGCGATGAACTCCCGCAGCGCGATATCGAGCACGGCACGCCACCAGATGGCGCTGGATGGCGTCCAGCCGCGCAAAGAACGCAGATGGGTGTCCCAACCCAGGGGATATTCAGCGACCCCGTCCACCCCGCACCTCGCGCAACACCGGATCCGGATGCGTCACCGACCCAGCCCGGTTTGCCCCAAGATCGCGAGGCGTCCTCGACAGGGTGCCCGCGTCGCAGCTCGCGAGCTGCTGGCATTGGCGACATTTTCAAGACGCCAACATCCTGAAAATTCATGCATCCCCCCCTGACTTTCAATGCACACCGTGACCCGTGGAGGATTTTTCCGTGCCCAAGATCAGCAAACCCAATCGCCCCCTGGCCGATGTCAACGTGTTGGCCAATAAGGATGGCTCCCACGATGTCGTCGTCTGCTTCATGCCCGATCCCGACGTGCTGGTAGGTGAGGGCAACTCCAAGGCATTCCTGGCGCTGGATGCGTCGGCATCCCTGAAGGCCATGTACGGCGGTGCTACCGTGTTTGACACCACGCCCAACTACGTGCAGGGCGTCGCCCGCAAGCTGGGCAGCATCCTGACCTCGGTCACCAAGAGCGGCAAGGTTTCAGCCCTGTACTGGGCGGTCAGCCCGGACGGCAGTAAGACCGAGATCATCGGCGAGCTGAATGAGGAGGGCTGGAACAGAGCCACCATCAGCGGCCCAAAGCGCGAGAAATGGGGACGCGGCACCAAGTTGCTGCCCGCCATTCAGTATGGAGTAGACCAGATCGCCCGGGATGCGGACTGGACCATGGGGGTCATCGTCACCGACGGCATCATCGAGGACGAGCAGGACTGCATGCAGTACTGCCTGAGCGTGGGTAAGGCCATCGCTGATGGCAAGCGCAAGCCCATCAAGCTGGTCCTGATCGGTATCGGCCAGGATGTGGACGAGGACCAGTTGGAACGCTTCGACGACATGTTTGAGGGAACCGGCATCGATTACGACCTGTGGTCGCATGGCATGGTGGCGTCGATGCAGGATGAATCCGACATCCTGGCGGTGCTCTATGGTGAATTGATGGATGAAGATGTCGTCGTCGCCTCATCGGGCAGCGTTGAGGACGGCTCCGGCCGGGTTCTGGCCGCCTGGACCGATGGCTTGCCCGGCAAGTTCCGCGTGGTGCTACCCAAGGGACAAAGTGCCATCCTGATTCGTACACCGACCGCCAGCGTCGAGCAGGATCTCTCCGAAGCGATCTAGCGGTATTGCACATCTCTGCGCACTTGGGAAAGAAGCCACCCATGCCATGCAGCCCTGGATGACTGCGGCCAGCCACAACGCATCGGGATTGCGCTGGATGTTCGTTCCTCGATGCAGGGCACCTATGCTGCCCGCCACCTGCTAGTTAAGGCACCGTCAGGGCTGTTGCAGGAATATGCCGCTCAGGACTGGATTGAGAAACAACAAGCCGATAGGCAACCCATTCACATCTTTCAACGCGAGGCTTAATACGGGCATGATCATTGGCCTATGGAATTGAAACCATGCCCAGAATATACGCTCACTGTGCGATCGTGTTGCTGAGGTAATCATCAAACCGCAGCCGTCGGTTGTGCTTTATTTTGAGTTGGATATTCTCGGAAAATGGATTCTTCAATCATTAATCAGTCATCGCTGATTCAGGAAATCACCATGTCATTCTGGAAAAACTTATTTTCAAAGGAACCGGTTAAGACGGAACCTAAACAATCCGCTCGCAATAGGCAGCTACCCAGTCAGCAGGTTGCCCCGGAGTTTGGCGAGGTCGATGTATTAGCGATTGACCATCAATACAACCGAATTCTCTTTACCATTCTCATGGAGCCTACGGGCAGCGAGGCTGAGGGTTGGCAAACAGGTGTTGCGCTGGATGCCAGCGCCTCCATGCAGGGAGAGTTTGGCCGATTGCTGGTGACAGGGCGATGCGGCCCATTGCCAGATGTGCTTAAGCATCATTATGAAAAACAGGGCTGGATCACAAAGACCCAGCAGGACGGGATTACTTACAGCACGTTTGCCCTGCCTGCCGTCCAGGATGCTCTTGAACGCGGCCATCTGGAATTCACGCCGAACACTGTCGAGCCACGCGCACGCGAATTCACCGCCTATCTGGCGGATAACCTGGATGCCGATGGCGGCACGACCGTGATCTACTGGGCATGTGGCGATGGCACAAAACTGGATGTAGTGGGTGACCTGACAGGTACCGATTGCCAGACCGCCTCCTTTGCTGGACCTCAGAATACCGCATTCGGCAGTTCGACCCATCTGGCTCCGGCAGTGCGCTATTTCGCGGAGCGATTCCGGGATGCCGAACGCGGTATGTATTTATTTATTACCGATGGCCGTCTTGATGATTTGGCCGCGGTCAAGCAATACACGATTGGACTTTGCCGCGAGATCGCCGCGGGCCGACGCAACCCGCTTAAATGCGTCCTTATTGGCCTAGGAGATCGGATTGACGAAGCGCAAATGGAAGAGCTGGATGATTTAGATTCCGGCACGGATGTGGATATCTGGGATCATAAAATTGCCCACGAGATGCGCGATATCAAGGAAATCTTCGCCGAGGTAGTCAGCGAAAACCAGATCATCGCCCCAACGGCGCGCATCCTTGATTCGAACGGAACAATCGTTAAAAGCTTTAGCGATGGACTGCCGGCGAAAGTGACCTTCGATTTACCCCGTTCTTCGAACTGGTTTGAGCTGGAAGTTGCCGGGCGACGTATTCGCCAGTCCATTTACTGAAACAGGCCAATGCGGATTGCAGGGCTCCAGTACCTGCTACAGGGCAGCGCGGATCACCATCAAGGCGATCCGCCGCTACGGCGATGGCCTTGAAGATGGCCATTCGCCCCGGACCGTGCACCGAACGGCTACTTCTTCGCCCGCAACTGCCCCTGCATGAAGTTCGCCAGAGTGTTCTCCGCCAAGCCCATCCAGATGTCGGAGACCTGCTGGAAAGCGCGCATCGAATCAAACAGCTTCTTGAAATCCGGGTTCCTGGCGGATTCCTCAGCGTAGATCTTCTGCGCCGCCTCATAGGCCGCCTTCATGGCATCGTCCGGATAACGGCGCAGTTGCGCACCGTTTTGCACCAGACGCTGGATCGCCGGCGGATTCTTGGCGTCGTAGTTGGCCAGCATGCGCACATTGGCCTCGGCAGCGGCCACTTCAAAGGCCATCTGGTAGGGCCTGGGCAGCTTCTCCCACTGCTCTTTGTTGACGTAGAACGAGATCATCGGACCCGGCTCCCACCATGCCGGGTAGTAATAGAATTTGGCAACCTTGTAGAAGCCGAGCTTTTCGTCGTCATACGGCCCAACCCACTCAGCGGCATCAATCGCGCCACGCTCCAGCGCCGGATAAATGTCCGGTCCCGGCAGCAGTTGCGGCACCGCGCCCAGCGCCAGGAACACTTCGGCACCAAAGCCGGGAATGCGGATCTTCAGCCCCTTCAAATCCTCCAGTGACTTGATTTCCTTGCGGAACCAGCCACCCATCTGGGTACCGGTATTGCCACCGGGGAAGTTGACGATGTTGTACTTGGCAAAGAATTCACGAAATAGCGTCCAGCCTTCGCCGTAGTAATACCAGGCGTTCATCTGCCGGGCGCTCAGGCCAAACGGCACTGTGGTATCCAGGGAAAAGGCCTTGTTCTTGCCGTGGTAGTAATAGCCGCAGGTGTGGCCGCACTCGACGGTGTTCTGCTGCACGGCATCCAGCACGCCATTGGGCGGCACGATCTCGCCGCCCGCGAAGGCGCGGATTTCAAACTTGCCGCCCGTAATGGCAGCGATGCGCTGGGTGAGCAGTTCGCTGGTGCCGTACAGCGTGTCCAGGCTCTTGGGAAAACTCGACGCCAGGCGCCATTTGATGGGGGGCAAATCTTCGGCCGCAGCCAGATTAGCCACGGTAGCGGTACTGGCAGCAGCAAGGCCAAGGCCAGCGCGCTTGATGAAATCACGACGTTGCATGGTGTTCCTCACGAATCGGATGCGGGCGACGCATCGCCCTGCGCCATGGGCAGGGCGAACGGACCAGGCGCAGGGCCTGGTTTGCATAACTCTATCAGGCTGGCGCGCGCTTGCAGCGCTCCCTGTAGCCCTCCCGCAGGCCGTCTGCCACCTTGCGTGATCGGCGCGCGGTTGCGACCATCGGTTTGCTGCGGTACCTTGCCAACTGGTCGTGCAGTCGATTCAGTCGGCATTCAATGACCCGGACTTAAAATGTTATTTAATGTCGGCATTGCCTGGCCTGCATATGATTCCTGTTAACGCCCCCGTACCGCGCCCAAGCCGCGCGCCGGCCCGTGAAACCAACGCTCCCGGAGCCCCTCGTGACTCGCACCCTGTTCCTCGGCCTGGATGGCGCCACTTTTCACATTCTCGACGATCTGACCCGCGACCGGCCTGGCGAGGGTGTGGTCATGCCCTTCCTGCGCCAGTTCATGGCGGCGGGCTTTCGCGCCCCACTGCGCTCGACCCCGCACCCGCTGACCCCGCCGGCCTGGACCACGCTGTTTACCGGACGCAATCCCGGCGCGCACGGCGTCTACGACTTCATGCGCGTCGATGACCGGCAGCACGAGGTGTTCTTCACCCTCTATGACTTTCGCGATATTCGCTGCGAAACGCTCTGGAGTCTGGCCAGCCGCCAACAGCGCCCGGTGGTAGCGCTCAACTTCCCGATGATGGCACCGCCACCGGCCCTGGAAGGCAGCAGCCTGATCCCCGGCTTCACGCCCTGGAAGCACCTGCGCCGCAACATGACCCCGGACGGACTCTACGCGCGCCTGCAGGCTATTCCCGGTTTTCACCCCAAGGAACTGGCCTGGGATTTCGAACGCGAGAACCAGATCGGCGAGGATATGGACAGCGACTATCTGGCGGCCTGGATCGGCTATCACCTGCCGCGTGAAGAACTCTGGTTCCAGGTAGCGCGCAAGTTACTGGTTGAAGACCAGCCGGCGCTGATGGCCGTCATGTTTGATGGCACCGACAAGATCCAGCATCAGGCCTGGGCCTATCTCGATCCCGATCTGCGCCCCGCGCAACCGGATGCCGACTGGCTGCGACTGCGCGCGCTGTGCCTGGACTATTTCCGCCGCCTGGATGGCTATCTGGAAGAACTGATCCGCCTGGCCGGGCCGGATACCCAGGTATTCATGGCCTCGGATCATGGCTTCACCGCCTCGCGGCAGGTGGTGCGCATCAACCGCTATCTGGCCGAACTGGGTCATTTGCACTATCGCGAAGTCGGCGACAGCGATGCGGCACGCCGCCGCGCCGCCAGCCCCTTCGCCTACCTGGACTGGGAGAAAACCGTTGCCTATTGCCCGACGCCGTCAAGTAACGCCATCCTGATCCGTGTCGCCCACGACCCCGGCCAGCCCGGCATTGCCCCGGCTGATTATGCAGCCTTCCGCACCCGGCTGATCGAACAGTTGTACGCCCTGCGCGATCCCGACAGCGGCAAAGCGCTGATCCGCGAAGTGCTGACCCGCGAGGCGGCCTTCCCCGGCCCGGCCAGCGCCAGCGCTCCGGATTTAACGCTGGTGCTGGCCGATTATGGCTTCGTCTCGATCCGCAACCTCGACCCGGTGGTCACCACCCGTCCGGTGCCGACCGGCACCCATCACCCGGATGGCATCGTCCTGGCCGGCGGTCCGGGCATCGAACCGGGCTGGCACGAACACGCGCTGCCGATCGCCGATGTCGCCGCAACCCTGCTGCACAGCCTGGACCTGCCCATTCCGGCTGATCTCGACGGGCGGGTCATGACCGCCGCCTTCAGCAGTACCTTTCTGGCGCAGCACGCGGTACGCACCGGCCCACCGACCTGCCCGGTCAAGGACGGCACGCTGCAGGACGCGGCCATTCCCGCCGCCGACCGTGACAAGATCCTGGCGCAATTGGCCATGCTCGGCTATCTGGAGGAGTAATGCCGGTCGCCCGGCTGCCCAGCATCAACCTTAACTACCTGCGCGTTCCCGGCCACGACGAGCGTGCGCCGGGTGGCGAACTGGTGCTGGTGCACGGTCTGGCCGCCAGCCTCGGCTTCTGGCCACTGAGCGTGGTCCGGTCGCTGTCCTGGCTGTGCGCGCTGACCGCCTATGACCTGCGCGGTCATGGCCGCAGCGATATGCCCATCACCGGCTACACCATCCCGCGCATGGCTGATGATCTGATCGAACTGCTCGATCACCTCGGTCTGGAGCGGGTACACCTGCTCGGTCACAGCTTCGGTGGCGCCATCGCTCTGTACTGCGCCAGCCGTCATCCCCAGCGGGTGCGCAGCGTGATCCTGGCCGATACCCGCCTGCGCGCCCTGCAGCCCTATCACCGCCTGCGCGACTGGAACGACTGGCCACGCTGGCAGCCGCTGCTGCGCCGCGCCGGCATCGAACTCAACGCCGATGCCCCCGAGGGCGGCTACGCGCTGCTCACCGCCATGGCCCAGGCCCAGACCGATCCCAACGCGCCGGCCCTGCCGATACCGCTGTTCGCCACGCCGGCCGGTGGCAAGCGCCGCAATGGCACCGCCCAGCGTTGGCTGCGCCTGCAGGAGGCGACTTCGATCCGCCACGACCTGCTGCAGGACGATGGTCTCGGTCCAGCCGTGCTGCGCGCCATCCGCGCCCCGGTGCTGGGCCTGTATGGCGAGCACTCGCCGGTCATGCCCACCGCACGCACTCTGCGCCGGCTGTGTCCACACTATGAACTGCATCTGGTGCGTCAGGCCGGGCACTTCTTCCCGCTCAGCCGGCCACGACGCCTGGCCCATGCCAGCCTGCGCTTCCTGGCGGCCTGCACCGGGCTTGCCAACACCTTTGAACACCTTTTTGACGGCAACGATCACGAGCATGAGCACGAGCATGAGCACGAACCCGCCTCGCTCCTGGCGAGCTTCTGAACCGGGTCCACCGGCAGGGCTGGCAGCGACCGATTTCCGGCGCATCGCCGCCCACGGCTTTGGCGATCCCTACAACGCCTACCCGCACTCGATGATCGCCTACAAGGGTGCGGTCTATGTCGGCACCACCCGCGCCAATCTGTGCATGCTCAAGGTCTCGAAAATCCCCACCAAGTTCGCAGTCTGGCCGGTGGAATGTCCTGATCAGCTTTATGAGCTGGACATGCGCGCCCAAATCTGGCGCTACGACCTGCACACTGCGGACTGGCGCGAAATCTACCGCTCGCCGCTGATCACCGGTAGCAAGGGCACGACCATTCCACGCGACATGGGCTATCGCGGCATGGCGGTCTTTCAGGGCGAATCCGATCCCGAGCCAGCGCTATACGTCTCCACCTATGCCTCAGCCGAGGGCCCGGGCGCCTACATCCTGCGTAGTGTCGATGGTGAACACTTCGCGCCGGTATCCAAGCCGGGACTGCTGGAACTGCCTACCACCACCATCCGCACCCTGACCCCGTTCAAGGACCGCCTGTTCACCGCACCCACCGGCCGCGCCGGCGGCAGTCCCAACGCTGCCGATATCGCCGTGATCTATGAGAGCCGCGACCCAATCCGCGGCGACTGGACCCCGGTCAACAGCCCCGGCTTTGGCGATCCCGATAATGCCGGTGTTTTTGAAATGGCCGCCTTTGGCGAGCATCTCTACGCCGGCACCATCAATTTCAAGCGCGGCTTCCAACTCTGGCGCACCCGTGCCACCGGCAATCCGCCCTATGACTGGGAATGCGTGCTGCGCGAGGGCGCCGGGCGCGGCCCACTCAATCAGGGCGTAGTCAGCCTGGCCGCCTTCAGGGACGCGCTTTACATCGGCAGCGGCATCCAGAGCGGCGGCATCGACAGCGTGCACAAGGTCGGTCCTGCCGCGCCGGAACTGATCCGCCTGTATGCCGATGGCCACTGGGATCTGCTGGTCGGCACGCCGCGCGATACCGCCGACGGTTACAAACCGGCGCTGTCCGGCTTCCGCCCCGGCTTCAACAACCTGTTCAACGGCTACTTCTGGCGTATGGCTGCCCACGACGGCTGGCTGTATCTAGGCACGCTGGACTGGAGCCGGATGCTCTCCTATGCCGACCGCGAGCGCTGGCCGGCCTGGTTCCGGCGCACGGTTGACCGCATCGGCCTGGAGAAGATCATCGAGCGCCAGTCCGGTTTCGATCTGTACCGCAGTTTCGATGGCGACAACTGGCTGCCGGTGACCACCAACGGCTTTGGCAATCCCTACAACTACGGCCTGCGCACCCTGGTCTCAACGCCACAGGGCCTGTTTGCCGGGACGGTCAATCCCTTCGGGCCACGGGTCGCCTGCCGCGAGCCGGGTACGGACGGCTGGCAGTATCAGGACAATCCCGATGGCGGCCTGGAAATCTGGCTCGGCCAGCAGCGCCGGGCCTGAGGAACACCGATGGCCGCACCGCCGCTGTTCATCCTCACCTGCATGCGCTCCTACTCCTCGCTGGTCAGTACCATGCTCGGCCAGCATCCCGAGCTGTATGGATTGCCGGAGCTGAACCCGTTCATCGCCGACACGCTCGCCGACATCCTGCGCAAGCTGCGCATCGTCCGTCCGCAAAGCCTGCACGGTCTGTTGCGCGCGGTGGCGCAAATCGAGTTTGGCGAACAGAGCGTAGCCCGCATCGAACAGGCGCGCGACTGGCTGCACCGGCACGGCCACTGGACCGCCCGCGAGCTGTTCACGCAGCTATCCTCCCATCTCGAACCGCGCATCCTGATCGACAAAAGTCCCAGCACTCCGCTGAATCCGGCGCACCTGCAGCGCTTGCGGCACGCGTTTCCCGAAGCGCGCATCCTGCATCTGGTGCGCCACCCGCGCGCCACTTGCCAGTCGATCCACCAGTTGCGGCAAAAGAGCAGCCGCGCCCAGCCGGATAACATACCCGGCGGCATTGAACCCTCGCCGGAACAGCTCTGGCTACGCATCAACCGCGCTATCGTCGCCTTCACCGCCACGCTGCCGCCCAGCCAGAGCATGCGCATCCAGGGCGAGCAGCTCCTAAGCGAACCGGAGATCTATCTGAGCCAGATCGCCGAATGGCTGGGACTCGGCAACGACGCCACCTGTATCACCGCTATGCTGCACCCGGAAGAGTCGCCCTACGCCTGCATCGGTCCACCCAATGCCCTGTTCGGCAACGATCCCAACTTTTTGCGCAATCCACGCTACGTCAAGCGGCCGATTCCACCGCAGCGACTGGATGGAGCACTGGACTGGCCCGGCGATGCACCCGAGGGCTTTAGCGCCGATACCCGGGCGCTGGCCCACCAGTTCGGCTATCGCTAAGCTGTGTCAGCTTCAAGCACCACCCGGGCCGCGTCCGCCGCAGGCGGTCCAATCACCAGAAGAGCATCATCATGATCCGCCATCGCCCACGCTTCCGATCTGCGCTTTCCGGCCGCCTGCTACCGCTCCTGCTGACGCTGGGCCTGAGCCTGGGCCTGATCGCCTGCAATGAGAGCACGCCGCCGCCCGGTGCCAAGGTCGCGCCGGCGGTGCAGCAGCGCTTTCAGCAATTCGACCGCAATAACGATGGCCGGCTGTCGCCGAGCGAACTGAACCGGCCGCGCCTGTTCCAGGCTGCCGACCGGGATAGCGACGGCTATGTCAGCCTGCAGGAAGCCAGCGACTACCTGCAGCAGCGCCAAAACACGCGGCGCGGCGCGGAGAACCCGGCACCGGCGACCCGCATTGCCGCTGCCACACCAGCAGATAGCGGATCGACTACGCCTGTGCTGCGGCGTGATGTCGGTGCCGGCATGATCGACCCCGACAATGCTGCCGGCAGCAGCGGACGCGGCATGCGGAATTTTGCGCCGGAGCAGAACGCGCCACCCGCCAGCGGCGCCGATGATGACGATGGTAGCGGCCCCGGCGGCTATGCGGGGTCCGATTCCGGACCGATGCGCATGGCACGGGCCGGCGGACGGGCGGCCAACCTCGATGATGCACCGGGAGTGCGCCGCTTCCTTAACCTGCCCTATGCGACCCTGCCTGGCGTTGATCCCAATCTGCTCAGTCTCGACCTGTACGCGCCGGCGACCGGCCAGAATCACCCGGTCATCGTCATGGTGCATGGCGGCGGCTGGCAGCGGGGCGACAAAGCCAATGCCAACGTCGCGGCGCAGAAAGTGCGCGCTTTCGTTGCCGCCGGCTATATCTTCGTCAGCGTCAACTATCGGCTATCGCCGGCGGTCAAGCATCCGGCCCACGTCCAGGACGTGGCCAAGGCCCTGGCCTGGGTCAATCAGAACATCACTCGCTACGGCGGCAATCCCGGCCGTATCTATCTGATGGGTCATTCCGCCGGCGCGCATCTGGCCGCACTGGTGGCCACTGATAGCCGCTACCTGAAAGCGGCCGGCCAGAATCTCAGCCTGATCAAGGGCGTGATCCTGCTCGATGGGGCCGGTTATGACATTCCGCGCCTGATGCGCGAACACGATCAGCCCAATTTCTACATCACCGCGTTTGGCAATGACGAACGCGCCTGGCGCGAGGCCTCGCCGATCACCTATATCGCCGCCGGCAAGGGCATTCCACCGTTCCTGGTGTTCTACACGCCACGGCCACGGGCGCAGATGCTCAGCGAGAACCTGCGCGACGCCCTGAGTCGCGCTGGCGTGCCCGTGCGCACCAGGATGGTCAATAAGAGCCACGCGCAGATCAACCGCGAGGTCGGTCAGCCTGGCGATGAGGTCACGGCGGCGATTCTGGATTTTGTAAAGTGACGGTCCCGGCCTGCCGCCCGCTGATCATTCTCTGTCCGGGCCGCTCCTTTTCCTCAGTCCTCTGCACCGCGATTGGTCAACACCCGGAGCTGTGCGACCTGCCGGAAATTTATCTGGGCATTGCCGATTCAGTCGGCGAACTGCTCGATCGGGCCAGCGAACGCGGCAAGCGCTACCTGGCCTATGGCCTGGTGCGGGTGATCGCCGAGCTGTATCAGGGCGATCAAAGCGAGGACAGCGCCCAGGCAGCCTGGGCATGGCTGCGCCAGCGCCGGGACTGGAGCACGGGCCGGCTGTTTCACGCGCTGGCCGAGCGGGTCGCACCGCGACAACTGGTCGATAAAAGTCCGACCCATGGCCAGCCGGATAATCTGCAGCGCCTGCGGGCGATCTTTCCCCAGGCGCGTTTTCTGCACCTGCTGCGCCATCCGCGCGGCAACTGCGCCTCGCTGTACAAGGTGCATGCGCAGCGGGCCAGCAGCGCCGGCAGCCAGGATGCGCTGCTGCTGGCCGAACAGGTGGAGCGGCAGTGGCTGAAGGTGCATCGCCATATTCTGGCCTTTACCGCCACCCTGCCGGCGGGTCAGGTGATGCGCCTGCGCGGTGAGGATGCGCTGGCCGAGCCGGAACTGTATTTCGCGCAGCTTGCCGAGTGGCTGGGAATTCGCACCGATGCCGCCGCCATCGACGCCATGCTGCATCCCGAGGATTCGCCCTATGCGCGGCCCGGGCCACCGAGCGCACCTTATGGCAATAATCCCGGCTTCATTGACGATCCACGGCTGCGGCGCGGCTGGCCGGCCACCGGACCGTTGCAAGGACCACTGGAGTGGTCACCGCTGGGTGCGGGCTTTACGGCGGAGACGCTCGCTCTGGCGCGGCAGTTCGGGTATCACTGAGTCGGGCTGCGCAAGCGTGCAGCCTTTTCCTGCCCCCTTTTTCCTACTGCCTACCGATAGCCAAGGCTGCGCGCCAGAGCAAGGGTCGCCGGACTGAAGCCGGAACCGTCGTTCATCCACGCCAGTGGATCGGTGAGATTGACCGGGCGCGGCTTGAAGGGCCGCAGGTGCGGATCTTCGAGATATTTACGGTTGTTGCCACCCCGGGCGTTGGGCGGACCGATACAGGCGTAGGGTGAGTCTTCCGGGTGAAGCATGGCGTTGATGGCATCATCATCGTCGCGGATTTCAAGCCATTGGCAGATCTGGCGCAGGTAGCGCGGTGGATCGGTGAGCAGGTCTTCGCCGCGCAGGCGTATGGCCTGACCGGGCGGCAGGGTGGCAGTGAAGCGCAGGATATTGCCCTGTACCTTGAGCCAGTTGCGTTCAATCAGACGGGCATCACCAAGCAGGGCGCGGCCCTTGGCACGGTCGCGGTGCGCTTCGTGGATCGATTGCCCGGTGGGGCGCGGGTGCCGCAGCAGATGCAGGATGCGCACTTGTGGAAAGGTAGCGCGCAGGCGGTCGAGGCAGGCGGGTTCGACGCTGTTGCTGGGGCTTTTTTCGACCAGAGCGCGGTTCTGGAGCTGGTTCGCGATGGCGTGGGCCAGTTGCGCTGTGGACAAATCGGCATGGGCATGCAGCCATTGCCAGGCACGCTGCAGGCTGGTTTCGCTCTGTTCGCCGCTGTGCAACTGAGCGATGGCGCGGGCCAGTCCGTCGAGGCGATGGCGGTTGCCGGGACCGGCCTGACGGAACCAGTCGAACAGGCCACCGATCGTGTCGGCGACGAAAAAATTCATTTCCGGCAATCCGTACAGTTCGGGATGCTGACCGAGCATGCCGCAGACGACCGAGGAGAAGGAGCGGCCGGAACAGAGGATAAAGAGCGGCCGGGTGTTACTCAGGGTTGCATCGCTCACCGTGCTGTCTCGCGGTGCTCAGTCGAGAAAATCACTGAACCAGCCCTCGATGCTGGCATCGCTGTCAGGTTCGCGCGGTGCCTGTGGGGCGGTACGGGTTTCGGGACGGGCGGTGGGCTGTTCAAGCGTGGCGCGCCAGTCACGCAGGGCAGCGATGGCCTGTTCGAGGGCGGCGATGCGCTGATTGAGCTGCCCAGCACTGCCGTGCAGTTCGCCGAGAACATCGCCGAGCGCAGCCAGGCGGGCGTCGAAGGCCGGCAACTGTTCAGCAAGCCGGTCGGGTTGTGGCGCAGCCTGCGCGCTGGGCAGCGCGGCAATGCTGAAGTCGGCATGGCCGGGAATGGAGCGCAACAGGCGCTGCAACTGGTTGAGGCTGATGCCGGCCACTTTCTGCTCGCCGGGCGCTGCATTTTCGAGCTGGCCGAGAATCCAGCGAATCCGCAGCGCCATGGGCTGATCGCCCTGGGCGCGCAGGCGCAGGAACTGGACGAACTGGCGCAGGCGCTCTTCGCTGAGGCGGGTGCCGGGAATCAGGCGGCCGTCACTGGTAGGCTGCTCGATAAACTGGACGAGGCGTTGCAGGAAGGCGCGTTGCGCGGTTTCGGCACTGTGGGCCGGAGAGCGTGGACTGAGGCTGATCATGGTTGATCCTGTGTGCTGGGAGAAAAACGGCTGCCAGGCTTGCCGGTCCAGGGCTCTGGGCCAGCGGTGCTAGCCAATGACGCCCGGAACCACCGATCACCTGCTTTCCTGCGGAACCCAGAGATCTTATGGAGAGAGATAGCTCATGACCGGTATCTGCACCATACACCAGGACAGCTGTTCCATGAATCATCCATCGTCCGATAAATCGCCCACAGCCCACCCGGCCATTTCGCCTATAATTCGCCATCAATCCCTTGCCTCTGCCACCCTCCATTTCCGGTCGCCCAGCATGTCCGTACAGTCTACCCTCGCCTTCCACCCAATTCCCGGCGACCTGCTGCCCGATGCCCACCGCTACCGGATTCAGGCCAGCGCCTGGTTTCAGGGCTGGCTGTATCTGGGCGTCAGTGCCTATCCGGTCGATCCTGGACACTCCGGCCACGCATTGCTGTTGCGCCATCGCCTGCGCGAATCCGGCTGGGAACAGGTGCACAGCAGCCCAATCGAATCGCCCTGGCTGCAGCAGAATGGCCAGCGGCGGCGCTTTGCGCTGGAACTGGGCTGGCGGGCACTGACCGTGCTGCCCGACCCCGATCAGGCCACGCCAACGCTGTATGCGCTGCGCCTGGGCCTGCGGGCACCCGCCCTGCTCCATTCCAGCAATGGCACGCATTTTCAGGAGCAGCCCAACCCCGGTCCGACCGCGCAGGGACCGTGCATCGCCCTGCGTGGCTGCTCCGGGCAGGTGTTCGCGATCAGTGTCGCCGCTGCCCATGACCGTGGCTGCGCGGCAGCCCCGCTCTGGATGTGCCGCGATCCGCGCCAGCCCGACTGGCAGCCAGCCAGCGTGCCCGGCTTTGGCGATCCCGATAACCGGACCCTGGACGGCCTGCAGGTCTTCAACGGCCAGTTGTACGCTGCCGCCGGCAATCCGGATTACGGCTTTCAGCTCTGGAAAAGTACGGTCCGTGGCCAGCCACCCTTTGTCTGGGAACAGGTAATAAGCGAGGGCGCGCTGCGCTACAGCCGCAATCCGCGCATCACAGCCCTGGTGGTGTTCAAGGACGCACTTTATCTGGGCACCCGCGCCACGCAGGCCGATGCCGCACTGCCTGGCGATACCGGCGCCGAGATCATCCGCGTGCTGGCCAATGATCGCTGGGAACTGGTGATGGGCACGCCGCGCTTTTCGCCGCTGGGCCTGCAGGTGCCGCTGTCGAGTCACGGGCCGGGCTTTGGCGATGCACGCAACCCGCGCATCACCCGGCTGGCCGCGACCAGCGAAGCACTCTACGCGGCGCTCGGCCGGTATCGTGATCCGACCGGCACGCCCAGCGCCAGCGCGCCGCTGTGGAAAAGCGTGGACGGTGAAAGCTGGCAGGGGCTATTCCCGCCCGGCTGCGACTCGCCCGCCGCTGGCGACCCGCGCATCCTGCAAGCCACCCCGCATGGCCTGGTGATTGCCGGCGACTGGGATACGACCCGTGATGCTCAGGCCCGGCCCGGTCTGTGGCTGGACGCGACGCACTGAGGGATTGGCAGCACCGACAGCAGCCCGCGCCGCGTTCACGGCAGCCAGGACCAGGCTTCCAGCCGGACAAAACGCACCAGCGCCCGACTGAAGGCGACGATCAGGGGCTGCTCACCGGCGCTGATCTTGGCAAAGCCGCTCATTGCCGATTTCAGCGTGCCATCCGGGTTGGGAATATCGAAACCGACCCGGACCACGCGCATGAACGGATTACTCGGGCTGAGCTCGACCACCGGCGCGATAGCCACCACCTGACCTTCAAACTCGCGCAGGGGCCAGGCCCACACCCGCAGGCGCACCGGCGCGCCCACCCTGACCGTGCCGATATCGCTTTCCGGAGCGAGAATCTCGGCCTGCATCACGCTGCTGTCCTCGACCACCGCCAGCAAATCGCCTTCCTTGAGAAAAGTGCCGGTCTTGAATTCCAGACGCGGTGTGGCCACGGTGCCGGCGATCGGCGCGCGCAGCCGGGTGCGCTCGCGCTGATCGCGCAAATAGGTCAATTGCTCGCGCAACTGCTTCAGTGCGGCCTGTTGCACCGCCACCTCCATCGGCAGCGGCGGACTTTTGATCAGATCGAGATTGGCCGCCGCTACCGCTACCGCCGCCTGATCGACATCGGCAGTCTTCACCGCCTCTTGATATTCCAGATCCTTGACCACGCCGGTCTTGTGTACCGGGGCCAGCAATTCCTGCAGCTTGCGGCTGTGACCGGCGCGCACCTGCGCCATGTCGCGCTGCTCGCGGGCAGCGCTGATCGCCTCGGCCTTGGCGCCATGCTGCAGCAGCGCCAGTTCCGCCTGCTGGCGTTCCAGGGCAGCCGTGGTCGCGGCAATATCATGGTCCTGCTGCCAGGTACCCAGTTCGGCGATCACCTGTCCGGACGTGACCATCTGATTCTCACCGGCCAGCACCCGCTCAACCACGCCCGGCAGCAGCGCATGTACCTCGGCGCGGGCGCGCGGGAACAGGGTCACCTCACCGGTCACTTCGTAGGGATACGGCAGCCAGGCCATGCCCAGCAGCAGCGCCAGCAGCAGCCAGCGCCGCCAGGAGCGCTGCACCGGTTCAGGACCGGCAGCCGGAGCCTTTTCCAGGGCCGCCGCCGCAGTGGCACGTGCCGCGCCGGATGCTGATGCTACGGGCATGGCCCGTTCCGGCGACCGCTGCACCAGCCGGTATAGCAGCCAGCGTGCTACCAGCGCCAGCAGCAGCAGGAACAGCAGTACACCCACGCCCTGAAAGCGCGCCTCCAGATACACGGCCAGCGCGAACAGCACCAGTCCGGCCAGCAGCAGCACAAAAGTAACGCTGGCGACCGCATAGCCGAGCAGCGCATAGCGTTCCACCTCAGCCAGCCGCGCCGGTGGCCGGCGCCCGCGCAGATACAGTCCGAGCACCTGAAACGCCCGCTCACGCAGGCGCGGCATGCCCAAGGCAATCGCCAACCAGGCATAGCCATCGGCCCGCCACAGTGGATTGGCGGTGAACAGGAAGGCGCCCAGGGCCATATGGCCAAGCACGAAGGCATAGCTGCCCAGCGTAGCGCCGCCCTCCAGCGTCAGCCGCCAGAGCAGAATACCGCCGGCAAACAGCGCCAGCTTGGTAAGCAGCGCCGCCGCTGTTACCCATAACTGGCCACGACGCGGCAGCGCACGCAGACGCTTGGCGACGAAAAAGCGCGGCATGATCCCGTAGGCGAGGCGCAGGCCAAATTGATCGACCCGCCCGCCGCAGCCGGTACAGGTGATGCCCTGCAGCAGCTTGCTGGACAGATTGATGATCAGCAGGCCGAACAGGAACTTGAACAACAGATGCCAGCCGGGATCGGCCAGCCGCTGCAAGGCGTACTGATAGGCGGGCTGGTTATACAACAGCACCAGCAGCGCCAGCGGCACACCGGCGCCCAGCAGCCAGGTGCCATGCCGCAACCAGGCCAGCCGCCGCGCCCAGCGACTGAATGCGCGCTGCGGATTGGCCAGCACCCAGCGATAGGCGTCGCCGGGACGATCATCGTCATCGATCCCGTCGCTTTCCGGGGAAGACTCCGGCACTGACGGTTGCACGGACGCCGCCGGCAGCGCTTCCAGCAAGCCCAGCGCCGCCATGTCCTGATAGAACTGCTCAAGCTGCGCGGCACTCAGCGTCAGGCCAAAGCGCGTGTTAAACGTTTGGCGAATCGCTTCCATGCTGCCGCCGCCGGCCAGCGCCTGGCACAGGAAGACCTCTTCGGCGCCCAGTTCGAAACGCTCGCCGCTGCCGGTGTCGCGCGCCTGGTAGCGACCGGCGCGTACAAGCGGGTCGATGGCGATGCCGGGACGCAGGCGCCAGCACGGTGGAGTTCCTGGCGCAGTCGCGGAATAAGTGGCCGGGGGTTCGCTCATGAGCGGCGGCGGCGCTCCAGCCAGGCCGCCATCACCCGCTCCTGCTGGGCTAGAAAATCCTGCATCAATTCAAAATGCCCGGTAAGCGCCGTGGCCGGGCCGGGATGTCTGGAGACGGGAACCGTTGGCGTTGGCACCGATTCGACTGCGACTGCCGCTGCCGCTGGCTCGTTCACGACCGGGGTTGACGGCTGCACTGGAATGGCCGACGGCTGCGCGGATGTGGATGAGTCCAGCACATGCCGCACGTGCTCAATGACGGTCGCGCTGGGCTGGATGAGCGGGATGGCCGTGGACAGATACGGTGCCACCGGCGGGGCATGCTCCGCGACCTGGCAACCCGCATGGAGCAGGTCCAGATCCAGCGGCACGCCCTCAGCGAACAGCGCGCCCAGCAGATAGCGCAACTGCTCACCCGCACCGCGGCGACGGTCGTCGCAGGCCACCGCCAGATGGGGCCGGCCACGCAGGGTATCGCGGACAAAGGCGCTCAGATGGCTTTCCGGTCCGGCCTCGATGAACACGCGCACGCCATCGCGATACAGGTTCTCGATGCTTTCGCGAAAGCGCACCGGCTGCCGGTACTGCGCGGCGGCGGTATCGCGGATCGCTTCGGGCGCAGCCGGAAACGGCGCAGCCGTAACGCAGGAATACAGCGTGGGCGTGGCGGAAGCGACGAATTCGACATCCTCGAACAGGCGCCGGAACGCCGCGGCCATCGGTGCCATCAACGGCGTGTGATAACCGCGATCCAGAGTCAGCACGCTGCAAAAGCCACCCTGCTGCCTGAGCTGTTCATGCGCGCCGGCAATAGCCTCGCGCGGTCCGAACAGAATGAACTGGTTGGCGCAGTTATCCATGGTCAGATGCAGGCGTGGATCGGCCGCCAGCACTGCGCGCGCCGCGTCGAGCGGCAGGGCGCCGACCGACAGCAGTTGGCCATCGGGAATCGCGCCATCAGCCTCCAGACCCCGATACAGGGCGTTCATGGCACGGATACTGGCACCAAGCGCCGCTTCATCCAGTTGCGGCATGCCCGAGGCGACCAGCGCCGCATTCTCGCCGGTGCTATGGCCGAGCAGGGCATCAGCGCGAATACCCAGCGCCGACAGCAACTGAAACAGGGCGCGATCGGCGGCGAATACCGCTTCCGAACCCAGTTCCATGCCGCGCAGTTGCGCCTGCAAAACAGCCTGCGCTTCGGCATCCAGACCGGTCGGCGGCGGAAAGATCGCCTGACTCGGGGCCTGATCGCGTTCACCGCCATACAGGCCATCGAGGAAATCGAAGCCCCGGCGCAACTCGGCAAATTCGATAGTCAGCGCCCGCAGCATATCCGGGTACTGCGAATTCTCACCCGGGAACAGCAGCGCCACCCGGCCGGGCACGGGCCGGGCGTTGAAATAGAGACCGTCACGGGTCTGCAGGCGCTCGCGGCACGGATCGGCCAGCTTGTCCAGCGCCACCGCCAGCCGTTTTTGCACCCCGGCGATATCGGCAGCGACCAGCGCCAGCCGTTCACCATCGGCGCCACGCTGCCGCCACAGCGCCGCCGCCAGCGTGTGCAGATCCAGTGCCGGTTCCTGATCCAGGCGCTGGTGCAACTGCGCGAGCTGCGCCAGCAGCGCCGGCCGGTCGGCCTGACTGAACACCAGCAGTTCGCTGCCCGGACACCAGCGCCGGCCAAGAAACGCTGCCAGCGGTTGCGGATCAGCGCCCGGCGCTTCTTCGAGAATGGCGTGGGTGTTGATGCCGCCAAAACCGAAGGCATTGACCCCGGCGCGGCGCGGCGCAGGGCCACCGTGAATCCAGGGCCGGGTCTCGGTGTTCAGATACAGGCGGCCATGCTCCAGGCCCAGGCGCGGATTCACCTCTCCGGCCAGAGTCGGCGGCAGCAGGCGGTGATACAGCGCCAGCGCAGTCTTGATCAGCGCTGCCGCGCCGGCCGCCGGAATGCAGTGGCCAATCATCGACTTGACCGAACCCAGGGCCACGTCCGGAATCGCGCCGCGCCGCGCGCCCAGAACCTGGCGCAGGGCTTCGATCTCGGTCTGGTCGCCGAGCGGAATACCGGTGCCGTGTGCCTCGATCAGGCCAGCGCTGGCCGGATCGAGACCGGCCTGTTGCCAGGCGCGGCGCATGGCCAGCACTTCGCCTTCCAGGCGCGGTGCCATCAGCCCCTTGGCGCGACCATCCGACGCCTGGCCGACGGCTTTCAGCACCGCGTAGATGCGATCGCCGGCGCGCAGGGCATCGTCGAGACGCTTGAGCACCAGCACGCCGCCACCCTCGCCAAGCAGGGTGCCATCGGCACCGGCGGCGAAAGGCTGGATGCGCGAGTTGCGCGACAGCGCGCCGAGGCGACAGAACACCATGTACACCAGCGGCGGGGTCGAAGTGTTGATGCCACCGGCCAGCATCAGGTCGGCATTGCCGCGGCGCAGTTCGTTCATGGCCGCATCGACGGCAATCAGCGACGAAGCGCAGGCCGCGTCGAGGATGTAGTTCGGCCCCATCAGATTAAGGCGGTTGGCGATGCGCCCGGTCATCATGTTCGGCACCAGACCGGGAATACCGTCGGTATCCAGCGGCAGCAGCTCCTGCTTGAGCAGCGTGCGAATCTGGGCAGCGGCGGCAGCATCGAGATGCGGCAACAGACCCCGCAGCAGCGCTACGGTCTGGTCGAGCACCACGCCGTGCTGCACGCCGTTGACGCTGGCGCGGTTGGGGTGGATGCCATGGCCGAGGATGATGCCGGTGCGTTCCGGAGCATAGCCGCCTTCGCCCAGACCGGCATCGGCCAAGGCGCGCTGGGCGAGTTCAAGCGCGTGAAACTGATCCGGCTCACCACCGGTCAGCGAGACCGGCATGATGCCGAAGGCGCGCGGATCGAAGCGCGACAGCTCGCCGAGGAAGCCACCGTGGCAGGTGTACAGGCGCGCCAGATCCTCGCTGGAGGGATCCAGCAGCCGTTCGGCGCCCCATTCCGGCGGCGGCATGCCGATGGCATCGACGCGGTT
The DNA here is from genome assembly GCA_003989075.1 of Candidatus Competibacteraceae bacterium. GTDB lineage: Bacteria > Pseudomonadota > Gammaproteobacteria > Competibacterales > Competibacteraceae > RXIX01. The sequence goes on along the minus strand of RXIX01000012.1, from coordinate 21,698 downwards.
GAGGATGTTGTACCAGTAGCCGGCCAGATCGGGAGCCCGGGCAAACAGGGCGGCCATGCCAACAATGGCGATGTCGCTATTCGCGGTCGCGTTCATGGTTCGCTGCCAGAGAAAGGAAAGGGAAGCGCTGTAGAGGGCCGCTCGGGATCGGGTTTTGCCAGGCGAACCGCCGGCGTTCTGAATCGCGCGCTCATCCTGCCCGCGTCCCACCGGCCCAGCCACCGCCGAGACGATTCAAGGCCGCGCTGGCGGCGCATTCAAAATCCTCGATCACCATCCAGACCCGTCCGTTGGCATCGCTGAACTGAAAATCGCAGTGCAGGCTGGCATCCGCCGCCGCGCGCAGGCGCAGCCACAGCGTCAGGCGTTCCGGCAGCGGTCCATCGCCAAAACGACGCAGGCGCCCGAGACGACTCGGCAGCGGTGTTGCGTCACGATACAGGCGACTCCAGGCAATCAGCGCCTGAAACGCGCCATCCACCAGCGCCGGGTCCAGGCACCAGCGCCCTTCCTGTGCCGGCGGATAAAAATCAACGGCGCGGCTCGGGCGCAGCGTCGCCACCAGGCCGCTAGCCGCGTGGCCGTGAATCCCGACCACGGTCTGCCACAGCGGCCCATGAAACAGCCAGCGCCGGTAAACCTCATCGATCGCCAGCGCCGGCCCGGCCAGCACCGGCCGTTCAGCGGCAGGCAATCCCTGCAGCGGACCAGCGAGCACCAGCGCCTGATAAGCCGGCCGCGCCGATTGTGCGGCATCGCCCAGCACGGCGACGAACGCGCGCGCACCGTCGGCGTGCATCTGCGCCGATTCGCGCAGGGTGAGTTGCAAGGACAGGTCGGCGCGATCCTGCACATTCAGGCCACGCAGCAACCGCACCTCGCGCACTTCGATCGCTGCATCCGGACACAGGGTCGCAACCGCCTCAGCCATGTATTCCATCGCCATCGCGAACGGCAGCACCGGCACGCCGTCCAGACGGTGCTGATCGAGATAGGGATCGCTGACCAGATCAACGGTCTTGGTGAAGCGCCACACGCCTGCCTGCTGCTCGCTTAAACAGCCACCCCACAGCAGCGGCCATGGCCCTGCACTGATCACCGCTGCATCACGGCGCGCATCCGGGAGAGCGCTGAAGCGTGCTTCCTCGTATTCCCACGGGAAATCACCGGCCACCAGTTCCACCACATCGGTCGGTCCATAGCGCAATTCATTCAACAGAAAGCGTCGTCCGGCCACTGCCTGCACCAGATGCACCCCGCGCGCCTCGAACTGGCGGCGCACCTCGGGCGTGACCATGCCGGCGCCATGCGTGGTGCGATCCCAGGGACTCCAGTGGATCGCCACCACCTTGACCCGCCCCGCCCAGCGCTGCTGCAGTTGCCAGGCCAGCCGGCTGAGAATTTCATTGGCCGTGGCGTAATCGGCCTGACCCCGATTGCCAAAGCGCCCAGCCACCGAAGTAAACAGGGCCAGAAACTGCAGCGTTTCCGGGCGCAGGTAGCGGGCCAGCAGAAAGGCGCTGTCCACCTTGGTATCGATCACCCGGTCGATGCTGTCAGGGGACTTATCCAGCAGCCAGCCGTCCTCGATCACGCCGGCGCCGTGCAGCACCGCGTCAATGCGCCCATGCTGCTGGTACAGCGCCTCGAACAGCGTCGCCATGGCCGCCTCATCGCGCACATCCACCACCCGGTAATCGACCCGCGCACCCAGTGCCGCCAGATCAGCCAGATTGGCCTGCATCTCGCGATCGCGCAGCACGGTCTGAATGCGCCGCTCAATCTGCGCCGGGCGCGGCGTCTGTCCGGCAGCACTGCACTCAGCGATGAACTGGCGACGCAGCGCGACGGCATCGGCGCATGCCTGGATAGTGGGCGGCTCGGCGTCCGGCAGCGGCGTCCGTCCGAGCAGCACCAGCGTCACGCCAAAGCGCGCCAGTTCGCGCAGAATCTCGGCGGTGATACCACGCGCACCCCCGGTGGCCAGCACCACCCAATCGGCATCCGGCTGGCGCAGCGGCTCTGGCAACGGCGACAGCGAGGCGGGCATAGTGCGGAAAATGGTCCGCACCCCTCCGGGATAACCGACCTCGCGCCGCCCACCGGGTAATGCCAGCTCCGCGAACACCCGCGCTGCCAGTTGCTCGGGATCGTCGCCGGGGTCGAGATCCAGCGCCTTGGCGATAAAACCGGGCTGATCGAGATCGGCGTTCCATTCCAGATTAAGCGTTTTCACCAGTCCGGTCAGACCCGCACCGCCGGCAAAGGCCGCAACCGCCGGCGTTCCGTCACGGCCAAAGGTACCGCCCAGACCACTCACCGTCAGCAGGCGGCCCCCTTCACGCAGTTCGCCGCCGACCCGGCGCAACAGAGCGAACAGGGTCTTAACCTCGCGGGCGATGCGCTCGCGCCATTCGCTCAGCGGCGCATCATCCACCAGCGGCGGTCGTCCCAGTGGCAGCAGATGCAGCACAGCCCGGATGGTCGCGCCACGCCACTGTGCATCCAGCCAGTGCGCCAGCCGCTCGACATCATCAAGCAGTTCCTCAGGTACCAGCATCGGCTGCACACCCGCACCACGCAGCTTGCGGCTGAGTGCGTCGGCGACGCCCAGATCATCCGGCGTCAGCAGATACAATCCCGCCGGCAACACCAGCGGCACCGTTGGTAACGGTTCAGCGTGCGCCCTGATCGTGAACCGGGACAGCGGGGCGCACGTTTCGGAACCCATCCCGGTTAATTCAAAAGGGCGCGCGCCCTCCCCGCCTACGGCAGCCGGCACGTCCAGCGTCGACCCCAGCCGCGCGCTCACCGCGTCGAGAATGCGCCGAAAGGTCGGCAGGCTGGCGATTTCCTCCATGTGCGGCTGTAACTGCTGCGGCAGCGGCTCGGGCAGCGAGCGGCGAAACAGGCCGAGGATTTCCACCCGCTTGATCGAGTCAATACCCAGATCGGCTTCGATGTCCTGATCCAGACCGAGCAGTTCCGGCGGATAACCGGTGCGCTCACTGGCGATGTGCAACAGGCGATCCTGCAGATTCAGCGGTTCGGCAGGCGCGGGTGCGGACGGTGCAGATACCGGTGCAACAACGGCAGCAACTGGCGGCGGTTCCGTGGCCATGACAGACGGCACCGCTACAGCGGGCGCCACCGCAACCGGTGCCGGCACGCTCATGGGCGCAGACACAGGCGCAGGCGCGGATACGGGTGCCGGCACGCTCATAGGCGCAGGCACAGGCGCAGGCGCGGATACGGGCGCGGGTGCACACGACAGGCTTGTGCCCACCGCACCACCACCGGCGAAATAGGCCAGCATCACCCGTTCCTGCACCTGCAGGAACTGACGCATGGTCTCCTGATAGGCGGCCAGGGCTGGGTCAAGGTTGCCGGCAGCGGGCGCGCCGGACGCTTGCTCACTCATGCTTGGATTCTCCAGATTCCCCGCCACTACGGGCGCGGGCATGGTCAGAGGTGAAGACAACACGCCGCTCTCCTCTCCCAACCGGAGCGGAGCTGGCGATAAGGGCGTTTGCTCCAGCCCAGACCCCTCGGGCAGGGCCGGAGCCGGGGATGCAGGCAAGGGCTTCAGATCATCCAGGGTCAGCGACGGCTTTACGCCCAGGGCATGGACCTGACCCGGCCGGCGCACGCCCGCGCCACTGAGCAGCCAGGCAGAGCTGGACAATGGCGCGGCATTGACCGGTTCCAGCACCTGCGCCAGCGACATTGCCTCGGCCACGCGCTCGGCAAACAGCGGCTCCAGATGCAAGCGCACGCCGCAGCTCAACAGTGCCGCCAGCGCCTGCAACAGGCCGTTCAGACCACCGCCATGATCATCGATCGCCACGGCCCGATGCGACCGCGCGCCGAGAATCTGCCCGGTGAGCCGGGTCAGCACATCACGCGGCCCGATCTCAAGAAACAGTCGCGCGCCAGCGGCATGCATCGCTTCGATCTCGCCGGTGAAATTGACCGCTTCGGCGAGATGCGCGGCCAGCCGGGCGCGAATTGCTGCCGGTTGCGGGGGATAGGCATCGGTATCGGCGTTGCCATGGACGGTGAAGGCCGGAGCGTGAAACGGCAATTCAGCCATGAACGCCGCCAGCCGCGCCCGGGCCGGTTCCACGATCGGCGAATGGAACGCGGCAGCCACCGGCAACGGCACGGCAGCAATCCCGCACGCCGCCAGCGCCTGCCGGGCCTGTTCGATAGCGGCGGCCGATCCCGACAGCACCAGTTGCTGCGGCGCGTTGTAATTGGCCAGGGTGATGCCGGTCACGCCCGCCAGCGCCGCCTTCACTGACTCCACATCAGCCCGCGCCGCCAGCATGGTGCCCAGTTCGCCACCGGCGGCAGCCTCGACGATGAAGCGGCCGCGCGCTTCCGACAGGCGCAGCAGCGTATCCAGATCGAACACCCCAGCGGCATGCAGCGCCACATATTCGCCATAGCTGTGCCCGGCCGCCCGCGCCGGCTGCATATTCAGGGTCCGCAACCAGGCCCACAGACCGGCCTCAACCGCACCCAGCGCGGGCTGGGCGATCTCGGTGCGGGTCAGCCGGGCGCGCGCCGACTGCCCCGTTTCCGGACTGAAACGCTGCGCCGGGTAAATAAACGCACTGAGCCGCTCCTGATCGCCCTGACTGGCGGCAATGGCCGCGCGCAGCACGACATCAGCCCGCTCCAGCACCGCCGCCAGCTCCGGCAGCGCCAGCGCCAGCTCGCGCAGCATGTCGGGATACTGGCTGCCCTGACCGGGAAACAGCAGCGCCAGCGGCGGCGCGGCACCGTCGGCGGCAAGCACATCAGGCGGATAGACGCCTTCAGCATCCGCCGCACTGTGCCCGTTCAGGAGCGCCAGCGCCACGGCAAGGCGCTGTTCCAGCTCCGACCGTGAGCCGGCGACGATCGCCAGCGTCTGGCCGTGCGCCGGCAGCCCGCGCGCCAGGGCCGCCGCCAGTTCCGGCAGACGCGGTTGCGCACCCGCAGCCAGCGCGTTCTGCACAGCCTGCACCTGCGCCAGCAGACCGGCGGCATCGGCGGCCCGCCAGACCAACAGTTCCACCGGCCAGTCCGGTACCGGCGCGCGCTGCTCAACACCGGTAGGATCGACGTACTCTTCCAAGGTGGCGTGAAAATTGGTGCCGCCAAAGCCAAAGGCACTGACCCCGGCACGGCGTAGCCGGTCGCCATCGCGCAGCCAGGGGCGCGCTGCACTGCTGATGGACAGTGGATTGGCCGGTTCACGCAGCGGCAGCAGGGGCCGCTCGACCCCACAGTGTGGCGGCAACACCCGATGATGCAGCGCCAGCGCCGCCTTGATCAGCCCGGCAACCCCGGCAGCGGCCTTGGTATGGCCGATCAGGGTCTTGACCGAACCGATCACCGCACTGGCCGGCGCAGCACCGGTTTCACCCAGCAGGGTGGTCACGGTCTCCAGCTCGGCGCGATCACCGGCAACGGTACCGGTGCCGTGTGCTTCCCACAGCCCGACCGTGGCCGGTGAGTAACCGGCATCGGCATAGGCGCGGCGCAAGGCCCGCAACTGCCCGGCTGGACGTGGCGCAGTCAGGCCCTTGGCGCGACCATCGCTGGACCCGGCGATGCCCTTGATCACGGCATAGACGCGGTCGCCAGCGCGCTCGGCGTCATCGAGCCGCTTGAGCACCACGGTCGCTACGCCCTCGGCAATGGCAATGCCGTCGGCCTGTTCGTCGAAGGTGCGCGGGCGACCCTGTGGCGACAGGGCCCGGGTCTTGGCAAAGCACAGGTACATGAACGGCGACTGCATGGTATCGACGCCGCCGGCGATGGCCAGATCGCTATGGCCCAGCCGCAGCTCATTGACCGCCTGATACACCGCGGCCAGCGACGAAGCGCAGGCAGCATCGACCGCGCAGTTGATGCCGCCGAAATCGAAGCGGTTGCTGACCCGGCCGGCGGCCACGTTCGGCAGCAGTCCGGCAAAGGAATCCTCGGTCCATTCCGGCAGCCGCGCCAGCGTCGCCTCATCGACTCGACCTGCCACGCGCGGCCATTCGGCGCGGGCGGCATACGCCAGCCCAAGTTCGCCCATGCCGCCGCTGGCACCGAGCACCACGGCGACCCGCTCGCGGTCGATGGCGTGCACATCGATACTGGCATCGTCCAGCGCCCGCCGCACCACTTCCAGACTGAGCAGTTGCAAAGGATCGATCGACTTGAGCGCCACCGGCGGCAGGCCATAACGGATCGGCTCGAAGGGCTGCTCGGCGATAAAGCCGCCGCGCTTGGCGTAAATGCGGTCGCGGGCGGCGGGATCGGCGTCGTAGTACAGCCGCCAGTCCCAGCGCTCGGCTGGAATTTCACTGAGGCAATCCACGCCATTGACCAGATTGCGCCAGTAGTCGCGGGGCGTGGTCGCGCCCGGCAGCCACAGACCGATGCCGATAATGGCGATATCCGCCGGCCCACGCTGCCCTGCCGCTGCGGCTTGGGGAACCGGAACGGCGCGCGCCAGCCAGTCGAGGGCAGCGGTGGACACGCTGTCATGCAGTTCGGCCAGCGTCAGCGACCGCTCGTGCAGCGCCGCTACCTGACCGATCATGTACATGCCCTGGCTGAACTGTTCCTCCGGCGTGCTCAAGCGCAACTCGCCCACAGGCTCGACGCGCAGCAGGCCCTTGGCTGCCAGCCGCAGCCGGCCCAGGGTCAGCTCATCAAGCCGGTCACGCAGCAGCCGCGACGCGACGCCCTCGGCCTGCAACTGCCGGCGCGTGTCGTGAAAAGCCGCAACAAAGGGCGTGATCGCGCAGCGGCTGGCATGGCCAGGGCCGGTGGTCAGGGTCGCGGTTGCCGTGCACTCCAGCGCCACCCGCTGGAACCCGGCACGGATCGCCCCGCAGCGCACCGCTTCCTCGGTGAACATGTAGGCGGTGCCCATCAGCAGGCCGATCTGCGCTCGCCCGCGGGTCAGCGGCGCGGCCAACGTCGCGACCATCGCTGCCGAGCGGGCATCGTGAATGCCACCGGCAAACAGCACCGCTACTTCGGCCAATGCGCCAGGATGCGCGCGCGCCCAGTCGAGCAGCGTATCCAGCATCAGTTCCCAGAGCACAAAGCTGCTCAGCGGCCCGATGTGCCCGCCGCACTCGCGGCCCTCGAAAATGAAACGGCGCGCGCCCTGCTCCAGGAACATCCGCAGCAGGGTCGGCGTCGGCACATGCAGATAGGTCTGGATGCCGTCGGCTTCCAGTTGCTGCGCCTGCTCCGGACGACCACCGGCGATATAGGCCAGCGGCGGACGCACGGCGCGGATCGCTGCCAATTGCTCCTCGCGCAGCGCCGCCGGCACAAAGCCGAGAAGCCCCACGCCCCAGGGCCGGTCGCCGAGCCGCTGGCGCGTTTCCTCCAGCAGTTCGCGGCAGCGCTCGCCCTTGAGCATCGCCAGCGCCAGCATCGGCAGCGCGCCGGCAGCCGCCACCGCCTCGGCGAACTCGGCACGATCACTGACCCGGGTCATCGCACCCTGCACGATCGGCAGGCGGGTTCCATGCGCCCGGGCCAGCGGTGCATCCTCAGCCAGCGCCGCGTCATGATGCGCCTGGCAGGGATCGGCGCGCAGCGCCTGACGCAGCGCCCGCAGCACGCCGGCGACCGTGCGATAATGCAGCGCCCAGGGCGCGGCAAAGGCCAGATCCTGCCCGAGCGGCAACAAATCGCGCGTTCGCGGTTCCCACCAGCCAAACGGCAGACAGGTGCTCTCCATCGTCGGCGCGGGTTCCGTATCCAGACGCTGGCGCAGCGCCGCCACCGGAGCAAAACCCGGCCGCTCCAGCACCCGGATAAAGCGCCCGCTGTCCTCAGCACCCAGCAGCACGGTCTCGGTACCATCCAGCCCGCGCAACCACGGCTGCAGGGTTTCGGCCAGCGGCGATTCTGTCAACAGCAGCAAAGCGCTATCCAGCACCACGCCGGCTGCCCCGCCCACCTGACAGGCTGCGGCGTTATGCGGACCGATGCCGCCGCGGACATGGACCGGCAGGCCGGTGCGCGCCAGCACCCGCTGCAGCAGCACGAAGCTGCTTTCCTCGCCAACCAGGCCGCCGGCCTCGTGGCCCTTGACCCACCAGCCATCGAGCTGTTGTGCGTCCAGCGTCGCCCAGTCCTCGCGCCAGGCTGTCAGTTCCAACAGCACGCGGCCACCGCCGGCGCGAAAGTCCTGCCAGTCCGCCAGCCGATCAGCATAGTGCTCGGCGTCGAGAATCAGCCAGTCGGGCCGTAGCGCATCGGCTGCATCGAACAACGCCGGCCGACCGGACCCACCCCATTTCAGGCCAAATGGCGCACCCGTCGCCGCCAGTTGCCGCAGGGCCACACCCAGCGCATCTGCGGCCAGACCGGTTTCCGCATTCAGCACCCCAACTGCGCCAGTCCGACAACCCGCCAGCGCCAGGGCCGGATTATCCAGTCCGGCGGGATTCAGCACGAACAGCGTGAACGCACCGCGCCCGGCATACCGATCGCTCACGGCATCGGATCCACCGGTGGCGCCAACGGCTGACCGGCATCCTCGGGCGTGCTGGCCGCCAGCTTGAAACGGCTGACCCGGTCCAGCTCCAGCAGCGTTTCCTCCAGAGCCGATTCCAGCCAGTCGGCACGGCTTTCCAGTTGCTGATAGTAGCGGGCGATCTCCTCCAGGGTGCTGGAGGTACTCAGTTCCTCGGCCCGGGGCAGCGCGTCGGCGCCGAATTCCAGGCCCCAGGCATTCTCGCCGCCCGCGCCACGTCCGGCGCCGCTTTCCTGATTCTGCAGCCACTGCAGCAGGGCATGGCGAATCTCGGGGTTTTTCAACAAATGGGCAATGGCGCCGAGACCACCAGGCAAGCGCCCGCCACCACTCTCGGCGGCCTGCTCCGGTACGGGCGCGGTCGCTGCCGCCAGCAGGGCACGCAGACCGGGACGATTGCCTTTGCCTGCTGCATCCTGTGCGGCACGGACCTGATGCCGATCGCGCAGCCGGTCGAGACGCTGTTTCACTTCACCGTCATTCATCACACCAATCTCCGGGAGGGGCGGTTCGCGCACTGTCACTGCATGTCCAGCCTTGCCGCAGGCCGGACGCCCGCGCTATTCGAGAAACTCCAGAAACCAGCCATCCTCAACAGCGTGCACCGGTGCCGATGCTGCTGCCGGTGCTGCTGCCGGTGCGGACACGGACGGAATTGGAGCTGCCGGCGGCGGCACCGCACCGCTCGCGGACGCTGCCTGCTCCATCCAGCGGCGGACCGCATCCAGTCGGGCCTGCAACACCTCGGTCATCTGCCGCAACTGCCGCAGATTCTCTTCCAGTGTGGCGATCTCATCCTGCGCGACCACCATTGCCGTCGAGGGCAGCGGTGCAGCAGCGACGGGCAAGGGACTCACCGCCGGCGGCGCGGACATGGCTGCCGGCGCTTCCACCGCGACCGGCACAGATGGCACAGATGGCGCGGACGCTGCTGCAGGCGCTCGCTCCAGCAGTTGCTGCAGGCGGCGCACATTCACCCCCGCCACCATTGGCTCACCGGGAACATCCTGGGTCAGGAAACGGATCAGGCGCTGAATACGTTCGCTGGCTGCACCCGACGCATTCTGGGCGCGCTGTTCCAGCTGGCGCAGCACCTGGCGCAGCCGCTGCTCACCGACTGGAGTTCCCGGCACCGGCGTATCGCCCGGCACCGCTTTCAACAGCGCTTCTACCAGTCGCGGCAGCAGACCCGTACCGGAGCGTTCACCGCCCGCGCCGGGTTTCCGGCTCTCCTCGCTCATCGGCACAGGCGTTGCCGGCAGGGGAGACACCGCGGGCTGCGTTTCATAGCGTTCGCGCAGAACCTGCAGGCGGGCGCGGCGCTTTTCCATATCGTCTTGCTGATTCATGCCAAACTCCCAGATGTTCTCAAGACACCGCTAGCGATAGCCCAGCTCAGCGGCCAATTCGACCACCGCCGGGTGCAGCGGCTGGTCATCCGGTCGCCACGGCAACGGTTCGGCCAGGTCGTAATGGCGCAGACGCGCCGGCCGCAGGCGCGGTTCGAGGAGAAAGTTGATGTCATTGCCCAGCCGGGCATTGATCGGCCCGACATGGGCATAGGGCGACTGCTCGGGCGCCTTCATCGCCGCCAGTTCCGGCGCACCACAGGGCAGGCCCAGCCAGGCACAGATACGCCCTAACTCGGCATCGGGATCACCGAGCACATCCTCGCCACGCACCCGCAGCCACTGTGCCGGCGGCAGTTCCTGCAGGAACTCTAGAATGAGCCGGTTGGCGTCATGCCACAGGATCTGCGGTTCGATCACCGGGACCGCCGGCGCGGTATCGATGGCATTGAGCATCATCAGCATCAGCTTGCCGCCGCGCGCCTGCAGGACGGATTCGCACTGGCCACGCGGGTGGCGCAACAGATGGATGAAGCGCGCCTGCGGGAATGCCTCCACGATCCGGTCCAGATACTGCCGCTTGCGCAGATAGCCCGGACTCTTCTCAACCGCGATCAGCGGATCAATCCGCTCCAGCAGTTCCGCGAACACTGCGGCGGTGCTCTGCCGGGCGCGGCTGCGAATCCAGCGGTAGGCCATGGAAATGCTGTCAATGGTCTGCTCGCCGGCGTAGAGCTGCGCCACGCTGCGCAACAGGCCATGGCGCATCACCGGCCAGAAGGTTGATTTGCGCCCACCGTCATGATCGGCACCGCGCCAGAATTCGTCCATCGTCCCGGCCATGAACAGGTTCAGCTCGGGAAAGCCGTACAGGCGCGGATGCTGGCCGAGCATGGTGCTGACCAGCGAGGTGAAGGAACGCGGCGGGGCCAGAATGAACAGCGGCGCGCGTGAATCCGTTTCCGCCACCGTGCTCACGGCCGCAGCCCCTCGACAAACGGCACTTCAAAACACTTCTCATGCATGATCGGGCCGTGGCCGAAATAGCCTTCCTCGCCGAACAGCTCGCCATGATCAGCGGTCACGATGAAATGCGTGTTCGCCGGGCATTTTGCGTACAGCGCGCCGAGCAGGCCATCGAGATATTCGACGCATTTCACCTGCTGGCGATGCAGACGCTGCATTTCATCAGGCGGGAAAAACACCTGCTCGCCAGCATCGGGCGCAGCCGCGCCGCTGTCGAGATGTTTGAGCACGCCATGCACCCCGGAGATGTGCGGCAGGTTCTCGCCGCTGAGCATGTAGGGATAATGGGTTTCGCCCAGATTGAGGAAGTAGAAACGCGGCCGTGCATCGGGAAAGGCGATCTCGGCGACCATGCCGGCGAAGTCGTTGTGGTTGTCCATGAGCCGGTAATCGTCGAAATCGCGGCTGAGCAGCGTGTAGGGATTCAGCACCGGCAGGGACACGCGGGCGATGGTCGCGTAGCCATGACTCCTGAGCACCCTGGGCAGGGACAGTTCCGGAACAAAGCTCTTGAACGACAGGCCCTCGATGCCGAGCCGCTCGACCCAGCGCTTGAATTCGCCCTTGTACACCTCGGAGGCGAACACACCGCGCGGGCTGGTATGCGGGATCATGCCCATCAGCATCGCGTAGTGTGACGGCGAGGTCCACGACGCATAGCTGTAGCGGCGCTCGACCGCACCGAGGCGGTCGAGGTTCGGGGTGCGGGCCTGCTGGCAGCTATCGAAACGACAGCTATCCATGATGATGTAGATCAGGTGATTCATGCGATCGCTCGGGGCCGGGGGGCTTTAGCGCGGTTCACGGTGGCGGCGATCCTGACGCAGGCGGCGGGCTTCGGCAGCGACCCGGCCAGCCACCGAGGGCTGCAGTTCCTCGGCCAGCTCTTCCCAGTCACCGCCGGCGGCCAGTTCGCTTTCCAGATCGCTGAGCATCTGCTCGTGATCGGGTAGATGCAGCACGGTGGCACGGTACTGCTCAACCGCCAATTGGAACTGCTGGCGCTTGTAGTGGATATCGCCGAGCAGCTTGTGCACCAGCGGCGCAATGGCGCTGTTCTGCGGCAATTCGGCGGCCTGGTGTTCGGCTTCCGCCAGTTGACCGCTGGCCAGCAGCGCTTCAACCAGACGCAGGCGAATGCTCATGCGCTCCGGCTCGTGCTGCAGCGCCGTGCGCAGCGCCGCTTCGGCCACTGCATACAACTGCAGTTCCAGCGCCGCGCGCCCGAGCTGCGCTGCCGCACCCGCATCGCCCTCGGCCACCCGCGCCAGGGCAGCGCTCAGCACTTCGCTCGCGGCATCCGGCTCGCCCGTCGCAAGCAGCAGGCGCGCCAGCACGATCGCGGCGCGGACATGACCCGGCGCAATCTCCAGCACCAGGCGCAATTCGTTCAGGGCCGCCGCCGTTTCGCCGCGCTCACGATAAATTTCGGCGATCAGCAGGCGCGGCTGCACCTTGCGCGGGTCATAGCGCAGCGCCGCGCGCAACTGCGTCAGCGCCTCTTCGTAGCGCTGCTGGCGGCGCAGCACTTGCCCGAAACCGGTCATCGCCTTCACCGACTTCGGATCCAGGTTCAGCGCGCTCTGAAAGGCCAGCATGGCCCGGTCAAGCTGACCCTGTTCAAGCAGCGCCTGACCCTCCAGCACATAGGCTTTGGGCAGCAGCGGGTCCAGGCGGCAGGCTTCGCTGAAACAGGCCAGCGCCTCATCCATCTGCTGCTGGCGGCGCCGCACCAGGCCAATGCCCAACCAGGCCTGGGCCGAGGCCGGCTGTTCGGCGCGCAGCATCTCGAATTCGCCCAGCGCCTCGTCATAGCGCCCTTCCTGGAACAGCGCCCGCCCCCGCCGCAGGCGCTCGCGCTCGCCGACCACCGGTGCTGCCGGCGGACCGTCCAGTTTCTTGACCATGGGTTGCCACTGTGTCATGGGCTTTAACCTCGATGAATGCAATGAAAGCCGGCGCGCCGCCGCACGCTGGCAGGAACGTGAACGTCATGATGCGGAAGCCTTTGCAAGTTCAGGGCCGGGATGCGCCCAGCGGCGTGGACATGCCCTGACAGCACGGACCGGATACCGCAAGTGATCTGAAATCTGGCTGAATGCGGATCGGGCGCGGACCAGGAACCGGATGCGGAGACATTCGCGGCGGCGCGAACAGGGCTACTATCATAACAATAATCCGTGCCTTGCCTGCATTTGCCTGCATAAACACCGGGATGATGCCATGCACCGTTTCCGTTTCGACCGCTGCGCATGGCAAAATCCTTGCTTGCAGTCCGCCTTAACATGGACCACCGCCGGGCTCTTCCATTCACCAGCCCGGCCGTTTCTCTTTTATCACCACCTACGCCGCTTCGCGCTGCCACGATGAACCATACCAACCCCCTGAGCCTTGCCGACATCACCACCCGCCTGTGCCTGCTGCTGGATGACATGATCCAGGAGTGGGATATGGAACTTCTGGATCCGATCAATGCCGATACCCGACTGATTGAGGATCTGGGTTTTGAATCGGTCGATCTGATGCAATTGATCGTCGCCATCGAGCAGGCTTTTGGAGCACGCGGCCTGCCCTATGAAAAGGCATTGATGCAGGACGGTGGCTATGTCACCGAGATCAGCGTCGGGCAATTGGCGCAATTCCTGAGCGACAATCTGCCGAAGACTGCTGCCTGAATGATTTAATTGACGAACCACAACCCGGGTCGGCATAATCAATAGCATCTTTTCATCACATCCGTCGCACCTGTCGTGGTGGCGCTTTTCAGGGAGGCTTAAACATGAATTCATCGAATACGCACCCAAGCTGAAAAGCCTTCCCGGCGTTCGCGGAAGGCAGCAGTTGTCTTCCGAGTTCGCGTCCTCGCTGATGCGCCAAAACCCCGGCTGACAACTGTCAACCGGGGTTTTTTCCTGGGGAGTCGCCCTCCCCGCGCAAGCGAGATTTTACCATGCCGATTCAGCGCATCATCCAGCCGGCGGACGGTCTGCCGGTCAAGATCTACACCGACGATATCGACCCGCAGGCTCTGACCCAACTGAGCCATGTCGCGCGTCTGCCAATCATTCATCACCATGTCGCGGCAATGCCCGATGTCCATGTTGGCATCGGCGCTACGGTCGGTGCCGTGATTCCCACCAAGGGCGCCATCATTCCGGCGGCAGTCGGGGTTGATATTGGCTGTGGAATGGTGGCTACCCGCCTCAGCCTGCGTGCCGAGCAACTGCCCGATAACCTGCGCCCCCTGCGCCAGGTGATTGAAGCAGCAGTACCGGTAGGCTTTGACATGCACAGTGAAGGACACGGCGCGCCGGCCTCGACTCTGCGGGCCCTGTCCGGTGGCCTGGAGCGGATTGTCAAGAAGCATCCGGGCCTGCTGAAAATGCAGCGTAATGCCGATACTACCTGGGCGCGACAGCTCGGCACACTCGGTGGCGGTAACCATTTCATCGAACTGTGCCTGGATGAACAGCAGGATGTGTGGCTGATGCTGCATTCCGGCAGTCGTGGCATTGGCAATATCATCGGCCGCTATTTCATTGAACTGGCGCGCAAGGATATGGGTCAGCATCTGGCCAATCTGCCCGATCGCGATCTGGCCTATTTGCGCGAAGGCGCGCAGCATTTCGATGATTATGTCGAAGCACTGCACTGGGCGCAGGATTATGCGATGACTAATCGTCGTGAAATGCTGCGACTGATTCTGCAGGTGCTGACCCGGCAATTGCCGCCCTTCACCGTAACCAGGGAGGCGATCAATTGTCATCATAACTATGTCGCCATCGAGCAGCATTTTGGCGAGGAGCTGTTCATTACCCGCAAGGGAGCCATTCGTGCCGGCGCTGGTGAATTAGGCATTATTCCCGGCAGCATGGGTGCCAAATCCTATATCGTGCGCGGCAAGGGCGAGGCGGATTCATTTTGTTCCTGCTCGCATGGCGCGGGCCGGCGCATGAGTCGTGGTCAGGCGAAAAAGAAATTCGACCAGCAGGATCTGATTGCCCAAACCGCCGGCGTCGAATGCCGCAAGGACAGTGGCGTGCTGGATGAAATTCCCGCTGCCTACAAGGATATCGACGCGGTCATGGCCCAGCAGTCGGATCTGGTGGAAATCGTGCATACCCTCAAGCAGGTGGTCTGCGTCAAGGGCTGATTAAATGGAGGCTTACAGCATGGAAAAACTGCGTATCGGAAAAACCGCACCCGGCAGCCGGCGCAATCCGGTCGCTGCCGCGTCGATCCTGCGCAAGGGCGGCGCGCACGAAAAATCCAAAACCTCGGCACGGGCCGCGATCCGCCGGCAGCTGCGGCGCGAAGCCGCCGACTGGCAGCGGCCCCACGACTGAGCAGCCGGCGGGTGCTGATGCGCGTCCTTACCAGCGCAACAGCACCCAGGCCGGAATCGCCAGGCCGCTTTGCCGATCGCTGTAGCGGGTTTCCAGACTGCCGTCGCCGTCACTGTCCACCAGGTAATAGGACGTACCCTTGACCGGGTTGACCTTGACCATGTACAGCACGCCGCCCATCCGATATTCCTCGACCGAACCCTGGCTGCCGCGCTGGCGGATGGTCACCTCGGGCACCGGTGTATCCCGCTCATCGCGCGCCGTCGGCGGGCCGTCGGGAATCGGTTCCAGTGCAGCGGGCGCCGGTGCTGCCTGAACCTCGTGCAGAGTCAAGGCCAGCAGCAACGGAACGAACAGTGACGAGCGCATGGGGAATCCTTGCAGGTTTAACAGGTTGGGTTCGAACCGGTCGCGGTCAGGGCCAGCATGAGCGAGCGGCGGCGGCATCATTCCGCGATATCGCTGAATTGTCCAGAAGACGGTCCGGCAGGCACGCGGGCGCGTAATTCCTGAATGAATTGGCGGATGCGCGGCATATGACTACCTTCCCAATACACCTGCTGGCATTCGCCGCACTCCCAGAACACTTCGACACAATGCCGCGTATGCAGCGGCAAACGCTCCCAGACCCGCTGCTTGGGCACACCCGCCAGCAGGCCATTGCAGCGCGGGCAGCGCAGGAACGGCCGAATTGCCCGGTACAGATCCAGCCGATCCAGCACTTCCTCGACCTGCCGCCGCGGATCGATAGCCCGCACATAGCAGCCATGCGTCACCACGGCGCGCTTGAGCAGGTCGCGATCACGAGTGAGGAGGATGCGGTGCTGCTCGCTGGCCAGGCGCGCCAGCTCGGCATCTTCGTAATCGTTGCGGTAGAGGGTATCGAAACCCAGCAGCCGCAGGTAGCGCGCCAGCTTGCCCAGATGCACATCCAGAATGAAGCGGCTGATGCGCAGGGGCTGCGGTCGCACCCGCACCAGCGGTGCAATATCCAGCGCCTCGAACATCGGGTAGACGCTGATCCGGTCGCCATCGCGGACCCTGTAGGAAAAATCCACCGAACGGTCATTGACCAGAATCAGCTCAATCTCGGTATGTGGCACACCCAGCGCCTCAATCAGATCCTTAATCGAGGCTCGCCGCTGGAATTCGTGACCAAAGCGTACCTTGCGCCGCTCCAGCGGCAGAAAGTCGTTCAGTTCCTCGTAGAAGCGCAGGGAACATTGACTCTTGCCCACCACCTTTCAGACTCCCTTGGCAATAATGGTGACGGCACCCCAGCGCTGTCACATCCCTGCCAGAAAGTCTAGCCGAGCGCTTGTGCCGCGCTACCCAAATCCAGCCCGGTCAGCCCACGGATTTTCAGCGCGTGTATCCGTCGCCATCCTGCCCGCTTAACGCTCCACTCAATACTCAATGCGCCTCATCCCAGTTGGCACCGGTGCCGATCCCCACCTCCAGCGCCACGCGCAGGTCCGCCGCACTGCTCATCAGGGCATGGATGCGCGCGCTCGTCTCGTCTACCGCATCGGCAGCGACTTCAAACACCAGTTCGTCATGAACCTGCATCAGCATGCGGGCCGGTGTCGTGCTGGCACACAGCCAGCGCTCCACCGCCAGCATCGCCCGCTTGATGATATCGGCAGCGGTGCCCTGCATGGGCGCATTGATCGCGGCGCGCTCGGCGGCCTGGCGGCGCTGCGGATTACGGGCGTTGATATCGGGCAGATACAAGCGCCGCCCGAACACGGTTTCCACATAACCCCGTTCAGCGGCCTGGCGGCGGGTCTCGTCCATATAGGCCCTCACCCCCGGATAACGGGCGAAATAGCGCTCGACATAGTCCTGGGCGGCGCTACGGTCGATGCCCAGTTGCCGCGCCAGTCCAAACGCCGACATGCCGTAGATCAGGCCGAAATTGATTGCCTTGGCGCTGCGCCGCTGTTCGCTGCTCACCGCCTCCAGGGCCACGCCAAACACCTCGGCAGCCGTAGCACGATGCACATCCGCCCCGGTGGCAAAAGCACGCAGCAGACCTGCGTCGCCGGAGAGATGGGCCATGATGCGCAGTTCAATCTGCGAATAGTCGGCAGCGAGCATCACCCAGCCTGGCTCGGGCACAAAGGCCTGGCGGATGCGTCGTCCTTCGGCGGTGCGGATCGGGATGTTCTGCAAATTGGGATCGGAGGATGAGAGCCGCCCGGTACTGGCCACCGCCTGATGATAGGAGGTGTGAATGCGCCCGGTGCGTGGGTGAATCTGCTCAGGCAGGCGATCGGTATAGGTCGATTTCAGCTTGCTCAGCGTGCGGTGTTCGAGAATCAATCGCGGCAGCGGATACTCCAGGGCCAGTTCCTGCAGCACATCCTCAGCGGTGGACGCCTGGCCGGTGGCCGTCTTCTTGCCGGCGGGCAGGCCCAGGCGCTCGAACAGCACCGCCTGCAACTGCCTGGGTGAACCGAGATTGAAACGCTCACCGGCCATCGCGTAGGCCTGCTGCTCCAGCTCGTGCAGCCGCTGGGCCAGTTCGGCACTCTGCTGGCGCAGCGCCGCAGCATCGACCCGCACGCCGCGCCGTTCCATGCCAGCCAGCACTGGAATCAGCGGAATTTCCAGTTCCTCATAGACCTGGCGCAGGCGCGGCTCCGCCTGCAGGCGAGGCCACAGACACTGATGCAGGCGCAGAGTCACCTCGGCATCTTCGGCAGCATAGGGTCCGGCCTGTTCCAGCGGCACCTGATTAAAGGTCAATTGCCGGGCGCCCTTGCCGGCCACATCCTCGAAATGGATGGTGCGCAGGTTCAAATGCCGTTCCGCCAGTGCATCCAGACCATGCGCAGCGGTGGAATCGAGCACATAGGATTGCAGCAGGGTGTCATGGCGAATGCCGCGCAGGGTGATGCCGTGATTGGCCAGCACATGGGCATCATATTTGAGATGCTGGCCGAACTTGGCGCGCAGGGGATCTTCCAGCAGTGGTCGCAACTGCTCCAGCACCGCTTCACGATTCAGCTGCTCCGGCGCGCCGGGATAGTCGTGTGCCAGCGGCACATAAGCGGCCGCGCCCGGCTGCACGGCAAAGGATACCCCGACCAGCCGCGCGTCCAGATAATTCAGGCTGGTGGTTTCGGTGTCGAACGCGAACCCCTCAGCAGCTCGCAGGCGCGCCAACCAGAGATCCAGCGCGGCCTGATCAAGCACCAGTTCATAAACCGGCGCAGCGGTGGCCGCAGCCGGTGCAGCAGCATCCACGGTGACCTCGGCCGGGGCCAGTTCGCGCAGCCACGACCGGAACTCGTAGCGCTGATACAGATCCCGCAGCACGGCGCGGTCGGGCGCGGTCGGGCGCAGATCATCCAGCGTCACCGGCAGAGCCACCTGGCAATCGAGCGTCGCCAGCCGCCGGGATAGGGGCAATTGCTCCAGATGGGCGCGCAGCTTGACGCCGATCTGGCCGCTGATCGCTGCGGCATGCGCCACCAGTGCATCCAGCGAGCCGTATTCACGCAGCCACTTGGCGGCGGTTTTCGGACCGACGCCGGGCACGCCGGGAATGTTATCGGCGCTGTCGCCCACCAGCGCCAGCCAGTCAACGATCTGCGCCGGCAGCACGCCAAACTTTTCCTCGACCCCGGCCACATCGGTGATGGTGTTCTTCATCGTGTCCAGCAGGCGCACCCGCGCATCAACCAGTTGCGCCAGATCCTTGTCGCCGCTGGCGATCAGTACCGGCCAGCCACGCGCCGTTGCCTGCCGGGTCAGGGTGCCGATCACATCATCAGCCTCGACACCCGCCACCTGCAGCAGCGGCAGACCCAGGGCGCGGATGCAGTCATGCAATGGCGCGATCTGAGCCAGCAGTTGCGGATCCAGCGGTGGCCGCTGGGCCTTGTACGCAGCGAACTGGACATGGCGAAAGGTCTTGCCGGGCGCGTCGAACACCACCGCCAGATAATGCGGCTGGTAGTCGATCTGCAGGCGGCGCAGCATGTTCAGCACCCCATACAGCGCACCGGTCGGCTCGCCGGCGGCAGTGCTCAGTGGCGGCAGGGCATTGAAGGCGCGGTGCAGCCAGGACGAACCATCGATCAGACACAGCAGTTCAGCGCCGGCGCCAGGCGGGTCGGCAGCAAATTGGATGGCCATCGTCTTGTACTCCACGGGAAATCCGCTGCGGGGCGCGCATCGGGCGGACATGCCCGGCGCTGGATCAGAATAAACGGGAATGGTGTTGCCGCTCGGCTTGGGCGTGACGCGGCAGACCCTCGACATAAACCGCTCGATGCGGCCAAGCCGGGCAGGCATTTTCGCAGGCACCGCAGCCGATGCACAACGCTCTGTATCTACAACCGGCCGCGCAATCCTTCACGCAGTCGCTGCGCCTGCAGCGCGCCGCACGGGAAATAATCGGCGCAGGCCCACACAGACGACATGGCCGGTGTGGACAATACGATTCCAGTGGATCAGGTGGGCGATACCCGGTCGCTCAGTGCCGCGCCCGCTCCAACAGCCAGCGCCGCCGCTGCAGGGGATCAAGCCGCCAGTACTCGCGCAGACCGGGACCATGCGGACGCAGATCCACCCGATTGAGACTGCGCGCCAGCAGTTGCCGATAAAGCGGCTGCCCCCCCAACGCCCAGGCCACCAGCAGCGCCGGTACGCAAGCCGCCAGCAGCGCCGGCATCAGCTCATAATTGCCGGTCAGCTCCGTCACCAGCAGCAGCGCGGTCAGCGGCGCGCGCAGGCTCGCCACCAGCAGCGCCGCCATTCCGGCAACCACGAAAACACCCGGCAGGGTCGCTGGCGTTAGTCCCATGTGCTGCAGCAGCGCGGCGAACACCAGCCCGGCCACTGCGCCCAGTGCCAGCAACGGCATGAACAGCCCGCCGGGCGTACCGGCACCATAACTGAACAGCAGCGTCACAGTGCGCACGGTCATCAGAGCCATCAACAGGGCCAGCGGCCACTGTCCCGGCTGCATCGCCAGGCTCCGCACCAGGGACTCGCCATCACCGACCACATCCGGCCAGACCACCAGCAGCAGGCCCAGCCCGCCACCGACCAGCAGCGGCACGCTCAACAGGCCAAAACGCCGCCGCCAGGCCTCGGCCAGATCCAGGATGTTCAGCAGCACCGTGTTGAACACCGCACCGAGCAGGCCGAGCAGCGCGCCGAGCAGCACAAACAGCAGCAACTCCGGCAACGGCGCCTGTGGATACTGTGGCAGCGGCAGCAACGGCCCGCCACCCAGCAGGGCATTCTCAACCAGTACGCCGATACCACAGGCCAGCAGCAGCCCATATAGCAGCTCCAGACTGCGCTCACAGGTCTCGCTCAGTTCCTCGAAGACGAACAGCACCCCGGCCAGCGGCGCATTGAACGCTGCGGCCAGGCCGGTGCCCGCACCCAGCGCCAGGGCCATTTTCAACTCCGGCACCGACAATCGCCCGCGCTCACCCAGCCATTGCCCCAGCGCCGCACCGATATGCACGGTCGGTCCCTCGCGACCCAGCACGCCACCGGCGCCCAGGGCCAGCACGCCGCCGATGAACTTGACCGGCAGCAGCCGTGCACAATAGGGCGCCGCGCGCGCACCCGCCAGCGCCGCGCTGACTTCCGGAATGCCACTGCCACCGGCATCCGGCGCCCATCGATAGACCAGCCACGCCGCCAGACCAAACAGCGCCATGCTCAGCAGCACCGAGACCAGCCATGCCGGCATGCCCCAGCCATCGTTCAGCATGCTGACCACCCAGCCGTGCCAGGCAATGCCCCGCTCCAGCGCCAGGCGGAACACTGTCGCCACGGCACCAACTGTCACACCAATTAGAAGAGCTGTCAGGTAAATGCGGGTAGCCCGCACCGGGGATGGGGAGCTTACAGACACAGCCAATAGCGCTCCAGACGGTGATTCGTCACAAAATCATGAAACCAATTCAATATAGATGAGTGCTGCACTGAGGTCCATGCACATAACCCTGTTTCCGGTATGCGGGCGACGGTACCGGTCGCGGCGTTTCAATTCAGATAGCTTGCCTGGTTCGGGCAGCCCGCCAGCCAGTCCGCCAGTTCAGCAAGACTGCTGACCACCACATCCGGCTCAACTTCCCAGGGATCAAATACGGCGGTGGCCTGCCGCCTGACCCAGACTGCGCGCAGACCAGCGGCCTTGGCGCCGACCACATCCCAGGCATTGCTCGACACCAGCCAGGTCTGGCCGGGCGCGCAATTGGTACGCTGCGTCAGATAGGCGTATACCGCCGGATCGGGCTTGAAGGTACGCAGATCATCGACACTGACCACGTCTTCCAGTTGCGCCAGCACCCCGGCATGCGCCAGCAGAGCGCGAATACTGGTTTCGACCCCGTTGGTAAACGCTACCAGGCGATGCCCCTGGGCGGCGAGTGCCTGCAGGCTGACAGCAACCTC
>RXIX01000011.1 GCA_003989075.1 Candidatus Competibacteraceae bacterium | reverse complement strand
CAACTTCCATAAAAAACGGGAGGAATTGTTATGCGCATGCGCGTTATTCCGTATGTACTCAGCCTGCTGGCCTGTGGCGGCACGGCATTTGCCGCCGATGCCTGGCAGGCCCTGCCCGAGACCGCGCCGGCCCCGGCTGATAATCCTACGACCGCCGCCAAGGTCGAGCTGGGCAAGATGCTGTATTTCGATACCCGCTTTTCCTCGACCGGCACGGTGTCCTGCTTCTCCTGCCATAACGTCATGGAAGGCGGTGACGACCATCGCCCGACTTCGATCGGCGTGCATGGTCAGGTGGGCGGTCGCAACGCGCCAACGGTGTGGAATGCGGCCTTTCATTCGGTGCAGTTCTGGGATGGGCGCGCGCCGAGTCTGGAAGAACAGGCCAAGGGCCCGCCGGCCAACCCGATCGAAATGGGCATGGCCAATCTCGACGCGACCATCGGCCGTATCCGCGCCATTCCCGGTTATCAGCCCTATTTCAAGGCCGCGTTTGGCGATGGCGATGTCATCACCATGGACAATGCTGCCAAGGCCATCGCTGCCTACGAGCGCACCCTGATCACCCCGAACAGCGCCTATGACCGCTACGTCAAGGGTGACAAGACGGCGATGAGCGCGCAGCAGATCAAGGGCATGGAGACCTTTGCCGCGACCGGTTGCACCGCCTGCCATTCCGGGCCGGCCTTCAACGGCGCCGCCAATCTGCCGCAGGGCACCGGCTTCTTCATGAAATTCCCGACGTTCCCGGGCAGTGTCTACGAGACCCAGTACAAGCTGACCGAGGATCTTGGCCGCTATACCGTCACCAAGAACGACGCCGACAAGTCGATGTGGCGGGTGCCGACCCTGCGCAATCTCAACTACACCGCGCCCTACTTCCACAATGGCCTGGTCAAGACGCTGGACGAGGCAGTACGGGTGATGGCCAAGACCCAGCTCAATAAGGAACTGAGTCCTGAACAGGTAGCGGATATTGTTGCCTTCCTCGGCGCGCTGGATGGGCCGTTCCCACAGCAGACCATGCCGCGCCTGCCGCCGACGCCCGGCGACCTGCTGACCGAGAACTGATACCGCGCGGCTAACTCCTTGCCCCACCGCCACTGACCTGCTCTCCCCCCACCGCTGCTACCCGGATCCCCCCACCCAGGTAGCAGCCAGGTCAGTGGCGGCCTTGTATTCTCGTCATATCATCTGACACGGTGCGGACCAGCACCGCGCGTTCCCCCCTCTTTCACCGTAAACTATATTAGCCGTTAGCCGCGCGAATCATTGCGCCGCGCTGCCCCGTATCCTCCCCGATTCAGTTCTGCGTGGAGAGTCATTGCATGCTTATCCCGCATCATGCCGTTGTTCTCGGACAGGCGCAGCATGCCGATGCCTATACCGTTGCCCGTCAGGCAGCCGTAGCGGCGTTGCAGCAACTGCCGGTCGGCACATCGCCCGGCTGGGCTTTGGTCATTTGCGGTGGGCAGCACGCTCCGGAGGAATTGCTGCGTGGCTTTCGGGCGGCGCTAGGGTCGATTCCGCTGGTCGGGGGTTGCGCCGCTGGCCTGATCACCGCCACCGGCGTATCGATGAGCGGCCATGCCTGCGGTCTGCTGCTGTTCTCCGCAGATCTCGCACCGCTGACGCTGCGGGTCGTGGACGGCCTCGATCAGGACGAGGCCGCCGCTGGACGACAGCTTGGCGCCATGCTGGCCGGCCTGCCCGATCCTGGTCCGGTACTGTTGTTTTATGACTCGGTCAAAAGCAGTGAGCCGCTGGATGTGCATATCTGCAGCCGGCTGCTCGATGGTCTGTATACGGGCCTGGACGATACATCGGCGCCGGTACTGCTCGGTGCTGGCATGCTCGATGATTTGCGCTTTTCCAGCAGCTACATCTTCGATGGCCAGAACGTGCGCCGGCATGCCGCGCTGGCGGTGGTGCTGCCGTCGCAATTGCACGCGCACATCGCCATTACCCACGGCTGCTACCCGGTCAGCGATTTTCTCGAAATCACGGCCATCGACGGTGCGCGGGTGCTGGAGCTGGATGGCCAGCCGGCCTTGGCGCTGGTGGCGGCGCGTCTGGGCACCAGCCGCGAAGCGCTGGCGGCGCGGCAGCCGCTGCTGTCCCTGACCCTGGGAGAGAAGCATGGCGATCCGTTTGCGCCCTTCAACGACCGGCAATATGTCAACCGTCTGGTGATGGCCGCCGATCTGCGCAGCGATGCCTTGATTCTGTTTGAGGCTGATTTTCAGCGTGGCTCGCGGGTACAACTGATGCTGTACGATCCGGCGCGGATGTTCGAATCCGCCCGCCAGCAGACCACGGCCCTGCTGGCTGCGCTGGGCAAACGCGAACCGCTGTTTGGCCTGTATATTGACTGTGCCGGTCGTTCCACCGCCTTCAGTGGTCTACATGACGATGAAACCGCGCCGATTCGCCAGCAGGTGGCAACCCGCTGCCCACTGCTGGGCTTTTATTCCGGCGTAGAGATCGCGCCGATTCTGGACCGGGCGCGGCCACTGGATTGGACCGGTGTCCTGGCCCTGTTTACCGTCCATGCCTGAGCGCTGCGCATGACTACACCGCTGGATACGCAGCAGGCGCTGGCCTATTACCGGGGCCAGTATGACGAGATCGGCAGCCGGCTGCTGCGCCTGCAACAGGAATTGATACAGGCGCGCCGCGATGCCAGCCGCAACCGCGCCATCGCCCTGATTGTGCAGAGCCTCTACGAGAGCAGCCAGGCGACGCCGGGGGCATCGCTTGGCGACATTCTCAACAGCCTGCTGGCCGAGTCGCTGCGGGTCGAGTGCGTGGCGATACTGCGCTGGCGACCCGCGGCGGATCATTTTGTGCTCTGTCATGGCCTGGGCCTGGACGCGGACTTCAGCCTGCCGGCCTTGCCCGCCTGTGCCAGCAGCCAGAATGTCCAGGAAGTGCCGAATGCGGCGCGGGCGGCTCTGCGCGCCGTCGGCCTGCGCAACTGGCTGTGGGTCACCGTTCCGCAGGACAGCAACCATGCCCTGCTATTGGCCAATCGCCAGCCTCATCCACTGGATCCGCATACCGACGAATTCACCGAGGACGACGTGCTGATCGCGATGACGGCACTCAAGATTTACCTGGGGCTGCGGACGCAGCAGCGTACTCTGCGCGCGCTCCAGGCTGCCGAGGCCAATTACCGCACCCTGTTCGACAGCGCCCACGATGCCCTGCTGGTGTTCGATACCGGCGGCCAACTGCTTGATGCCAACCAGCAGACTGTCGACCTGCTCGGTTGTCCGCCGGCTGAATTGCGTCAGCAGTCGCTGAACAGCTGGCTGATTGATTTCAAGCCGGTTGTCTGGAAATGGCGCTGGCGGCGGGCACTGGCCGGGCGGGCGCAGCGCATCGAATGCCCGTTGCGTACCGCCAGTGGACGCCGGTTGTGGACTGAAATCCAGCTCAAGCGTATCAGCGCCGGCACGCGCCAACTGTTGCTGGCGGTGGTGCGTGACATTTCCGAGCGTCGCCAGCATGAAGAGGCGCTGCATTACCACGCGTTCCATGACCCGCTGACCGGCCTGCCCAACCGCGCGGCCATTCTGGAGCGCCTCGCCCAGGCCCTGCACCACTGCCAACAGCAGCCCAATGAACATTTTGCCCTGCTGTTCCTCGATCTGGATCGCTTCAAAGTCATCAACGACAGTCTCGGCCACAATGTCGGTGACCGGCTGCTGGTGGCGATTGGCCGGCGGCTCCGCGCCTGCCTGCGCCAGAAGGATACCATCGCCCGGATCGGCGGCGATGAGTTCGTCATCCTGCTCGCCCGGATGGCTCAGATTGACAAGGCGCGCGCCTGTGCCGAGCGCCTGCTGTATGCCCTGGCCAGACCGTTCAATCTCGATGATCACGAGATCTACATTAACGCCAGCGTGGGCATCGTGATCGCCGATGATCGCTATCAGGAGCCCGAGTTGCTGTTGCGTGACGCTGATATCGCCATGTATCAGGCCAAGAGCGGTAGCGTCCATAACCGCTGCGCCGCGTTCGATCCGTCGATGCATGAGCGCATCGTGCAACTGATGCATCTGGAACACGATCTGCGCCGCGCCTTGCCGCGCCAGGAATTTCTGCTCCACTATCAGCCCATTGTCGAACTGGTCAGTGGCCGGCTCAAGGGTTTCGAGGCCCTGCTGCGCTGGCGCCATCCGACCCGTGGCATGGTCGCGCCGGGCGATTTCATCCCAATCGCTGAAGAGACCCTGCTGATCCTGCCGATTGGCCGCTATGTGCTGGAAAGCGCCTGCCAGCAGGTACGCCACTGGATGCGGCACCATGCCCAGCCGCCGGTGGTCAACGTCAACCTGTCCGGGCGGCAGTTCACCGCCACCAATCTCGCCGAGGAGATCAGTAGCCTGGCGCAGCGCCAAGCCTGCGATCCGGCCCTGCTCAACCTGGAGATCACCGAGAGCGCCATTCTTGGTGACATCACGGCTGCCCAGGAAACCCTGCAGCGCCTGCATGAACAGGGTTTCCCGCTGAGCATGGACGATTTTGGCACCGGCTATTCCGCGCTGAGCTACCTGCACCAGTTTCCCTTCGACACCCTGAAGATCGACCGCTCCTTTGTGCAGGCGATGGATCACGATGCCAGCCGCGCCCAGATTGTTGCCGCGATCATTGGCCTGGCCCACACCCTGGGCAAGACCGTGGTCGCCGAGGGTGTGGAAACCGCTGAGCAGTTGGCGACACTGCGCACGCTCGGCTGCGATTTCGGCCAGGGTTATTACTTCTCGCGGCCGGTCGATGCTGCCGCCGCCGATGCCCTGCTGCGCGATCCACCCTGGCAGCGGATACCGGACTAGCGCGACTCGAAGCGGGCGCGAATCTGCGCGATGCGCTCACGATTGACGCCAAAATCGTAATAACCGCTGCGCGCGGCCGAGCGCAGTTCGATCAAGCCCGGCTGGCGGAAGCGAAATTCGACATCATCGACGAAGCCAAATACCGCCGAGCGGAATTCGACCTGCAGCGTATCGGCGCTGGCCTGCGTGACCTGGCTCCGTTCCATACCGTTTATCACCGTCAGCAGGCGCGCCCGCGCCGCCGCCGGCGCATCGTCATAGCGCAGCGGTTCCACCCGCTGGTCAGGATCGCTTGCCTGCGAGGAGACGCAGTTGGGCGAAGGCGGACAGGGTGGCAGACCAGCGGCGGGATCCTGCGCGACCGGCGGCCGTCCGCCCGAGCAGCCCGCCAGCAACCCGATCAGGAGCAGCGCCCAACCGTGTCCGTCTTTAACGTGCCTGTTCATCATGGTTCATACGCCTGTGTGAAAATTAACGCCGTGAAAAAACATAAAACCCCACCCTCTGACCCACCTGTGCAGTCAGAGGATGCCCGATCCCCTGTTCCAAACCCCCATTCCGCCCAGGTTCCGGCGTGCATCGGGACAAATTTCAGGTAGAATCGAATCATTCCTTCTCTTGTTCATCGACCCGCGGGATTGCGATTTTCATGTCAGCACGCATAGCGACGGTCAAGCGCGACACCCTGGAAACCCGGATTCAGGTCAGCGTCAACCTGGACGGCAGCGGTAGCGCGCGCCTGTCCAGCGGCCTGCCCTTTCTCGATCACATGCTTGACCAGATCGCCCGCCATGGTCTGATTGATCTGGCAATCGACGCCCAGGGTGATCTGCACATCGACGCCCACCACACCGTCGAGGACATCGGCATTACCCTGGGCCAGGCGGTGCGGCAGGCGCTCGGTGACAAGGCGGGCATTCGCCGCTATGGCCATGCCTATGTGCCGCTCGATGAAGCACTGTCACGGGTAGTGCTGGACTGTTCGGGTCGCCCCGGCCTGGAATACACTCTTGAATTCCCGCGCGCGCGCATCGGTGATTTCGATGTTGATCTGCTGCGCGAGTTCTTCCAGGGCTTTGTCAACCACGCCCTGGTGACCCTGCACATTGACAATCTGCGCGGCCGCAATGCCCATCACATCGCGGAAACCGTGTTCAAGGCCTTCGGCCGTGCCCTGCGCATGGCGGTCGAGCCAGACCCGCGCGCAGTCGGCATTCCCTCCACCAAGGGCAGCCTGTAGGCCATCGCGCCCTGTCCCCCCTTCCGCGTTCCGCATCCGTCGAGTTCTCCGCATGACCAGCATCGCGATCATCGATTACGGCATGGGCAATTTACGCTCCGTCGCCAAGGCGCTGGAACACGTCGCCCCCACAGCCCGGGTGTGCATCACCCAGGACCGCCATGACATTCTGCACGCCGACCGGGTGGTGTTTCCCGGCCAGGGCTCGATCCGCGACTGCATGCGCGAACTGGCCCGCTGGGACCTGATCGACGTGGTCCGCGCCGCGGCGTGCAGCAAGCCGTTCCTGGGGCTGTGCCTGGGACCGCAGGCGCTGCTCGACTTCAGTGAGGAAAACGGCGGTACACCCTGCCTCGGCGTGCTGCCTGGACGGGTGGTCTGGTTTGGCGAACTGCACGATCCGGACAGCGCTGAACGCCTGAAAGTACCGCACATGGGCTGGAACCAGGTCCATCAGCTCGGCGCACATCCGCTCTGGTCTGGCATCGCCCAGGACAGCCGCTTTTATTTCGTCCATAGCTACTATCTGCAACCCGCCGATCCGGCGCTGGCGGCCGGCCAGACCCGCTATGGTTTCAGCTTCACCTCGGCCATCGCCCGCGACAACCTGTTCGCGGTGCAGTTTCACCCGGAAAAAAGCGCGGCGGCCGGCTTGCGCCTGCTGGCCAATTTCGCCGGCTGGAATCCGTAATCACCCCCTTCATTCTTCTCACCTGGATAGGCCTGCTGGAAGAACCGGTCATGCTGCTGATACCCGCAATCGATTTAAAGGATGGCAAGTGCGTGCGGCTGCGCCAGGGGCGCATGGACGACTCCACGATCTTTTCTGACGACCCGGTGGCCATGGCCGGGCGCTGGGTCGAGGCTGGCGCCCGTCGCCTGCATCTGGTTGATCTGAATGGCGCCTTCGCCGGTCAGCCGGTCAATGCCCAGGTGATCCGGCGCATTGCCCAGGCCTTTCCCGAACTGCCGATCCAGGTTGGCGGCGGCATCCGCGATGAACAAGCCGTCGATGCCTATCTGGATGCTGGCGTCCAGTTCGTGATCATCGGCACCAAGGCCGTGCAGGAGCCGCACTTCATCAACAACCTGTGCCTGGAATATCCCGGTCACATCATCGTCGGCCTGGATGCCAAGGATGGACGGGTGGCGGTCAATGGCTGGTCGAAGCTGTCCAAACACAATGTCATCGACCTGGCGCAGGTCTTCGAACGCTATGGCGTCGAGGCGATCGTCTATACCGACATCAGCCGCGACGGCATGATGCAGGGTGTGAATGTCGAGGCCACGCTGCGCCTGGCCCAGGCCATCAGCATCCCGGTGATCGCGTCCGGCGGCGTCAGCACGCTCGACGATCTGCGGGCACTGTGTGCAGTGGAAAAGGAGGGCATCATGGGGGCGATCATTGGCCGGGCGCTGTATGACGGCGCCATTGATCTGGCCGAGGCGCAGCGCCTGCTTGAACCGGCGGGGCAGGCGTGATGGGCCTGGCCAAGCGCATTATTCCCTGTCTGGACGTCGATCGGGGCCGGGTGGTCAAGGGCGTCAGGTTCGTCGAGATTCGCGACGCAGGCGATCCGGTGGAAATCGCCCGCCGCTATGACCAGGAAGGCGCCGATGAAATCACTTTTCTCGACATTACCGCCAGTTCCGATGACCGCGAAACCATGGTACATGTGGTGGAGCAGGTGGCCAGCGAAGTGTTCATCCCGCTGACCGTCGGCGGCGGTATCCGCAGTCTCGACGATGTACGGCGGATGCTGAATGCCGGCGCGGATAAGGTGTCGATCAATACCGCCGCCATCGCCCGCCCGGAATTCGTCCGCGACGCCGCCGAACGCTTTGGCAATCAGTGCATCGTGGTCGCCATCGATGCCAAGGCCGTGCATGCCGGGCAGGAAACACCGCGCTGGGAAATCTTTACTCACGGCGGTCGCCGTCCGACCGGCATCGACGCGGTGGAATGGGCACGGCGCATGGCCGATTACGGCGCGGGTGAAATCCTGCTGACCAGCATGGACCGCGATGGCACCAAGCGCGGCTTCGATCTGGAACTGACCCGCGCCATCAGCGAGGCGGTGAGCATTCCGGTAATTGCCTCTGGCGGCGTCGGCACGCTGGATCATCTGGCTGACGGCATCCTGCTCGGCAAAGCTGATGCGGTGCTGGCGGCGAGCATTTTCCATTTCGCTGAATACACCATTGAACAGGCCAAGCGCCATCTGCAGGCGCGTGGCATCGAAGTCAGGCTTTGAGTTGATTTGACAGGCCCTGCTCCTGGCGGGAGCGTGGGCGGAGCGAGACTATTCATGAGCGACAACTGGCTGGACCGTATTAAATGGACCGCTGATGGGCTGGTGCCCGCCATTGCCCAGGATGCCAGCAGCGGCCGGATTCTGATGATGGCCTGGATGAACCGCGAATCGCTGCAGCGCACCGTGGCCTGTGGCGAGGCGGTGTACTGGTCGCGTTCGCGCCGCCAGATCTGGCATAAGGGCGAGACCTCCGGCCATACGCAAAAGGTCAGGCGCATCCGTCTGGATTGCGATGCCGATGTGCTGCTGCTGGAGATCGAACAGATAGGCGGTATCGCCTGTCATACCGGCCGGCAGAGCTGCTTTTTCGAGGAGCTGCGCGACGGGCAGTGGGTGGCCATCGATCCGGTGCTCAAGGACCCGCGCGAGATGTATGGCTCATGAGCGATAGCACGCTGCGCGAACTGGCCGCGACCCTGGAAGCCCGCAAGCAGGCCGATCCCGACAGCTCCTATGTCGCCCGGCTATATGCCAAGGGGCTGGATGCCATTCTCAAGAAAGTCGGCGAGGAAGCCGCCGAAACTCTGCTGGCGGCCAAGAATGGTGACCCCGAGCATCTGGTGCGCGAAACCGCCGACCTGTGGTTTCATACTCTGGTCATGCTGGCTCATCAGGGCTTGGGGCCGGATGCGGTTCTCGACGAACTGCGCCGCCGCTTTGGCACCTCCGGCCTGGCCGAAAAAGCCGCCCGCAACGCGCGCTAGGCGCGATCTCCCGTTCTTCAGAGGCACACTGTCATGCGTTTCAGTATTTGGGAACTCCTGCTCATCCTGGTCATTATCCTGGTGCTGTTTGGCGGCAGCCGGCTGCGCAACCTGGGCGGCGATCTGGGCGCGGCGATTCGCGGTTTTCGCGATTCGATGAAGGAAGGCGCCAAACCGGACACCGCTGCCGACGAGCCGCGCAAGCTCGACCAGCCAGCCAGCGCCGAGCGTGGCAGCGAGGCCAGCGCCACGACGGCCCGTGACCCGCTGGCCAAGGATCGCGACAAGGTCTGAGCACCGGATCACGCCCGCATGTTTGAAATCGGTTTCTGGGAACTGGTGCTGGTCGGCGTCGTTGCCCTGCTCGTGGTCGGTCCGGAGAAGTTGCCGGGACTGGCGCGCACTGCCGGACTTTGGCTGGGCAGGGCGCGGCGGATGATCGCCGAGGTCAAGGCCGATGTGGACCGGGAACTGCATCTTGAAGAGCTCAAGCAGTCGCTGCGCCAGCAGGCTGATGTGAGTGAGATCAAGGATCTGGCCGATCGGGTGCGTTCGCTGCGCCGGGATGTCGAAGAAGAGTTCGATGATCCCGGTCCACCGCCGGGCTGGACACCGGGTATGCATAACGCGCCACCTCCACCGGGCTGGACACCGCCCGCTGCGCCCGCTGAAGCATCAGCAGTTACGCTGCAAAAGCCGGCCGTTCCTGAAACATCGGTGGTGACGCTGCAAAAGCCGGCGGCTACGGCGGCTGATGTACCTGCACCGCCCCCCTCTCCTCCCGCCACGAGCTGAGCCAGCGTGTCCGACACCGATCACGAACAGCCCTTCATCAGTCATCTGGTTGAATTGCGCAGCCGGCTGTTGCGCATCGTCGGCGGCATTCTGCTGGTGTTCGTGGCGATGTCGCCCTTTTCCAACCCGATTTACACCGCCCTGGCCGGTCCGCTGCTCAAGCACATGCCGGCCAATAGCAGCATGATCGCCATTGATGTCCTGTCGCCGTTCCTGACTCCATTGAAATTTACTCTGGTGCTGGCGGTGTTCGTGACCATACCGTGGGTGCTTTACCAGGTCTGGGCTTTTGTCGCCCCGGGCCTGTATCAGCGGGAAAAGCGTCTGGCCCTGCCGGTGCTGGCGTCCAGCACCCTGCTGTTCTACGCGGGCATGGCCTTCGCCTATTTCGTGATCATGCCGATCTTCTTTGCCTTCATCACCAGTACCGCGCCGACCGGAGTCGCGGTGATGACCGACATTAACCGCTATCTGGACTTCGTGATGACGCTGTTTTTCGCCTTCGGCGTTGCCTTCGAGGTGCCGGTGGCGACGGTCATTCTGGCCCTGCTCGGCATCCTGACCCCCGAAGCGATGGCCGCCAAGCGCCCCTATGTGATTGTCGGCGCCTTTATCGTCGGTATGCTATTGACGCCGCCGGATGTGATTTCGCAGACCCTGCTGGCCCTGCCGATGTGGTTTCTATTCGAGATTGGCGTGTTCGTGGCGCGGCTGCTGTTGCGCCAGCGCGCAACCGCAGCGACCGGCGCCGCGCGCTAGGGCAGTACCGCCTGTCCACCCATTGCCGCGCGGACGGGCTCAGGACTCCTGCTGAAGCGTGAGCGGCAAAACCGCGCCCAGGTCAGCAGCGCCGCGATGCTGGCCTACTTCACTACTTCAGCCAGCCCTTGCGGCGAAAGATCCAGAACGGCGCCGCCACTGAGGTCAGCATCAGGCCCAGAGCGAAGGGATAGCCCATCGCCCATTTCAGCTCCGGCATGAAATCGAAATTCATGCCGTAGATGCTGGCGATCAAGGTTGGCGGCAGCAGTGCTACCGAGGCCACCGAGAAGATCTTGATGATCTTGTTCTGGTTGATGTTGATAAAGCCAACCGTGGCGTCCATCAGAAAGTTGATCTTGTCGAACAGAAACGAGGTGTGCCCGTCCAGCGATTCGATGTCGCGCAGAATCTGCCGGGCCTCCTCGATCTGGTCGGGCGACAGCAGTCGCTGGCGCATCAGGTAGGAAATGGCGCGGCGGGTATCCATCAGGTTGCGGCGGATGCGCCCGTTCAGGTCTTCCTCGCGGGCGATGCTGGACAGGACTGCCGCGGCATCCTCGTCGGTCAGGCGTGCATTGAGTACCCGGCGGCCAATCTCCTCCAGCGCCTCGTAGACACCTTCCAGAGCATCGGCGGAATACTCGGCATCGGTGGCGTACAGGTCGAGCAGCACGTCGCGACAGTCTTCCAGATAGCCGGGCTGGTGGCGGGCACGCATCCGCAGCAGCCGGAACACCGGCAGATCTTCCTGGTGCAGGCTGAACAGGATGTCCTGGCGGAACACGAAGGCGACCGGGATGTTGCGCGACTCGTCATCCTTGTCGAGCAGGAAATCGGAGCGGATCTGCAGGGCACCGCTGGCATCCTCGAAACAGCGCGCGCTGGCTTCGATATCGCCAAAATCGTCCTCATCAGGCAGGGTCAGGTTGAACAGTTCCCGCGCCCACTGTCGCTCTTCATCGGTCGGCGAATCGAAATCAACCCAGATGGGCTTGGCCTGTTGCAGATCCTCGCGGCTCTCCACCTGGAGCTGCTGCAGACGGCCGTTGCGCAGTTCGAAGGCATTGATCATGCGAGTTTCCCGGCAGGTAGAATGGCAGCGTGGAACATGGTTGAGAATCTGCAGCAGGTCAATGCGCTGGTGCGGATTTGGGTCATTCTTCAGGGCGGGAAATTTAAGCGAAGGGCAAAAAAAATACAAGGAAATAGTGGCTTATGAAAAGATGGCACTACGGAAGCACAATAGGGGAATTCCTCCTGGCTTCCGAACAGGAAATTCTTGGCAAACTGGTAGAGAAACATGCGTTTTCGCTGGAGCAGACGCAAAGAAATGCCTGGGCTGAACAGATTTCCATTCTAAAAAACACCCTCGGTCCTTATGCTGGTCGTATTTATTTCGAATACTCCATTCCACGCATGGGAAAAAGAATTGATGTTGTTCTGCTGATCGAATCGGTTGTTTTTGTTCTGGAGTTCAAGGTTGGCGAAAAGGAATTTCCGGTTTGTGCAATTGACCAGGTTTTTGATTATGCGCTTGACCTCAAAAACTTTCATAAAAAAAGTCATCATGCCACTATAGTTCCCATATTGATATCGACTCAGTCAAATGTAAAATTTACAACGACTTCTATTGAATCAGGCTCGGATGGCATTATTTCACCCATTCTTGCCAATTCAAAAATACTGCCCAATATAATTGCTGATGTTCTGCGGTTTTTTAATGGAGAAAGCCTGGATCCGGTTGAGTGGGAACAAAGCCAGTATCAACCAACCCCAACTATCATAGAAGCCGCAATGGCACTTTATAGTGGCCATTCCGTCAGCGAGATTTCCCGCAGTGATGCCGGCGCGATCAATCTCGGAATAACATCCGACACGATCTCGGATATCATTCATGAATCAAAAGTACAATGCCATAAATCCATTTGCTTTGTGACGGGTGTGCCCGGTTCTGGAAAAACCCTGGTTGGACTGAATATCGCAACCCGGCATCTTGACAGGGACACTGATCTTTACAGCGTTTTTCTCTCTGGAAACGGTCCGCTAGTTGCCGTGCTGCGCGAAGCCCTAGCGCGCGACCAAGTGAAGCGGGCAAGAGAATCCGGCAGGACATCACGTAAGGGTCATGCGAGGAGTGAGGTCAAGGCATTCATCCAGAACGTACATCATTTTCGTGATGAATGCCTGATTGATATAAAAAAACCACCGATTGAACATGTAGCGCTGTTTGATGAGGCACAGCGCGCTTGGGATTTGCAGCAAACGGTCAACTTTATGAGCCGCAAGCGGGATAAAGCTGATTTTAATAGGTCAGAACCCGAGTTTCTGATTTCCTGTCTCGATCGTCATCCTGATTGGGCTGTGGTCGTATGTCTGGTCGGTGGTGGACAGGAAATCAATACAGGTGAAGCCGGTATCAGTGAATGGCTGGAGTCACTGTTGCGATCATTTCCCGACTGGCATGTTTATATCTCTCCCCGTCTAGCAGGCGCGGAGTACCGGGCGGAGGACATGCTGCAGAAAATCAAACAGCTATCCCATGTTGCCTTCCGGGACGAGTTGCATCTCGCGGTTTCCATGCGTTCCTTTCGCGCTGAGCACCTTGCGCTGTTTGTCCAGCAGTTGCTGGATCTGCAGGCCGGTCAGGCCAGCGAGATGCTTGAAAAGATCAGAGAAAAATACCCTATCGTCATGACGCGCGACCTGGCAAAAGCAAAAAAATGGCTCAGAAAAAAGGCGCGAGGATCGGAGCGATATGGCGTTGTCGTTTCGTCGCAGGCACAGCGCCTGAAGCCGCATGCGATCGACGTTAAATCACCGGTTGATCCGATCCACTGGTTTCTGGATGGCAAGGACGATGTTCGTTCATCCTATTATATGGAAGATGTTGCGACCGAATTTCAGGTGCAGGGCCTGGAACTTGATTGGGCGTGCGTCGCATGGGATGCTGATTTCCGGTATTCTCCTGCTGGATGGCAGCATTGGTCATTTGTGGGCGACAGATGGAATCGCATTCGAAAGGAACAGCGGCAGATTTATCTTAAAAACGCCTATCGTGTTCTGTTGACGCGTGCCCGGCAGGGCATGGTTATTTTTGTTCCGCATGGCGATGATGAAGACCCGACCCGATTGCATGAATTCTATGATCATACGTTCGATTATTTTCATAGGATTGGTCTTGAGGATTTATAATCTCCTGTGCAGTATTGCCATAAACCTGAATCCTGGACGCCGCACTCATGGATGCGCCTGAAACAGCAGCGATGCCATCTCCTTTTCGCAACCCGGCCCATCACGGCACGGATACTCCAGTGGATAATCTCGACCAGCATACCCCGATGATGCAGCAGTATTTGCGCATCAAGGCCGCACATCCGGATGTCCTGCTGTTTTACCGGATGGGCGATTTCTACGAACTGTTCTATGAGGATGCCCGGCGCGCTGCCGAACTGCTCAACATCACGCTCACCAGTCGCGGCCAGTCAGCCGGGGCGCCGATTCCGATGGCCGGCGTACCGTTCCACGCCGTCGAGAATTATCTGGCCAGGCTAGTCAAACGCGGCCTGTCGGTGGCGATCTGTGAACAGCTCGGCGATCCGGCCACCAGCAAGGGCCCGGTGGAGCGGCAGGTGGTGCGCATCGTTACCCCGGGCACGCTTACCGATGAGGCGCTGCTCGATGAGCGGCGCGATACCCTGCTGCTGGCTGTGCATCAGAGCAAGGATCGCTATGGCCTGGCCAGCCTCGATCTCAGCGCTGGGCGTTTCGTGGTCAGCGAGATCAGCGGCGAAGCGGCGCTGCTCAGCGAGCTGGAGCGGCTGCAACCGGCGGAAGTGCTGCTGGCCGACGATGCCGCGCTGCCGGGGACGTGGCGCGAGCATCCCGGCCTGCGCCGGCAGGCTCCCTGGCATTTCGATGCCGACAGTGGTCGCCGCGCCCTGTGCACCCAATTTGCGGTGCATGACCTGCACGGCTTTGGCTGCGCCGGGCTGCCGCTGGCGGTGGCCGCCGCCGGTTGCCTGCTGCAATACGTTAAGGATACCCAGCGCAGCGCCCTGCCGCATCTGCACGGTCTGCGCGTCGAGCAGCATGAGGACAGCGTGATTCTCGACGCCGCCAGCCGGCGCAATCTGGAACTGGAGCACAGCCTCGGCGGCCATCCCGAACATACCCTGATCGGCCTGCTCGACCGCTGCGTGACGCCGATGGGCGCACGCCTGCTGCGCCGCTGGACCCATCGACCGCTGCGTGACCGTGTGGTGCTCGGCCAGCGCCTCGACAGCGTGCAGGGACTGCTCGAACGCGGCGATCATGAAGCGCTGCGCGGCGTGCTGCGCGGCAGCGGCGACATGGAGCGCATCCTAGCCCGGGTGGCGCTGAAGTCGGCGCGGCCACGCGATCTCATCGCACTGGGCGATGCTCTGGCGCGCCTGCCCCAGGTGCAGGAGATTCTCGCCCGCCACACGGCCCCGCTGCTGCGCGAACTGGCCCACCGCGCCAGCACCCATCCGGCGATCTGCGAACTGCTGCAGCGCGCGCTGCGACCACAGCCGCCACAACTGCTGCGGGATGGCGGAGTGATCGCGCCGGGCTATGATGCCGAACTCGACCGCCTGCGCAGCCTCAGCGAGCACGCCGATCAGTATCTGATCGAACTGGAGCAGCGCGAGCGCAGCCGCACCGGCATTGCCACGCTCAAGGTGGGCTTCAATCGGGTGCACGGCTATTACATTGAAGTCAGCCGCGCCCAGGCTCAGGCGGTGCCGGCCGACTACCATCGTCGCCAGACCCTCAAGGGTGCCGAGCGCTACATCATGCCCGAGCTGCAGGCCTTCGAGCACACCGTGCTGCATGCCCACGAGCAGGCCCTGGCGCGGGAAAAGGCGCTCTACGATGCCCTGCTGGACCAGTTGATCAGTGCATTGCCGGCCCTGCAGGCCAGCGCCGCCGCTCTGGCCGAACTGGACGTACTGGCCAATCTCGTCGAGCGCGCCGTTGCTCTGCGCTGGCAGCGGCCGGAACTGGTCGATGAGCCGGGTCTGCGCATCGAGGCCGGTCGCCATCCGGTGGTGGAACAGGTGCTTGAGGTGCCGTTCGTGGCCAATGACCTGCGCCTGGATGCCGAACAGCGGCGCATGCTGATTGTCACCGGCCCCAATCTGGGCGGTAAAAGCACCTACATGCGCCAGGTGGCGCTGATCGCCCTGCTGGCCCACCTGGGCAGTTTCGTCCCGGCAGCGCGGGCGGTGATCGGACCGCTCGACCGCATTTTTACCCGTATTGGCGCTGCTGATGATCTGGCCAGCGGCCGCTCTACCTTCATGGTCGAGATGAGCGAGGCGGCCAATATCCTGCATAACGCCACGCCGCGCAGCCTGGTGCTGATCGATGAGATTGGCCGTGGCACCAGTACCTTCGACGGTCTGGCCCTGGCCTGGGCCTGCGCCGCCCATCTGGCCGGCACGGTGCGCGCCTTCACCCTGTTTGCCACCCATTATTTCGAGCTGACCCGGCTGCCCGACGAGCATCCCGGCATTGCCAATGTGCATCTGGATGCGCTTGAACACGGCGAGCACATCGTCTTCCTGCACGAGGTACGCGACGGACCGGCCAGCCGCAGCTATGGTTTGCAGGTAGCGGCACTGGCGGGCGTGCCGGCAGTGGTGATTCAGCAGGCCCGCCAGCGTCTGCGCCTGCTGGAGCGGCAGATGCTGCACCGCGCCGCGCCGGCCCGTACCGCGGGTGCGCAGTTGCCGCTGTTTGAAGCCGAGCCGCATCCGGCGCTGGTGGCGCTGGCAGCACTGGCGGATCCGGCGACGCTGGATCCCGAACAGGCGCGTGCGGCTCTGTGCCGTCTGCGTGACTTGTTGTCCTGAACCCTGACGAGGTGCCTGTGGAGACCCTGATCAATCTGGCTGAACGGGTGGCCCGCCGCCGCGAGCTGCTCGATGATCTGGCCGAGATCGACGCCATCCTGGCGGAACTGGCCGCTGCCGATGCCGCGCCGGACAGTGATCCCGACCCCGATACTGAAGCAGCCACCGAGGCACGCGTCGCCCGCGCCGAGCACAGCGCCTGGCTGCAGCGGCAGCGTGCCGGCCTGCTGGTGGTGCTGGCTGAGAATGACCGCGCTCTGCTGGCCTGCGGCGCTAGCGTCTGGGAGTCCTGAAAGGGCTGCCGCCTGTGCACGAGCCGGTGCATAATCACCCGGCAACTCCGCTTTCTCCTCACGAGGCAGACCCGCGACGCGCATGGATATGAACAATGCAACGCCCCTGGTGGGCTTGATCATGGGCTCCCGTTCCGACTGGAGCACCCTGGAACACGCCGCGCAGACTCTGGATAGCCTGGGCGTGCCCCATGAAATCCGGGTGGTTTCGGCGCACCGGACCCCGGACCTGCTGTTTGAGTACGCCGCCCGCGCCGAGGAGCGTGGCCTGGAAGTGATCATCGCCGGGGCTGGCGGCGCCGCGCATCTGCCCGGCATGGTGGCGGCCAAGACCGTGCTGCCGGTGCTGGGTGTGCCGGTGCAGTCCCAGGCGCTCAATGGCCTGGATTCGCTGCTGTCGATCGTGCAGATGCCCGGTGGTATTCCAGTGGGTACGCTGGCCATCGGCAAGGCCGGTGCGATTAATGCCGCCCTGCTGGCCGCCGCCCTGCTGGGCAATAAATACCCGGCCATCCGCGAAGCGCTGCGCGCCTTTCGTGCCGCACAGACCGACAGTGTGCTGGCCGATCCCGATCCGCGGAGCAGCCGTTTATGAACGTCGGTATTGTGGGTGGTGGACAACTGGCGCGGATGCTGGCCCTGGCCGGCTATCCTCTGGACCTGCGTTTTCAGGTGCTCGACCCGGCCAGCGATGCCTGCGCCGGTCAGGTGGCGGCTCTGCTGCGTGGCGACTATGACCAGGAAACGCGTCTGGAAGCCCTGGCGGACTGGGCGGACGTGGTCACCTTCGACTTTGAGAACGTGCCGGCGGAAGCGGCGCATACCCTGGAGCGACAGGTGGCAGTTTACCCACCCGCGCAGGCCCTGGCGCTGGCACAGGATCGGCTGCTGGAAAAAACCCTGTTCTGGGAGCTGGGCATTCCGACGCCGGCGTTTACCACCGTCGCCAGCCTGAAGGAACTGCAGGCCGCCATCGAGCGGGTCGGGCTGCCGGCGATGCTGAAAACCCGCCGCCTGGGTTACGATGGCAAAGGCCAGTACCTGCTGCGCGAGGCCGCTGATGCCGATGCCGCCTGGCGCGCGCTGGGCGGGGTACCGCTGCTGCTGGAGAGCTTCATACCCTTTGAACGCGAGGTGTCGGTGCTGGCGGTGCGCGGCCGCGATGGGTCCACGGCCTGTTACCCGCTGGTGGAAAATCACCATCGCGATGGCATTCTGCGCCTGTCGCGGGCACCGCTGGCCGCACCGGAACTGGCGCGCGAGGGCTGGAACTATGCCCGCCGTCTGCTCGACCGCCTGCACTATGTTGGCCTGCTGGCGGTGGAATTCTTCGTCCGCGATGGCCGCCTGATCGCCAACGAGATGGCGCCACGGGTGCATAACTCCGGGCACTGGACCATCGAGGGCGCGCAGACCAGCCAGTTTGAAAACCATCTGCGCGCAGTGCTCGGCCTGCCGCTGGGCCTCACCGAGGCGCTCGGTCATGCGGCGATGATCAATTGCATCGGCAGTCTGCCGCCCCGCGCGGCGGTGCTGGCGGTGCCCGGCGCCCATTACCACGCCTATGGCAAGGCAGCGCGCCCCGGTCGCAAGGTTGGCCATATCACCCTGCGCGCTGATACGCCCGCAGCACTGGAAGCCGGACTGGAGCAGTTGCTGCCGCTGGCGGGCTACCGGGCCGATGATTTCCACAGTCCGCCGCTTGCGGGGAACCCTGATGACTGAGTTGCAGCGCGAACACGCCGAACAGCATTTTGCTGAGGAACTGCACGTTCTGGCCGAACAGGACCGCCGCACGCGCCCGCCCAACTGGCGCCTGTCGCCCTGGGCGGTGACCACCTACCTGCTCGGCGGCACCCTCGATAACGGCTTCAGCGTTACACCCAAGTACATCGGCAGTCGCCGCCTGATCGAAATTGCCGTTGCCACCCTGGCAACCGATCGCGCTCTGCTGCTGCTTGGCGTGCCCGGCACCGCCAAGACCTGGGTCTCTGAGCATCTGGCGGCAGCGATCTGCGGCAGCTCGACCGCTTTGGTACAGGGCACCGCCGGTACCAGCGAAGAGGCTATCCGCTACGGCTGGAACTATGCCCGACTACTGGCCGAGGGACCGTCACCGGCGGCGCTGGTACCCAGTCCGGTGATGCGCGCCATGCAGGAAGGCAGCATCGCCCGGGTCGAGGAGCTGACCCGCATCCCCGCCGATGTGCAGGATGCACTGATCACGGTGCTGTCCGAGAAGACCCTGCCGATTCCTGAACTCGACAGCGAGGTGCAGGCCCGCAAGGGCTTTAACCTGATCGCGACCGCCAATGATCGCGACCGGGGTGTGAATGAACTGTCCAGCGCCCTGAAGCGCCGCTTCAATACCGTGGTGCTGCCGGTGCCCGAGACTCTGGATGAGGAAGTGGCTATCGTCCAGCAGCGTGCTGCCGCGCTGGGTCGGGCCTTGGCGCTGCCCGCTGAACCGCCGGCGCTGGAGGATGTGCGCCGCCTGGTCACTCTATTCCGCGAGCTGCGCGCCGGGGTGACCGTGGATGGCAAGGCCAAGCTGAAATCACCCAGCGGTACCCTGAGCGTCGCCGAAGCGATCTCGGTGCTCAACCACGGTCTGGCGCTGGCGGCGCACTTTGGCGATGGCCGTCTGCAGGCCGCTGATCTGGCTGCCGGTCTGGTGGGCGCGGTGGTTAAGGATCCGGTGCAGGATGCTCTGGTGTGGCGCGAATATCTGGAAACCGTGGTCAAGGAGCGCGACGGCTGGAAGGATCTGTATCGCGCCTGCCGCGACCTCGCCTGAGACCGCGACCATGGCCGAGTCCGCCGCGCCGACGCTGCTCGGTATCCGCCATCATGGCCCCGGTTCGGCACGCAGCGTGCTGGCGGCGTTGACAGCGCTGCAGCCGGATCTGATCCTGGTGGAAGGACCACCCGATGCCCAGGATTTGTTGCCGCTGGTGATTGATCCGGACCTGCGGCCGCCGGTGGCGCTGCTGCTGTACGATCCCGGCGAACCGCGCCACGCCGTCTATTACCCCTTCGCCAGCTTTTCCCCGGAATGGCAGGCAATCCGCTATGGCCTGCAGCAGGGCGTGCCGGTGCGCTTCATGGACCTGCCGCAGGCGGTGCGCCTGGCGCTGGAGATCAACGCGGCAACAGCGGCTGTGCCTGAAGCGGCTGCCGATGGCGCTGATGAGGTGGAAACAGTCCAGCCGATCGCAGAGCCTCCGGATGCCGCGCCGCCGCCGGCTGGCCCACAGGGGCCCGAACTGCGCCGCGATCCGCTGCGCTGGGTCGCGGAAGCGGCCGGTTATGGCGATGGCGAACGCTGGTGGGAACATCAGGTTGAACTGCGCCAGGACAGCAGCGAGCTGTTTCAGGCGATCGGCGAGCTGATGGGCGCGCTGCGTGCCGCTGCTGATGCCGAACAGCCGCCGGAACTGCTCGAACAGCAGCGCGAGGCGGCGATGCGCACACAACTGCGTGCGGCGCAGAAGGAAGGGTTTCAGCGCATTGCTGTGGTCTGCGGCGCCTGGCATGTGCCGGCGCTGGCCAATCTGCCGCCGGCGCGCACCGATGCCGCCCTGCTCAAGGGCCTGCCCAAACGCAAGCTCGCCGCGACCTGGGTGCCGTGGACTCATGGCCGTCTGACCCAGGCCAGCGGTTATGGCGCCGGGGTCGCCGCGCCGGGTTTCTATCAGCATCTCTGGGACAGCGTCGGGGAACCGGCGCCGCGCTGGCTGGCGCGGATCGCACAACTGCTGCGTGAGCAGGATCTGTCCGCGTCCACGGCCAGCGTCATCGAGGCAACCCGGCTGGCCGAGGCCCTGGCAGCGCTGCGCGCCCGGCCGCGCCCGACTCTGGATGAATTGAACGAGGCAACCCTGGCAGTGCTCTGCCAGGGCGATGCTGCGCCGCTGCGGCTGATTGAAGAGCAGTTACTGATCGGCGAGTGCCTGGGTGTGGTGCCGGAGCATACGCCGATGCTGCCCCTGCAACTGGATCTGCAGCGCCAGCAGAAGCGGCTGCGTCTGCCGCCGGAAGCCGGGCAGCGCCGGCTGGAACTGGATTTGCGCCAGCCCAATGACCTGGAGCGCAGCCAGCTGCTGCACCGCCTGAATCTGCTCGGCATTGCCTGGGGCCAGCCGGAGCAGGCCAGCGGCAAGGGCACCTTCAAGGAGCATTGGCGCCTGCAGTGGCAGCCGGAACTGGCGCTGGCCGTGATCGAGGCCAGCCTGTGGGGCAATAGCGTCGCCGATGCCGCCAGCGCCCGCGCCCGCGATCAGGCGCAGAAAAGTGATCAGCTCAGCGCCCTGACCGCGCTGGTCGAACAGACCCTGCTGGCCGCGCTGCCCGATGTGATCCACGCGCTCATGGCGCTGCTGCAGGACCGGGCTGCCCTGACCCACGATATCCCGCATCTGATGGAAAGCCTGCCGCCGCTGGCGCGGGTGCTGCGCTATGGCGATGTGCGCCAGACCGACGCCAGCCGGGTCGGTCCGGTGGTGGCCGGGCTGGTGACGCGCATTGCCATCGGTCTGCCCGCGGCCTGCAGCGCCCTCGACGATGCGGCAGCAGCGGACATGTTCGCGCACCTGCAAGCGACGCAGGCGGCTGTCGCCCTGTTGCAGGAGGCCGGGCAAACCGCAATCTGGCAGGGCGCGCTGGCGCGGCTGGCCGATCAGGTGGGCCTGCATGGCCTGGTGGCTGGGCATACCTGCCGGCTGCTGTTCGAACAACAGGTGTTCGATGCGGCGGAAACCGGCCGGCGCATGGGCCTGGCGCTGTCGCCAGCCGGTGATGTCGCCAGGGCAGCGGCCTGGCTGGAGGGCTTCCTGCACGGTAGCGGTCTGCTGCTGCTGCATCACGAGGGGCTGTGGCAACTGCTCGATGCCTGGCTGTGTGGGCTGTCCGGTACGGCCTTCACCCAGATGCTACCGCTGCTGCGCCGCACCTTTTCCGGCTTTGCCGCCCCGGAACGGCGCCAGCTTGGCGAGCGAGTGCAGCGTGGCAGCTCCGGTCCTGGCGTACCCGGCGTCGCCACCCATGTCGATGTGGCACGCGCCGATCAGGTGCTGCCGCTGGCGGCGCGGCTGCTTGGACTGGTCTGAACGGCACCAGGAACGGGTCGGAACTTCATCGCTGCATCAACCACAACCCGTCAGGATATGGCTGATGCAGCAGCGTGGTGCGCGCACCGTCGGTGGACCCGGTTGAATTCGGGTAAAATCCACGCAATTGCGCAACATCCCATTCAAAATTCCCGATTCCCGACCCCAGCCGACCCGTGATGAGCACCTTTCTTGACGAACTGAACCGCCGGCGTACCTTCGCCATCATCTCCCACCCCGACGCCGGTAAAACCACCCTGACCGAAAAGCTGCTGCTATTTGGCGGCGCTATTCAGCTGGCCGGCACGGTCAAGGGCCGCAAGGCGACCCGCCATGTAACCAGCGATTGGATGGCGCTGGAGCAGCAGCGCGGCATCTCAGTCACCTCCTCGGTGATGCAGTTCCCCTACCGCGAGTGCATCGTCAACCTGCTCGATACGCCCGGGCACGAGGATTTTTCCGAGGACACCTATCGCACCCTGACCGCAGTGGATTCGGCGCTGATGGTGATCGACTGCGCCAAGGGTGTCGAGGAACGCACCATCAAGCTGATGGAGGTCTGCCGGCTGCGCGACACACCGATCTTTACCTTCATCAACAAGCTCGACCGCGAAGGCCGCGAACCGATCGAACTGCTCGACGAGGTCGAGAATATTCTCAAGATCCGCTGCGCGCCGATCACCTGGCCGATTGGCATGGGTCGCGAACTGAAGGGTGTCTATCACCTGGAGCAGGATTTCATCCACTTCTACGACCCGTCCCGCGATGGGCGCATCAATACCGGCCATACCATCCAGGGTCTGCATCATCCGGCGGTCGATCAGGAACTCGGCGCCGAACGGGCGGCGGCGCTGCGTGAGGAAATCGATCTGGTGCGCGGCGCCAGCCATGCCTTCGATTTCGCCGACTACCGCGCCGGGCGCTTGACGCCGGTATTCTTCGGCTCGGCACTGACCAATTTCGGCGTGCAGGAAATGCTCGACGGTTTCATCGAACATGCCCCGCCACCGGGTAGTCGCGCCACCGTGCAGCGTCTGGTGGCCGCTGACGAGGAGGCATTCACCGGCTTC
The DNA here is from genome assembly GCA_003989075.1 of Candidatus Competibacteraceae bacterium. GTDB lineage: Bacteria > Pseudomonadota > Gammaproteobacteria > Competibacterales > Competibacteraceae > RXIX01. The sequence goes on along the minus strand of RXIX01000011.1, from coordinate 29,339 downwards.
GTGTTTAAAATCCAGGCCAACATGGACCCGCAGCACCGCGACCGCATTGCCTTTCTGCGGGTCTGTTCCGGCACTTATCAGCCGGGGATGAAAGCGCGCCATGTCCGCCTTGGCCGCGAGGTGAAAATCGCCGATGCGCTGACCTTCATGGCCGCCGAGCGCGAGCATGTCGAAGCTGCCTATGCCGGCGACATCATCGGCCTGCACAACCACGGCACCATCCGCATCGGTGATACCTTCACCCAGGGCGAGGAACTGACTTTCACCGGCGTTCCCGATTTCGCCCCGGAACTGTTCCGACGCGCCCGGCTGCGCGATCCTTTGAAGATGAAAGCGCTGCAAAAGGGTCTGGAGCAGCTCTGCGAGGAAGGCGCAACGCAACTGTTCCGCCCGCTCAACAGCAACGACCTGATTCTCGGCGCGGTCGGTATCCTGCAATTCGATGTGGCCGCCTTCCGCCTGCGCAGCGAGTATGGGGTCGAGTGCGGTTTTGAGAACGTCAACGTCACCACCGCGCGCTGGGTGCGCTGCGCCGATACCCGGCGCTTTGAGGAATTCAAGAACAAGCTGCACGATAACCTGGCGCTGGATCACCATGGTGAACTGGTCTATATCGCACCGACCCGGGTCAACCTGCAATTGACCCAGGAGCGCTGGCCTGAGGTGCGCTTTGCCGCTACCCGTGAACACGGAGCGCACTGAGATGCGCGGCCTGCTGCAACGCCTGACCCGCGCCCTGTTCCAGCGCCTGTTCCGCGTCGAGCTGATCGGCTGGGAGCATTACCCGCATGACGAGCGCCGTCTGCTGATTGTCGCCAATCATGTGTCCTATCTGGATGGCGCGCTGCTGGCCGCCTTCCTGCCGGACATGCCGATCTTCGTCATCAACACCCGTATTGCCCAGCACTGGTGGGTCAGGCCATTCATTGCCATCACCCGCCACATCAGCATCGATCCGACCAACCCGCTGTATCTGAAAACCCTGATCCAGCACCTGAAGGCCGGCGAGCGCGTGGCGGTGTTTCCCGAGGGCCGCATCAGCGTCACCGGGGCATTGATGAAGATCTACGAAGGGCCGGCGCTGGCGGCCGACAAGGCCGATGCTGCGCTGCTGCCGGTATATATCGAGGGTGCGCAATACAGCCTGCTGTCGCGGCTGCAGGGCATGGTGCGCCGGCGGCCGTTTCCGCGCATCCGCCTGACCCTGTTGCCGCCGCGCCGCCTGAGCGCGACCGCCAGCAACGGTCGCGCCCGCCGCCAGCAGCTCGGCCGGCAACTGGACGAACTGATGGTGGAGCTGGCCTATCGCGGTATCCGCCAGGATCAGCCGCTGGCGGCGGCAATGCTCGACACCTGGCAGCGTCACGGCGGCAGCCGCATCGTGCTGGAAGATGCCCAGCAGCAGCGCCTCGGCTGGCGGGCACTGTTCACCCGCGCCTTCATCCTTGCCGACCTGCTGGAAAACGCGCCGCGCCCGACGCCCGCCGGGTCAGAAGCCATAGCGCTGGGGCGCAATGTCGCCCTGCTGTTGCCCAATACCGCAGCGGCGGTGATCGGGATGCTTGCTCTGCATCTGCGGGGCCGGGTGCCGGTGATCCTCAACTTCACCGCCGGTATTCACGACCTGCTCAGCGCCTGCCGCATCGCTGAGGTGCGCACGGTCTGCACGTCGCGCGCCTTTGTCGCCGCCGCCGGCCTGGAGGCGCAGATCGCTGCGCTGAGCGCGCAAACCACGGTGCTATTCCTGGAGGATCTGCGACCCCATGCCACCCTGGCGGTGCGCCTGCGTGGATTGGCGCGGGCCTTAACCCCGGTGCGCAGCTTCCGCCGCCTGGCTGGCACAGTGCGCGCCGATGACCCGGCGGTGATCCTGTTCACCTCCGGTTCCGAGCGTGAGCCCAAGGGCGTGGTGCTGACCCATCGCAACCTGCTGGCCAATGTCGCCCAGGCGCGCGCGGTGCTCGACATCATGCCCAGTGACGTGATTCTCAACGCCCTGCCGGTGTTTCATGCCTTTGGCCTGACCACCGCGACCCTGACCCCGCTGCTGCTGGGCACGCGGGTGATCCTGTACCCATCGCCGCTGCACTATCACATCCTGCCCGAATTGAGCTACGAACGCCGCGCCACGGTGCTGTTTGGCACCAACACCTTCCTGATGGGTTATGGCCGCCACGCCGATCCCTATGACTTTTTCAGTGTGCGCCTGGTGATCATGGGCGCCGAGCCGCTGCGCGACGAGACCCGACGGCTGTGGAGCGAAAAGTTCGGCATCCGCATCAGTGAGGGCTATGGCCTGACCGAGGCCAGTCCGGTGCTAGCCACCAACACCCGCCGCCATCATCGCAGCGGCACGGTCGGCAAGCTGTTTCCGGGACTGGAATACTATCTGGCGCCGGTGGAAGGCATCAGCGAGGGCGGCCTGCTGTGCGTGCGCGGCCCGAACGTCATGGCCGGCTACCTGCTGCCGGGCCAGCCGGGGCGACTGGCGCCGCCGCGTACCGAGCAGGGGCCGGGCTGGCATGATACCGGCGACATCGTGCGCATCGACGAGGCCGGCTTCATCACCATCCTGGGGCGCGCCAAACGCTTTGCCAAGCTCGGTGGTGAAATGATCTCGCTGGCCACCGTCGAGCAGCTTGCCGCTGACTGCTGGCCGGAGCGGCAGCACGCCGCACTCAATCTGCCCGATCCGGTCAAGGGCGAACATATCGTGCTGCTCACCACCCAGCAGGACGCCGATCGCAGCGATCTGATCGCCGCCGCCCATCGCGAAGGGCTGGGCGAGCTGTATATTCCGCGCCAGGTGCTGACCGTGCGGGAAATTCCCCTGCTGGGATCCGGCAAACCCGATTATCCGGGCGCACGGCGCATAGCGGAAAATCTGGCTCTGCGGGCATGAAAACGTGCCCGCCGGTGCGGGGCGGCCATTACGCCCCGTGCCACAAAAGGGTCTAAACTAGCCATTGTTCAACACCCATAACGTCATAACGGGGGAGCGCCCCGCATCCTCCGCAGCACACCACCCACGAGCACAACCATGAACGACCAGAAATACGATGTCATCGTGATCGGGACCGGACCGGGAGGAGAAGGCGCCGCCATGAAAGCCGCCAAGGACGGCAAAGCAGTGGCGGTGATTGAAAAGCACCACCTGGTCGGTGGTGGTTGTACCCACTGGGGCACCATTCCCTCCAAGGCCCTGCGTCATTCCATCAACCGGATGCTGGAGTTCAATACCACCCCAGCCTTCCGCAGTGCGCTGGGCACGGCGCTGAAGCTGTCCTACCCGGACCTGCTGCGCTCAGCCGAATCGGTGATCGCCCGCCAATCGGGCATGCGGCGCGACTTCTACGAGCGCAACCGCGTCAAGCTGCACCACGGCTATGCCCGCTTCCTCGATGCCCACACTTTGGAAGTGCGCTCCAAGACCAGTGTCGAACCCATCATTCTGCACGCCGACGCCTTCGTCATCGCCTCCGGCTCGCACCCGTTCCGGGCCCGCGACATCGATTTCAACCATCCGCGGGTCTTCGACAGCGACACCATCCTGAGCATGAAGTGCACGCCGCGCTCGATTCTGATCTATGGCGCCGGAGTGATTGGCTGCGAATACGCCAGCATCTTCCGCAACATGGGCTGCAAGGTCGACCTGGTCGATACCCGCTCGCAACTGCTGTCCTTCCTCGATGACGAGATTGCCCACGCCCTGAGTTATCACCTGCGTGACCAGGGTGTGATGATCCGCCACAACGAGGAATACGAGCAGGTGGAAGGCATGGCCGACGGTGTGATGATGCACTTCAAGTCAGGCAAGAAGATCAAGGCCGATGCTCTGCTCTGGGCCAATGGCCGCACTGGCAATACCCAGAACATGGGTCTGGAGGAACTCGGCCTGACCCCGAACAACCGTGGCCAGCTCAAGGTCGATGAGAACTACCGTACTGCCCTGCCGCACATCTACGCGGTCGGCGACGTGATCGGCTATCCCAGCCTGGCCAGCGCCGCCTACGATCAGGGGCGCTTTGCCGCCACGCATCTGGTCAGCGGCAGTTGCGATCATCACCTGATCGACTACATCCCCACTGGCATCTACACCTCGCCGGAAATCAGCTCGGTCGGGCGCACCGAACGCGAACTGACCCAAGCGCGCATTCCCTACGAAGTTGGCCATGCCTATTTCAAGAGCCTGGCGCGCGCCCAGATCACCGGGCGCACTGTGGGCATGCTCAAGCTGCTGTTCCATCGCGATACCCTGGAAATTCTCGGCATCCACTGCTTTGGCGACCAGGCCGCCGAGATCGTCCACATCGGTCAGGCGATCATGGCCCAGCAGGGCGAGGCCAATAGCATCCAGTACTTTGTCAACACCACGTTCAACTATCCGACCATGGCCGAGGCGTACCGGGTAGCGGCGCTCAATGGCCTGAACCGGCTGGCCTGAGCGCACGCGCGGAGCGATTGCCATGGACATCACCCCCTATCTCAAGCTGATGGTCGACAAGAACGCGTCCGACCTGTTTTTCTATGTCGGTGCCTCGGTCAACATCAAGATCGGTGGGGTGGTGCGCCCCATCGGTAACAAAGTGCTCGGTCCCGGGCAGGTGCGCGAGATTGCCTATTCGGTGATGAAGGACGACCAGATCAAGGAATTCGAGCACGAATGGGAATTGAATTTCGCCATTCCGCTGCACGGCGTCGGTCGCTTCCGCGCCAATGTCTTCAAGCAGCGCGGCGAAGTGTCCATGGTGATCCGCTACATCAAGGGCGATATTCCGCAGGTCGAAGAACTCGGCCTGCCGCCGCTGCTGCGACAACTGGTGATGGAAAAGCGGGGCCTGATCATGCTGGTCGGCGCCACCGGCTCGGGCAAATCCACCACGCTGGCGGCAATGATCGATCATCGCAATTCCAGTGCGCCCGGGCACATCATCACCATTGAGGACCCGATCGAGTTCACCCATCAGCATAAGAAATCGGTGGTCGGCCAGCGCGAGATTGGCATTGATACCCACAGTTATGAGAATGCCCTGCGCAGCGCCATGCGCGAGGCGCCGGATGTGATTCTGGTCGGCGAGGTGCGCCAGCGCGAGGTGATGAAGTACGTGCTGACCTTCGCCGAGACCGGGCATCTGGTGCTGTCGACCCTGCACGCCAATAACGCCAACGGCGCCCTGGATCGCATCGTCAACTTCTTCCCCGAGGATGCCCGGCCGCAGATGCTGATGGATCTCTCGCTGAATCTGCGTGCGGTGATTTCACAGCGGCTGATCCGCGGTCTGGATGGCGGCCTGGTGCCAGCGGTGGAAGTGCTGCTCAATACGCCCTACATCGCCGACCTGATCCAGAAGGGCAAGATCGACTACATCAAGGATGCCATGGAGCAGGGCACCGAGGGCGGCATGATGACCTTCGATCAGTCGCTGTTCAAACTGTACAAGGAAGGCAGGATTTCCAAGGAGGAAGCGATCAAGAATGCCGATTCCAAGAATAACGTCGGCCTGCAGATTCGCCTTGCTGAAGGCATGGAATCCGGCGGTAGCAGTCGATCCAGCAGTCTGGCCGATCTGTCGATTCACGATGACGATCAGATCGACCGGGGACGGACATTTTGAACGCGACTCTGCCGGGTGCGCGGCGCACGGCTGATATCGCGCCCTTTCACGTCATGGCCCTGCTGGCGCGTGCCCATGAACTGGAAGCGGCGGGCCGCAGCATCGTGCACATGGAAATCGGCGAGCCGGATTTCACCAGTGCCGCGCCGATCATTGCCGCCGGGCAGCGCGCCCTGGCCGATGGTCGTACCGGCTACACCGCCGCCGCCGGATTGCCGGCCCTGCGTCAGGCCATCAGCCAGCATTATCAGGACTGCTACGGGGTTGAAGTGCCCGCGCGGCGCATCCTGGTCACGCCGGGCGCATCCGGTGCGCTGCAACTGGCCACTGCGGCTTGGATCAATCCCGGTGACCGGGTGCTGCTGGCCGATCCGGGCTATCCCTGCAACCGCCATTTCGTGCGCCTGGTGGAAGGTGAGGCAGTGGGCATTCCGGTCGGCCCGGAGACGGGTTACCAGTTGACCGCTGAACTGGTTAAGCGTCACTGGGACGCGCGCACCGTGGCGGTACTGTTGGCCTCGCCGGCCAATCCGACCGGCACGGTGGTGCCACCGGCGGAGCTGGCGGCCATTGTCGCGGCGGTCGAGGCGCGCGGCGGGCGGCTGATCATGGACGAGATCTATCACGGTCTGGTCTACGGCGCGCCGCTGCAAACCGCGCTGGCCTGTTCCGACCGGGTGTTCGTGGTCAACAGCTTCAGCAAGTACTACGGCATGACCGGCTGGCGGCTGGGCTGGCTGGTGACGCCGGACGATTGCGTCAGCGCCGTGGAAAAGCTGGCGCAGAATCTGTTTCTGGCTGCCTCAACCCCGGCGCAGTATGCAGCGCTGGCGGCCTTCACCCCCGCGGCGCAGGCGGTTTTCGAGGAACGGCGGCGTGAATTTCAGGCCCGCCGCGATTTCCTGCTGCCGGCGCTGCGTGAGCTGGGTTTTTCGATTCCGGTAACCCCGGACGGCGCGTTCTATCTCTACGCCGACTGCAGCCGCTTCAGCGAGGACAGCTACGGTTTCGCGCTGGGCCTGCTGGAGGAGACCGGTGTTGCCATCACGCCCGGCATCGACTTTGGTCAGTATCGGCCCGAGCGGCATGTGCGATTTGCCTATACCCGCGCGATTCCGCGCCTGGCCGAGGGCGTAGAACGTTTACGGGTGGCACTGCGAGCCAAGGACAGGATCTGATCTATCCTGCAGTTACCTTACCGCCTGCACTGCCTTGGCCGCTGCCACATTCGCCCGCAGGTGCGCCGGATTCAGCGTCCCGACCACCACGCTGCTGACCCCCGGCTCGGCCAGAATCAAGTGCAGCGCCGCCCGCACCGGATCAGTCGGTGCTGTCGGGTCCAGGTGGCCGCTGCACAGGCCCTTCTTGATCAGTACACCCTTGCCAGCGGCTGCGGCGGCCCGGATCACCGGCAGTTCCTCGCGCTGCAGCAGGTTATAGGTGAGCATCAGCAGATCGCAGCAGGCCAACGCGCGCAGGCCGCCGGCCACGGTCTTGGTGGACATGCCCACGGCGCGGATCAGACCGGCCTGTTGCAAATCCAGCAGGGTTGGCAGCGCCTCCTGCTGCTCCAGAATCGCCAGATCATCGCCGCTGGAATGGATCAGCACCGCATCCAGCGCCGCCACGCCCAGCCGGCGCAGGCTGCGTTCGACGCTGGCCCGGGTTGCGGCGGCGGAAAAATCGAACTGCGATTGTCCGTTCTGAAACGCCTCGCCGACCTTGGTCACGATCACCCAGTCGCGCCGGCACTGGCGCAGCAGCCGCCCCAGCCGTTCCTCGCTGAGGCCATAGGCCGGCGCGGTATCGAGCAGATTGATCCCCAGATCCCAGGCCAGCTCCAGCAGTGCCAGCGCCTGCTGATCCGAGGGCAGCTCAAAGGGTTGTGGATACCTGACCCCCTGATTGCGACCCAGCTTGACCGTGCCCAGACCCAGCGCGCTGACCCGTAGGCCGGTCGTGCCCAGTGCTCTTAGCTCCATTCCAGATCCTCCCGATCCCAGGGATACACACCCAGCGCCGGTCGCGGCCAGTCGGCCAGCCGGGACAAATCGCGTGGGCGTGGCCGCATCCCAAGGTCGGGCAGCAGCGCTTCGATCTGCCTGGCCAGCAACGGCGCCAGTGCCATCTTGGTCGGCCATGCGGCAATCACCCGGCCATCGCGAAACACCCCCGGTCCACTCGGCCGACGGCCATCCGCCTGGCGGGCCTCGGCGCGTTGCACGGTAAAGGTGGCGAACTGCACCGCGTTCCAGTCCACCCACGGCAGCAGCGTCCGCAGTTCGCGGCGCGTAGCGCGGATCTGTGCGGCCCGGTCGCGTGCGACGCCTTCCTCGGCCAGCGCCCCGCCCAGATACCAGATCAGCCGACCCTGGGCATCGTAATGACTGGTCACGGTCAGGCGTGGCAGGTCGCTGGCGCCCAGGCAATGTGCGTATAGCAAACCGGGCAGGGCCGTGCCGCGCGCCAGCACCATGTGCAGCGGGCGCAGTTGCAGACTCGCCCAGGGCAGGCCGGCATTGCCGGCACCGGCGGTGAACACGGTCAGGGCCGGACGCATCACCCGTGGCAGGCCATCGGGATGATGCAGGGTCAGGCTGCCATCGGCTTTCAGGATCGCTGGCCCCTGGCTGGCAAGCAGCGCGGCCTGATAGCGTTCCGCCAGCACCGCCAGCACCGAATCCACGGCCACGATCGGCTCATCGAGCTGGTATGCAGTGCCGCGAAAGCGCGGATGCTGCAACGCCGCCGGCATGTCCAGGGCCGTGGAGCCGGCCACTTTTTCCACCCGGCCGCGCATCAGCTTGCTGGCGAAAAAGGCCGCCAGCCGCGAGGTCGGCGCCTGCGTCGCCCACAGATACTGATGCTCGGCCAGCAGCCGCGCGCCGCGCAGATCGATCTCGCCGGCACCGGCCATGCAGCGCCGCCACAGCGCCGGCATGTCGGCGATTGCCGCCGCCGAGGTGCTGAACTGGCCGTGCAGGCTGTATTTGGTGCCGCCGTGGATGATGCCCTGCGCGCACAGCGTCTGGCCGGCGCCGAGTGCGCTGCTCTCGATCAGTACGGCGTCATAACCGTGCTCGCGCAACTGCGCCAGCAGCCATAGACCGGCGATCCCGCCACCGATAATAGCGATATCGACCTGGAACACCGTCGGCGCGCTCATGGCCGCTGCAGGATGCGGGCGATAGTGCCGGTGGTCGAGCAGCCATCGATATAATCCATCACCACCACCTGGCCGCCGCTGTCCCAGACGTGGCGGTTGCCGGGAATATGGGCCGGGTTGTTATCGCCGCCCTTGACCAGGTAATCGGGACTGACCGCGCTGATCAGCCGCTCCGGAGTGTCCTCGCCAAATGGTACCACCCAGTCCACTGCCGCCAGTCCAGCCAACACCCGCATCCGTTGCCACAGGGCGTTGACCGGGCGCTCGGCGCCCTTGATCCGGCGCACCGAGGCATCGTCATTGACGGCGACGATCAGCCGATTACCGAGGCGCTTGGCCTGCTCCAGATAGGCGACATGGCCAGCGTGGAGAATGTCGAAACAGCCGTTGGTCATGACGATGGTTTCGCCGTGGGCCTTGGCGTCGGCGACTACCCGCAGCAGGGTTTCCTCATCGAGCACGCCGCGCGGGGGTTCCTCGTGGGCATACAGGGCGCGGCGCAGTTCGGACACGGTGACGCTGGCGGTACCAAGCTTGCCGACCACAATACCCGCCGCCAGATTGGCCAGCACCGTTGCTGCGGCCAGACTCAATCCGGCCGCCAGTCCGGTCGCGAGGGTGGCGATCACGGTATCGCCCGCGCCGGTGACGTCGTAAACCTCGCGGGCGCGCGCCGCCAGATGCAGCGGCTCGCCGCCCTCGCGCAGCAGGCTCATGCCCTGTTCGCCACGGGTGATCAGCAGCGCCTCCAGAGCCAGTTCACGGCGCAGCGCCTCGCCGCGATCAACCAGTTCCTGCTCATCGCGACAGGGACCGGTGACCGCCTCGAATTCGGCCAGATTGGGCGTAAGCAGGGTGGCGTTGCGATAGCGGGCGAAATCCTGGCCCTTCGGATCGACCAACACCGGCTTGCCAGCGGCGCGCGCCGCCTCGATGTAGGTCTCGACTTCGCGCAGCGCACCTTTCTGGTAATCGGACAGCACCACGATATCGACCTCGGCCAGCCGGGCGCGGAAGCGCTCCTGCAGGCTCGCCGGTTCAAAACCGGGAAAGCCGTCCTCGAAATCCAGGCGCAACAACTGCTGGTTGCGGCTGAGTACGCGCAGCTTGGTGATGGTCGCCTGTCCGGGCAGGCGCAGCAACTCACAGGCGGCACCCAGCCGCTGCAGCCGTTGTTGCAGACGGTCGGCGGCCTCATCGGCACCGGCCACGCCCAGGACCCGGACCTGAGCGCCGAGCGTGGCGATGTTGACCGCGACATTGGCGGCGCCACCGGGGCGCTCTTCAATCTGTTCGACCCGCACCACCGGGACAGGCGCTTCCGGAGAAATCCGCGCGGCTGGGCCGTACCAGTAGCGGTCCAGCATGACGTCGCCGACAATCAGGATCCGGGCCGGCGCGAACGAAGGAATATGCACTTGCATGGTAAACCTGGGGAGAGTTACACGGGAATTGCATGATAGCATGGTGGCATTTGGCTCCTGGCCGTTGCCTCTCGCCACCGCCCGCCCATCCGATGAACAGTAAAGACCTCTATTTCCGGCTGCTGCGCTATGTACGGCCCCATACCCGCGTCTTCGCCCTGTCGCTGCTCGGCACGGTCATCGCCGCTGCCACCGAGCCGCTGATTCCGGCCCTGATCCAGCCGCTGCTCGATGGCAGCTTTGTGGCCAAGGATCCGCACAGCATTCGCCTGGTGCCGCTGCTGCTGGTCGCGGTGTTCATCATTCGCGGCCTGGCCATCTTCGTCGGTGCGCTGGCCATGGAATGGATTGCGCAGCGCGTGGTGACCGATCTGCGCGGTGATCTGTTTGCCCGCCTGCTGACCCTGCCGACCCGCTACTTCGATGATCATTCCGCCGGCAACCTGCTATCACGCCTTACCTACGACGTCACCCAGGTGATGAGCGCCACGACCCAGGCGCTGGTGACCCTGGTGCGCGACGGGCTGACCGTCATCGGCCTGCTGGGCTGGATGCTGTATTTGAACTGGAAACTATCGCTGCTGGCCTTTCTGATTGCACCCGGCATCGCCCTGATCATGCGCCTGGTCAGCCGGCGGCTGCGCCGGCTGAGCCGCGAGCTGCAGGATCTGATGGGCGATCTGGCCCACGTCATCGACGAGGTGTTGCAGGGGCACAAGGTGATCAAGATCTTTGGCGGCCAGGAGTACGAGCGGGCGCGTTTTCACCGGGTCAACAACCGGGTGCGCCATTTCAATCTCAAGCTGGCCGCCGCGTCCGAAGGCAGCGGGCCGCTGGTGCAGCTGCTGGCGATTTTCGCTCTCGGCACCATGATTTATTTTGCGTCGCTGCAATCAGCGGCCAACCAGATCACCGTCGGTGGTTTCGTATCGCTGTTTGGCGCCATGGCCATGCTGCTGGCGCCGATCAAGCGTCTGACCAAGGTCAACGAGCAATTGCAGCGCGGTCTAGCAGCGGCGGAAGCCCTGTTTGCACTGCTTGACGAGCCGCCGGAAAGCGATCACGGCACCCGCAGTCTGGGGCGCGCCCGTGGTGAGGTGCGCTTCCAGCAGGTCAGCCACCGCTATCGCGCCGAGGGTGCTCCGGTACTGGAGCAGTTTGATCTGAGCGTGCAGCCCGGCGAAACCATCGCCCTGGTCGGCCCTTCCGGCAGCGGCAAGACTACCCTGATGGCGCTGCTGCCGCGCTTCTATGAACTGGATTCCGGGCGAATCCTGCTCGATGGCCTGCCGATCAACGAACTGCATCTGGCCGAGTTGCGCGCCAATATCGCTTATGTCAGTCAGGATATCGTGCTATTCAACGATACCGTCGCTGCCAATATCGCCTATGGCGCCGGCTTCGAGGTCAGCGAGGCCCGGATTCTTGAGGCTGCCGAGCATGCCCATGCTCTGGACTTTATCCGGGAGCTGCCCGAGGGGCTGGCGACTCTGATTGGGGAAAATGGCGCGCGTCTGTCCGGTGGCCAGCGTCAGCGCATCGCCATCGCCCGCGCCCTGCTCAAGGATGCACCGATCCTGATTCTTGATGAAGCCACCTCGGCGCTCGACACCCAATCCGAGCGCAAGGTGCAGCAGGCACTCGATACCCTGCGGCGCGGCCGCACCGCCTTTGTCATCGCCCACCGCCTGTCCACGGTGGAAAATGCCGACCGCATCGTGGTGCTCGATCGTGGCCGCCTGATTGAAAGTGGTACCCATGGCGAACTGCTCGCCCTGGGTGGCTTGTATGCCAGCCTGTACCGGATGCAGGCGCAACAGGCTGATTAATAAATAATTCATGACCAAAGAGCCATTTCTTTCGAATCGAACAACTAAACAACAAAGTTGTAAAAAAAATAAAAATTTATTTAAAACGCAACACGCATGCCGGCAACTGGTCTAAAATGGTCATGAACTTGCTGGAAAACTCCGATGCGTGGCAGTGGCGATTCCTCTCAGAAACTGGCCCCGCTGTTTCAACAGGCTTTTCGCCTGGGTTTTGAAGCAGCGCGCTGCGGTGACGAGCAAAATCCTTACGTTAAAAACAGTTATTTGTATCATGCCTGGGTCGCAGGCTGGGCGTCCTGGGGGCGGGGCTGGAACGATAATAACGACCTACGCTGGGATTGACGCAGCCGCCACACCGATTGCGTGGGTGTCGCGCCGCCCGGTGCTACACTTGAGCCGTTTTGACCTGTACCACGACTGATCCTGCATCCATTCCTTCGATTGAGCATCCACGCATGAATAAAAAACTGTTTTTAATGCTTATTTTCAGCCTGATGGGCAGTGCGCCCGCCTGGAGCGGCGACGGTGACTGGGGCCGGGCGCGCAGCGCTCACGAGCGCGGTGACTACGCGGCCGAACTGGCCATCGTCCGCCCCTTGGCCGAGCAGGGCTATGCCTTTGCCCAGTTCAATCTGGGCGTGCTGTACGACAACGGCCAGGGTGTGCCGCAGGACGACGCCCAGGCGATCATCTGGTATCGCAAGGCTGCCGAACAGGGCCTGTCACAAGCGCAGGTCAATCTGGCGATCATGTACGAGGAAGGCGAAGGCGTGGACCGCGATCCGGTGCAGGCCTATGTCTGGTATGCGCTGGCTGAGAGCCAGGGTGATGGCCAAGCGCCGCAGGCCAAGCGTGAACTGGCTGAGAAGATGACGCCGGCGCAAATCGCCGAGGCCGAGAAGCAGGTCGAAGCTTTCCGCGCCACCCATATTTTCAGCATCCCGCAGCAGCCGCAATTCGATTCCGGTACCGGTCACGGCAACGGCTAGCAACAGCACCGGGTGCGGACTTGTAGCGCGGCAACTCCCGGTCGCCCGCGCCCGCCCATGGATCGACGGGGACGGATTGGACAGCCAGGGCACGAAAAAGCCCGCCTTGCGGCGGGCTTGAGCGATGCTGGATCTCTTTTGGTGCCGGAGACAGGAATCGAACCTGCGACCTACTGATTACGAATCAGTTGCTCTACCGACTGAGCTACTCCGGCGAAAAGCGAAGGTTGCAGACTATAGCCGACCCGGCCGGGCGATACAAGGCACGCTGTACCCGGTCGCCGTGCGGCGCGGCGAGTGGATCATTGGCGATCTGTGCGCGATGCGCAGCCCTGTGAAACAATAGGCAACTTCCCTGGCCACCGGGTTTTGTCCTCGCCATGTCCGCTTCGCCCGCCAGCTCCCGGCCCGCGCCACCCCTGGTTGCGGTTCTGCCGTCCGATGCCCGCCAGACCCTGTCCTGGGGCATGCTGCACGGTGCCGCGCCGGCCCTGCTGATCGCCGCTGCGACCCGCTTTCGCGGCCTGGTACTGGCCATCACTCCCGACAGCCAGAGTGCGCTGCGCCTGGAAAGCGAACTGCGCGTATTCGGCGGCGCGGCGCTGGATATTCTGACCTTTCCCGACTGGGAAACTCTGCCCTACGACGGCTTTTCGCCGCATCAGGACATTCTCTCGCAGCGACTGGCGGCCCTGTACCGGCTGCCACAGCGCCGCCATGGCATCCTGGTGGTGCCGGTGGCGACGCTGATGCAGCGTCTGGCGCCGCGCGATTATCTGGATCGCTATGCTCTGCTGCTGAAGACCGGCGAACAGCTGAATCTGGATAGCTTCCGCCAGCGCCTGGAGGCATCCGGTTATAACTGCGTGTCGCAGGTGGTCGAGCACGGCGAGTTCGCGGTACGCGGTGCGATTCTCGACCTGTTCCCGATGGGCGCGGCGCGACCCTACCGCATCGAGCTGTTCGATGACACGGTCGAGAGCATCCGCGATTTCGATCCCGAGACCCAATTATCAGTGGCGCGTACCACAGCCATTGAGCTGTTGCCGGCGCGTGAATTCGCTCTGGACAAGGACAGCATCAGCCAGTTTCGCCAGGCCTGGCGGCGTCATTTCGAAGGCGATCCGCAGCGCAGCACACTGTATCGCGATGTGAGCGCCGGCCATGCGCCCGGCGGAATTGAATACTATCTGCCGCTGTTCTTCGCCCAGGCCGCGACTCTGTTCGATCACCTGCCGGAAAGTACCCTGGCGATCCGTCTGCCGGGTGTCGATGCAGCGATAGCCGCATTCCAAGCGCAGATCATGGACCGCTACGAACAGCTGCGCTACGACGCTGAGCGGCCATTGCTGCCGCCGCCGCTGCTGTTTCTGGACGCGACGCAGGTGGAAAAGGCGCTAGCCCGCTATCCACGCATCGAACTGGGCGAAACCCGCGTTGAGGGGGTGAACTATCCGAGTGCGCCGCCGCCCGCCCTGTTTTTTGATGCCCGCGCTGCACGCCCGGCCGCTGCGCTGGAACAGTTTCTGGCTGATTTTCCCGGCCGGGTTCTGATCGCCGCCGAGTCGGCTGGGCGCCGCGAACTGCTGCTGGACACCCTGCGCGCTTATGGCCTGCAACCGACGGTATGCGCGAGCTGGAGCGCATTTCTTGAGCAGCCGCAGCTGCGTCTAGCGCTCACGGTAGCGCCGCTGGAACGTGGCCTGTTGCTGACTGATCCGCCGCTGGCGGTGATCGCTGAGGCGCAACTGTACGGCGAGCGGGTACGCCAGAGCCGTCAGCGGGTGCGCAGCCGCGATCCTGAGACCATTCTGCGCGATCTGACCGACCTGAGTCCGGGTGCGCCGGTGGTCCACGAGGAACACGGTATCGGCCGCTATGCCGGGCTGGAGCGTCTGGAAGTGGCCGGGATCGATGGCGAGTTCGTGGTAGTTGAATATGCCGGCGGCGATCGCCTGTATGTGCCGGTCGCCTCGCTGCAACAGCTCAGCCGCTACACCGGCGCGGCGCCGGAACATGCGCCGCTGCACCGCCTCGGCAGTGGCCAATGGGAGAAGGTCAAGCGCAAGGCCGCCGAACAGGCCAGTGATGCCGCCGCCGAACTGCTCGATCTGTACGCGCGGCGGGCGGCCCGCCCCGGCCATGCTTTCCGGCTCAGCGAAGCCGACTATGCCGCCTTTGCCGCGGGTTTTCCCTTTGAGGAAACCGCCGATCAGCAGGCCGCCATTGCCGCGGTGATCGCCGATTTGCGTTCCGGCAAGCCCATGGACCGGGTCGTATGCGGCGATGTCGGCTTTGGCAAGACCGAGGTGGCGATGCGCGCCGCCTTCGTTGCCGTGCAGGATGGGCGACAGGTGGCGGTGCTGGCGCCGACCACGCTGCTGGCGCAGCAGCACACCCAGAATTTTCTCGATCGCTTTGCGGATTGGCCGGTGCGCATTGAATCGCTGTCGCGCTTCCGTTCACCCAAGCAGCAGGCCGAGACCCTCAAGGCGCTGGCCGCAGGTCAGGTCGATATCCTGATCGGCACCCACAAGCTGTTGCAGGATAGCGTGTGCTTCAAACAGCTCGGGCTGGTGGTGATCGACGAGGAACACCGCTTTGGCGTGCGCCACAAGGAGCAGCTCAAGGCACTGCGCAACAGTGTCGATGTACTGACCCTGACCGCGACCCCGATTCCACGCACCTTGAACATGGCCATGGCCGGGCTGCGTGAACTGTCGATCATCGCTACGCCGCCGGCCGGGCGTCTGGCGGTGAAAACCTTTGTCGGTGAGTGGAACAAGGCGCTGATTCAGGAAGCCTGCCAGCGCGAGCTGAAGCGCGGAGGACAGATCTACTTTCTGCATAACGAGGTCGAGACCATCGAGCGCATGGCCGCGCAACTGGCTGATCTGGTGCCGAGCGCGCGTCTGGCGATTGCCCATGGTCAGATGCGCGAGCGTGAGCTGGAGCAGGTGATGCTCGACTTCTATCACCGCCGCTGCAACCTGCTGCTTTGCACCACGATCATCGAATCGGGCATCGACGTGCCCAGCGCCAACACCATCATCATTCATCGCGCCGACAAGCTGGGGCTGGCGCAGTTACACCAGTTGCGCGGCCGGGTCGGGCGTTCACATCACCGTGCCTATGCCTATCTGATCGTGCCGCCCCGCGCGGCCATGACCGCCGATGCCATCAAGCGCATCGAGGCCATCGAATCGCTGGAGGATCTCGGCGCCGGTTTTCTGCTCGCCAGCCACGATCTGGAAATTCGCGGCGCCGGCGAACTGCTCGGCGAGTCGCAGAGCGGCCAGATCCACGAGGTTGGTTTCAGTCTGTACATGGAACTGCTGGAACGGGCTGTGCAAGCACTGAAGGCCGGGCGGATGCCAGAGCTGGATCGGCCGCTCGATCACGGTCCGGAAATCGATCTGCAAAGCCCCGCGCTGATCCCCGACGATTACCTGCCCGATGTGCACAGCCGGCTGATTCTGTATAAACGCATTGCCAGTGCCACCGATGCTGGCGCGCTGCGCGAACTGCAGGTGGAGATGATCGACCGCTTTGGTTTGCTGCCGGCACCGCTCAAGCACCTGTTCCGGGTTACTGAATTGAAGCTGCGGGCCTTGCCGCTCGGGGTGCGCAGGATCGAGGCCGGCCCCAAGGGCGGGCGCCTGGTGTTCGGGCCGGCGCCGAAAATCGATCCGGCGCGCGTGGTGCGGCTGATTCAGCGACAGCCACGGGTTTATAAGCTCGATGGTCAGGACCGGCTGCGCTTTCTGCAGGAACTGCCCGACGCCGCGGCGCGGGTCGCAGCAGTCGAGCGTCTGTTGGAGCTACTGGCGGGTTGAAGTGCCGCTTATGCAATGTGCTGTTGCAGGCGGGCCATGGTCGTAGCGGTGAAATCGCGCGCCAGCGGCAACAGTGCGACGGCATCGGCTACGGTGCCGTCGCGGCCCGCCTGTTCCAGGCGGCGCACCACTTCGGCCAGGCGCAGCGCGCCGAGACTGCCGCAACTGGACTTGAGCTTGTGCGCCGCGCTGTATAGCTCATTGCTGTCACCCTGGGCGACAGCCGCTTCCATATGAGCGAGTTGCACCGGCAGATCGTGCAGGAAGGTATTCAGCAGGTCGGTAAACTCATCTTCCATGATCTCGCGCAACTCGATGATGATGTCTTCATCGAGCAGGGGCAGTTGGTTGAGATCGATATCGCTCATTGGGCGTTTTCCCGGACAGCAGTGTTAGGAGGCGGATGATGGACAAGCATACACAAAGCCCCGGATATGGCGAAGGGTGTCGCCCCAACGTAAAACCGGACCCGCCCGACCGTAACCGAACCTGTGCGGCTTGATCCCGAATCGAGGAGAACAAAAGCATGGCTCTGGAAATCGAACATAAGTTTCTGCTGCGCGATGAGCGCTGGCGCGACCAAGTGGAACACTCGCTGCGCATGCGTCAGGGCTATCTGGTCAGCGATGCGACGCGCTCGGTGCGGGTGCGGGTTGCCGGTGACCAAGGTTACTTGAACATCAAGAGCGGCACGCTGGGCATTGCGCGCCGCGAGTACGAGTACCGCATTCCGCTGGCCGAGGCCGAGGAACTGCTCAATACCCTGTGCGAGAAACCGCTGCTGGAGAAGACCCGTCACTTTATCCACTACGGTGATCATCTCTGGGAAGTGGATGAGTTTGGCGGTGATAACGCCGGACTGATTGTCGCCGAAGTCGAACTGGGTACAGTTGACGAAGCATTCGCGCGCCCCGACTGGATTGGCGAGGAGGTGTCCCATGATCTGCGCTATTACAACTCGCAACTGGTGCGCCATCCCTACAAGGACTGGCGGTGAGCGGGCGGCTGCTGCGCGTCGATCTGGCCGGGCAGCGGCTGAGCCTGTTTGAAGGCGAACGGCTGCGGGCGAGCTATCCGGTGTCCACTGCCCGCAACGGTCCTGGCGAACAGCGCGGCAGTGGCTGCACACCGCGCGGCTGGCACCGGATCCGCATCGCCATTGGCGCCGGCCTGCCGGAGAACACGGTGTTCGTGGGCCGACGCCCGACCGGCGAGATCTATGACGCGGAATTGGCCGCCCGCTATCCCGAGCGTGATTGGATTCTGACCCGGATTCTGTGGCTGACCGGTCTGGAGCCGGGGCGCAACCGGGGCGGTGAGTGCGATACCCTGCGCCGCTTCATCTACATTCACGGTTGCCCGGACAGTGCGCCGCTGGGCGTACCGCTGTCGCATGGCTGCGTGCGCATGCACAACGCCGCGCTGCTGGCGCTGTTTGAGCAGGTTGCGGCGGGAGATCGGGTGTGGATCGGCTGAGCGCACCGCTGCCCCGGCTGCTGGTGTTCGCCAAGGCGCCGGTACCGGGGCGGGTGAAAACCCGGCTGGCCGGGGTGCTGGGCACGCGCGGCGCGGCGCGGCTGTATCGGGTGCTGCTGCTGCGGACGCTGGCCATGGCCACGGCTACGGCGCTGGGGCCGGTGGAGTTGTGGTGCGCACCCGACAGCCGGCATGGCTTTTTCAGCGCCTGCCGGCGCGCTTATGGCGTGCGTCTGTGCCGGCAGCGCAGTGGCGATCTGGGTGCGCGCATGGCGCATGCCCTGCGCCGGACCCTGATTGCAGGTGACAGCGCGCTGTTGATCGGTGGCGATTGCGTGTCGCTGAGTGAGGCTGAATTGCGCGCGGCGGCCGCTCATCTGGCTGGCGGCGCCGATGCCGTGCTGGGACCGGCAGCGGATGGTGGCTATGTACTGATCGGTCTGCGCCGGCCCTGCCGGAGGCTGTTCGTGGGCATCGCCTGGGGTACGCCGCAGGTGCTGGCGGCGACCCGGCGGCGCCTGCACCGGCTCGGCGTGAACTGGTCCGAGCTGGCGCCGGGCTGGGATCTGGACACGCCGGCCGATCTGCGCCGCTGGCGACGGCTTCAGGTGGATTCGGCGTCGCCGAAGGCTTCAGTGGTATAGCGTTCGGCGCGCAGTTCCGGCGACCAGAAGTCCAGCGGCAGGCCGGCCTTGTGCTTGAGCTGGGCCAGGAACACATAGGGATCGGGCAACTGTTCCCACACCGCCGGCAGGAAGGTGGCGCGGCCACGGCGAAACTGCAGGATCAGCCCGTCGATACCCGGGCGCAACTGTGCCAGCAGCGCATCCTCGGAATCAAAGTGCAAAGGCTCCGGCGGCGACAGCACGGCAATGTGCAGCTCCAGGTGTGCGAATTCCTCCGCGGCCAGTTCCGGAAAGCGCGGATCATCAAAGGCGGCCGCATAGGCGTGGGCGGCGATATCCTGCACCAGTGGCTGATGGGCGATGAGTGTGCCGATGCAGCCGCGCAACTGGCCCTGCTTTTCCAGGGTGACAAAGGTGGCGCGCAGCGCTTGCAGGGATTCGGGGTAATCGCGTGGATCGACGGGCAGCGGCTGATGATGGTGCAGGCCATGCTGGATCGAGGCACGGGCAAGATCGAGCAGAATGCGACGTTCCCGGGGCGACAGGGTGGGTGCAGGAGAAGCAGTGAGCATGACGGAATCTCGGTACGGATGACGGATCAGGCAGAGGTTTCAGTGCAGCAGGTAGGCACCATAGCCGACGACCTGATCACGCGGGCCTGCGGTATCGCCGGAATTGCGCAGATCAACGGTGTCGATATGCAGGCCCTTACGCCGCGCTGTCCATAGCAGGCCATTGAGTGGATTGCGCCCGCAGGCCTGCTCATAACCGATATCTTCATAGCGCAGCGTCTCGATGGCCCGCGAGGTCTCGCTGTCCATGTGCCGGGCGGTCAGGTAGTCGTGGTAGTGACTGAGATCGGAGCTGATCACGATCAGGGTTTCCGGCCCACCCCACAGCAATTCCAGCACCGCGCCGACCGTTTCCGGCCGCGCATCACCGATGACCATCGGCACGAGCTGAAAATCGCCCAGCACGATCTGCAGGAACGGCAGGTGCACTTCCAGACTGTGTTCCTGGGCGTGAGCCTGTTCGAGGAAACCGACCTCCTCCAGTTGCTGCAACTGTTCGATGGCATTCTGGTCGATGGGGATAGTGCCGAGCGGGGTGGCAAAGGCGGTCATGCTGCTGACGGCGATGCCGCGAAAGCCAACGCGGTGGCTGGGGCCGAGCAGCAGCACCCGCTCGACGGTGCCGCGCGCGGCGCGCAGGCGCGCATAGGCGGAGGCAGCGACCGGCCCGGAGTAGATGTAGCCGGCGTGCGGGGCGATGATGGCCTTGGGTGACGGCTCTGCAAGCGGCTTGACCTGATTCAGCAACTGCTGGATCTGGATGCGCAATTCAGCGGCATCCGCTGGATAAAACAGGCCCGCAACTGCGGGGGCGCGTACAGTATGCATGGGTGTTCTCCCGGTGTCCTTTCAGGATCGCTAAACTCAGTTCAGTATAGGTGCCAGGACGCACGGCAACAGCACAAGCGCGGCCACCCGGCCGGTTTGGATAAAACAGGCGCCTTGGATCGAGGAGGACGCCCATGAATGCGATAACCACCGATTTCTTTCCTACCCAGTACTGGCATGCGCTTGATGACGGGCGGCTGCAATGCGATGTCTGCCCGCGCTATTGCAAGCTGCACGAGGGCCAGCAGGGCCTGTGCTTTGTGCGCGGCTGTCACGACGGCCGGATCGTCCTGACCAGTTATGGCCGTTCCAGCGGCTTTTGCATCGATCCGATCGAGAAAAAGCCGCTCAACCATTTCCTGCCGGGTACGCCGGTGCTGTCGTTTGGCACTGCCGGCTGCAATCTGGCCTGCAAGTTCTGCCAGAACTGGGACATGAGCAAGTCGCGTGAAATGGATACCCTGGCCGATGCCGCTGCGCCGGACAAGCTGGCGCGGGTGGCGCATGAGCTGGGCTGCCGCAGCGTCGCCTACACCTATAACGATCCGGTCATCTTCATGGAATATGCCATCGATACCGCGATTGCCTGCCGCGAGTACGGCATTCGCTCGGTAGCGGTGACTGCCGGCTATATGTGCGAGGAGCCGCGCCGCGAGTTCTTCCGCTACATGGACGCCGCCAACGTCGATCTGAAGGCCTTCAGCGAAGATTTCTACTGGAAGATCTGCGGTGGTCACCTGCAGGTGGTGCTCGACACTCTGTTGTACCTGAAGCAGGAAACCTCGGTCTGGTTCGAGATCACCACCCTGCTGATTCCCGGCGAAAATGATTCCGATGCCGAGCTGGAAGCGCTGACCCAGTGGGTGATGGAGCATCTCGGCCCGGATGTGCCGCTGCATTTCACCGCCTTTCATCCCGACTGGAAGATGATGAGCCACTCGCCGACGCCACCTTCGACCCTGAGCCGGGCGCGGCGCATCGCGCTGCAAAACGGTATCCATCATGCCTATACCGGCAACGTCAACGATGAAAAAGGCGGCAGCACCTATTGCCACCACTGCGGCCAGAAGCTGATCGGTCGCGACTGGTATACGCTCGGCGTGTGGAACCTGACTGCCGAAGGCCGCTGTAATAGCTGCGGCACGCCCTGTGCCGGCGTGTTTGAAGCCCAGCCCGGCACCTGGGGCGCGCGCCGCCGTCCGGTGCGCCTGCGGCAATTCGCCGATTGAGGCGGCCATCGGTCGCTGCACTGAGAACTGAGAGCCTGTACCAAAATCCCGATGCTCAGCTATCGCCATGCCTTTCATGCCGGCAATTTCGCCGATGTCTTCAAGCACATTCTGCTGCTGCAACTGCTGCACAGCCTGCGCCGCAAGGACAAACCGTTTTGCGTGTTCGACACCCACGCCGGCGCAGGTCGCTACGATCTGCACGCGCTGGCCGCGGCCAGGAACCGCGAGTTTGCCGCTGGCATCGGCGCCTTGTGGCCAGCGCCGGTGCTGGGCGCGGAGTTAAGCGACTATCGCGACCAGGTGCGGGCGCTGAATCCCGATGGCGCGCTGCGCTATTACCCCGGTTCGCCCTGGCTGAGCCGCGCCCTGCTGCGCCCCGGTGACCGGCTGCTGTTGACCGAACTGCACCCCGGCGACTATCCGCTGCTCAAGGCGACCTTTGCCGGTGATCGGCAGGTCGCGGTGCATCACGCCGACGGCTACGCATCCCTGAAAGCCTTTCTGCCGCCACCGGAGCGCCGGGGTCTGGTATTCCTCGATCCGGCCTTTGAGCGCAGGGACGAGTTTGAGCGATTGCGTGCAGCGGTGCAGACGATCCACCAGCGCTGGCCGGGCGGGATCGTGGCTCTCTGGTATCCGATCCTTGAGCGCATCCCAAGCCAGCGCTGGCAGCGGCAGCTCCAGGAGTTGGGCATTCCGGCGATCCTGTGCGCCGAGCTTGGCCTGCAACCGTATGACGCACCGCGTGGCCTGCACGGCACGGGCATGGTGATCATCAATCCCCCCTGGCAGTTCGACCAGATGCTTGGCCGCCTGCTGCCGGAACTGCTTGAACGGCTCGGCGGTGGCGTGCACGGCCAGACCCGGCTTGATTGGCTGGTGCCGGCGCCCTGAGCTTTCCCCCCAATCCACAAACCTGACGCCCATTCGCCATGGCCCATACCACGCTGATTACCGCCGCTACTCTGCACGCCCATCTCGATGATCCCGACTGGGTGGTGGTCGATTGCCGCTTCAATCTGGCCGATCCGGACGCCGGTCGCCGCGCCTATCAGGCCGGCCATATTCCCGGTGCCCGCTATGCCCATCTCGACGAGGATCTGTCCGCGCCCGTGACCGCTACGACCGGCCGGCATCCGCTGCCCGATCCGGCCCGGCTGGCGGCAACACTGGGCGCCTGGGGCATTGGTCCCGAAACCCAGGTGCTTGCCTATGACGATCTGGGCGGGATGCTGGCGGCGGCGCGGCTGTGGTGGCTGCTGCGCTGGCTGGGCCATGCAGCGGTGGCGGTGCTGGATGGCGGTCTACCGGCCTGGACGCGCGCCGGCCTGCCGCTGGATACGGATGTGCCGGTGATTGCGGCGCAGACCTTTACAGCGCGTCCGGATAACCGGCTGTGGCTGACGGTGGAGCAGGTGCAGGCACTGCCTGCGCATGAGCTGCTGCTTGATGCCCGCGGTGCGGCGCGTTATCGGGGCGAGATGGAGCCGATTGATCCGGTCGCCGGCCACATTCCTGGCGCGCTCAATCTGCCTACCGAAAGCAATCTGGCTGCCGATGGCTGCTTTCTGCCGGCCGCCGCCTTGCGGACCCGGTTCGCGGCACTGCTGGGCGAACGGCCGGCGGCAACGGTGGTGCACAGCTGCGGTTCTGGGGTCACTGCCTGCCATAACCTGCTGGCGATGGAGGTCGCCGGGCTATCCGGTTCACGGCTGTACGCGGGGTCCTGGAGCGAGTGGATTCGCGATCCGCAACGGCCGGTGGCGACCGGTGCGGCCTGATCGTGCCGGCATTTTCCGTGAATTTTTCCGGTTTTGTTGAAAATTATCCTGAAAATCAGCATCATGACCGGGAAATGCCGGGTGATCGCCCGCGTGATGTCCTCAACCTTGCGTGGACGTGATCGTTCGTGCCGGCCGCATGTCACCGCTACGACCGGAAAAATAACGATGCCAAGAACCTTTTTTGCGGCGCCTGCCGTGCTCTGTTTAGCGACTACACTTGGCGCCTGCGCGGCGCTACCACAACCCGAGAGCAGTTCTGAAGCACCATCCAGCATAACGGCGGCTGTGACAGAATCCGCCCCGGATACCGCTACAGCGCCGGTCATTGCCCCGGCCAGTGCCACATCCGCCGTAGTTGCCACCGCCTCGGCGGATGTGGCTGTGATACGCCCGGCAGCAGCGGCGCCGCCCGTATCGACCCCGGGGCAACCCCGCATTACTGTGGTGTTGCCGACTGAGCCGGGCGCGATCAAGGCCGCTGTCCAGGCCTCGGTTACGCGCGCATCCAAACCTGCGGCGGTGACGGCCGCGGCCACAGCCCAGCCGGTGGCGCCGCGTGCGCTGGCCCCTGTCAAGAGCAGGGAAAGTGGCAAAGGCCGCACCGTTGCCAAGGCGGCTTCGCCGCTCGCCAGCCCGGATCTCTGGGTGCGCATGCGCGGGCGCATGGCGCTGGCCGATATCGAACATCCGCGCATCACCGAACAGCTTGAAACGCTCAAACGTCAGCCTGGCTATCTGAACCTGTTTACCCAGCGCGCCCGCCCCTATCTGCACTATATCGTCGAGAATATTGACCGGCGCGGCCTGCCGATGGATCTGGCCCTGCTGCCGATGGTGGAAAGTGCCTTTGATCCCACTGCGCTGTCGCCCAAGGATGCTGCCGGACTCTGGCAAATCATTCCCAGCACCGGCCAGGAATGGGGGCTGCTGCTGGCCGAGGGTTATGACGGGCGCCTGGATATTCACACCTCAACCGGAGTGGCGCTGCGCTATCTGCGCTATCTGAACCAGCAATTCAACGGCGACTGGCTGCTGGCCCTGGCCGCCTACAACGCCGGGCCGCGCGCGGTGCAGGATGCGATCAAGGCCCGAACCGCTGAAGCCGCGCCGGTGATCGCCTATCCTGGTCTGGACACCCAGCCGCTGGTTCGCGAGGTTCTGGCGACCGTGGACCCAGCGGACACAACGCCGGTTTCGCAGTCGCTGTTTTGGAGCCTGAAACTGCCCAAGGAAACCCAGGACTATGTCCCGCGCATCGTCGCCCTGGCGCATGTCGTCGCCAATCCCGGCGCCTATGGTCTAAAGCTGCCGGTGATCGACAACCAGCCCTATCTGTACCGGGTTGATCTGACTGCTGATCAAAAGGTGATCGACAGCATCACCGCCGCCGGTATCCCGCTGGAGGATTTCAGCCGTTTCAATCCCGGTTTCAAGCAGGGTGTTGAACCGCCGGCCCGTGCCTATAATCTCCTGCTGCCGCGCGAGCAGGCGCAGACCCTGGTGGCCAGCGCACCCGGCGCCCAATTGGTCGCGCCGAGCCGGTACACGGTGCGCAAAGGGGAAACCCTCGCAGCCATCGCCCGCCGCCATGGCGTGCCATCCGGACAGCTGGCACAGTGGAATGGTCTGAACGACCGTGTGGCGCTGAAAGCCGGCCAGCAGTTGATCGTCTATCCCTCCTCCTGAGCATCGTTTACCCCCCATCCTCGCAGGATCACCGGCGCGGGCCTGTGCCCGCAGCCGCGGCTGCTACACTTTTCTGTGCACGATTTGAAGCAAATCGTGTAACCGTACCGTTCGCCCAAAACCATAATGCAAGTTGAACGAGGGCAACATGTTAGACCCCATCTTTTATGCGAACTCCAACGCGCAGCCCTATTACCAGGATAGCAATTTCAATATCTGGAAATTCCCTGCCCAGCCCGAAGCAGGCAAGCGGCAAAAGCGCCCCCTGATCCTGAATTACTCGATCATGACCCGGGCCTATGGAACCTTCTTTAACGACGACAGCTTTATTTCCTTCTTCAATAAGCACGGCTTTGATGTATATCTGATGGACTGGGGCAAGGAAAGCATCTTTACCCTGTCCGGCTGGACACTGGACAAACTGGCCGATACTCTGAACGACAAGGCTATATCGCCACTGCTTGAAGAATACGGAGTGGATAGCCTCAATATCTTCGGCATCTGTATTGGCGGTCTGATTACCTCGCATCTCATTAACCGGAAGATGCAGAACGACAAGGATTACGCAAAGCGGTTTCACAAGATCGCCTATTATGGCTCACCGATTCTCGGCAGTCGCGACCTGGGAATGGGCAGAACCTTCCTGAATTTTTACCACACAATGAAGCCCTATCGACCGGCCCTGGAGAATAGCGGCATTTCCCTGTTTACACTCGATATGATGATAATGCAGGGCACCAGCAATTCAATGACGCAATGGTTCTGGCAGCGTTTCTGGGAGGCCGGACCCAAGACGTTCTCGGAAGCACTGATGCTCACCTGCGATGACCGCTGGGTGCCGTTCGCGGCGCTGATGGACATTCTGGAGGAAGGTTTTGCATCAGGCGAGAAAACCAAGGAATCCTTCCACTTCTACGGCGATGTATCCAACATCCATTTCTTCAATATGGTCGGCGAGCATGACTTTCTGGTGATGCCCTCGGCTTCCATCGTGGAATGGAATTCCCCAGTGCCGCAACAGTTTGCTTCTTTCGAACAGATGATCTTCCCGGGTGGTCACTTTGTATTCGCGCGGCCGGGATTCAAGGAAGAAAAGGAAAAACTGGCGGTTTGGTTTAAGGATGTCGCGTAACGCCTGAAGCGTCCCGGCTATCCCCGTGATTGCAACGCCAGATGAGTTGCAGTCACGGGGCAGGCAATGTCTGTTTCAGCATGACTACACGTGGTTTTCCGCCGCGAATGCATGAAACGTGGCTTCAGCAATTCACCATGGTGACGCCCAGACCGGCGGTGCCCATTTCCTTGAATGGTGCGGGCAATGCCCGTCCTGTTTCCAGCATTGCCAGAATCACCCGGTCCAGATCCTCCCAATGTTGTGTGGCGATCTCGTTTTTCGCCAGCAGATAGGCGTTATAGGCTTTGATGGCGCCAAAGGCATTGCGCTCAATGCAGGGGATCAGCACAAAGCCGCCGACCGGGTCGCAGGACATGCCTAGATGATGCTCCAGGGCGCTGGTCGCGGCGATTTCCGTGGTGTCGAGTGGTGCGCCGCTGGCGTGGGCGAGCATGGCGGCGGCCATCGCCGAAGCAACGCCAATCTCGCCCTGACAGCCGACTTCCGCGCCGGCGACGCTCGCGTTGTTCTTGCACAGGAAGCCCACCAGTCCCGCCGCCAGCAATCCCTGACGCATCGCGTCCTGAGAAAACTTCAATTGATGCTTCATCAGGTAAACCAGGGCGGGCAGAGTGCCGGCAGAACCCAGGGTAGGTGCAGTGACCGCCAGCCGGCCAGCGGCATTGCCTTCGGACACGGCCAGCGCATAACTGCTCAGCCGATTCATGAATCCATCGCCATCGCTGGCGTTCTGGGCGCTCTGATACAGCCGCTTGGCCCGGCGATAAACCGGAAATGGCCCGGGCAGCACGCCTTCTTCACTCAGGCCCTGATTCACGCCATTTTCCATGGTGCTGAGCACCTGATCGAGATGCGCCAGAATCTCGGCATCGCCGACCTTCAGAATGGCCTTTTCATTTTCCAGCAGGATTTCATCAAGGTTTTTCTGACGATCCCGCGCCAGTTGCTTGAAAGCCGCCATGTTGCCATAGGGATAGACGGGCTGGCCGCGATCCGCAGCCGGCTGGCCTTTCCACTGAAAGAAGCCGCCACCCGGTGAATAGTATTCGCGTTCGAACAGCACCGTGGCATCCGGTCCCATCAAGCGCATGATCAGCGTATTGGAGAAGGGATAGGTGTGCTTGACCTGATCCCAAACGATAGTGCTCTGATCCACGGTAAAGGTTTTACCACCGATCTGAGTCGTATAGGAACGTTGAGTATCTTCCAGCTGGTCCATCAATGCGGTATCGCAGGTGTCCGGTTTCTGGCCCATCAGACCGGCTAGAATGGCCCGGTCAGTGCGATGGCCACGACCGGTAGCGCTCAGACTGCCAAACAGATGGGCCTGAATGGATTGGGCTTGATTCAGGGTTTCCGCAGGCAGTGCCGCGACCGTCTCGCGGAAATTGCTGGCGATGCGCAGCGGTGCGATGGTGTGCGAGCTGGATGGCCCTGGACCGATCTTGAACAGATCAGTCAGGGTGGTGAGAATCACCGGGTTATTGGGCGGGGCGTAGCATTTACCTAAGGGACCACCCGGAAAGTCCTGCGCTGGAATTCCGCGTGCGATGGCGCCAGGCGCAGGCGACAGCAGAGCCGCACTCGCGGAGGACAGAGCAGCGATCTTGAGAAAACAGCGACGGTCCATAACATACCTCCCGTTTTTGAAGAGATACTGATAGCTGATTGATACAACTCATTATAATCCAGCCGAAGATACCTGCGCGGTTCCAGGACTGGCGATTCGCATGCATCTGCTGCGCGATGTGTCTTTTGAATACTCATTTTCAGGCATAATCCATGTTTTTATTATGCAGATAGGTTCTATGAAAATTGCGATGCTGACTGTCCTGCGGCGGTTAATAGTGATGCTATCACTGGCGATGGTCTGGATGCCTCCAGTATATGCGGAGAATCAGGGCCTGTCCGTACGCGCGGCCACTGTCGTATTGCCGCCTTTCGTGATCGATCAGGATGGCGTACTGACCGGTTTCAGTATTGAGATCTGGAATGAAATCAGCAAGCGCATGGGCGCCAAAACGACCTATCAGTTGATGCCAAGCGTGAAGGACGTTTTTGATGCCCTGCGTGACGGCAATGCCGATATTGCTGTTTCCGGTCTTTTTTACACCTCCGAGCGCGACCGGGAATTCGAGTTTTCATATCCGATTCTGGAATCCGGTCTGCAGGTCATGGTGCGAAACAGTGCAAGTGGGGAGGTGGCGGCATTCTCGTCGCTCTGGCGCTTGCTGGATCTGTTGTTCTCGCGCGCAACTCTGGCTTGGCTGGGTATTGCGCTGCTGTTCGTGGTTATGGCCGCGCATGTGGCCTGGCTACTGGAGCGGCGGCATCCGGATGGCATGATTCCTACCCAGAGTTATTTTCCCGGCATCTTTTACGCCATGTATTGGGCGGCCGCGACTCTGTTGACTCAGGCGGTAGATCGATTTCCGGGCCGCTGGCTGGTGCGTACACTCTCGGTGCTCTGGATGTTTGTCGGCATCAGCTTTGTCGCATCCTATACCGCTCAATTGACCACGAACCTGACGGTGCAGCAGATCAGAGGGGCGATCAATGGACCGGATGATTTGCATGGCAAGCGGGTTGCTACCCTGTCAGGTGGCTCTGCTGTTCGTTATCTCAGGGAACACGGCATTCAGGTCGTGGAGTTTGCGCAGACCAGCGAGATCTATCAGGCGCTTCTGGATCGCAGGGTGGATGCCGTGCTGTTGGGTGCGGCGGGTCAGATTTACTACGCGACCCATGAGGGCCGGGGACTGGTGAGAGTCGTGGGGCCAGAGTTTAATAAAAATGATGTGGGCTTCATCTTTCCAGAGGAAACCATGCTGCGCAGAAAGGTCAATGGCGCTTTACTGAGCCTGCGCGAGGATGGCACGTATCAGCGCATCCATGATAAGTGGGTTGAGTCGCCGCCGTGAGCATTTGTCGTCATCATCCATGATGCCGCCAAATGCTCATTGAGACTCAACCAGCCGACTCTAACGAGTAAACGAACGTGAATGAAGCGAAAGCGAGGGTAGTGGTTCAAATTTGGATGTTATAGACTGAAAGGATCAAGCTCATCCACGAAAGGTACGATCATGGTAACCCTCACCTTACGCTGTCCATACTGTGCGAGTGACCGGCTCATCCGGTACG
>RXIX01000010.1 GCA_003989075.1 Candidatus Competibacteraceae bacterium | reverse complement strand
AGCGCGGAACGCGAAGCGTTCCCCTCTTCTCGCTCTCCTGTTAGGTCAGCTATCAGAGTTGAATGGGTGCAGGCTTTCCACCTGCCGGGTCGTGAGACTCTGCCCCGTAAAGGGCCTAGTGACGGAAGCCTTGCGGCTTCGCTCCCCTCGCCAATGTTGCGTAGCGGCATTACGCCCCAATCCGTTTCGTGCTTACCCTATGCGTGTCTGCAACCAGGGCTTCTAGAGCTTGGGACTGAGGAAGCATCCCAAGGTAGGTCTTGAACCTCTACGCAACGTAGCCCCTTTCAACATCCCGGTTAGGCAGGCTTAGGCTGGTCAACCGAGCCTGTTTTCACAAGCTCCCGCCTTCAGGCGGGGGTAGTTGACTGTGCGGATTCCAGCGGTTGCGGGGGAGACACACGCAAAGTCTGGACGCGAGCCTTAGCCCATGTCCAGTAGGCGCACGCCATGGGCCAATCCCTGCAACAGCAGCCAGGCATAGCCGGCCGCCAGCAGGTCATCGAACATGATGCCAAAGCCGCCGCCAATGCGCTGATCGGCGCGGCGAATCGGCCAGGGCTTGAGAATATCGAACAGCCGAAACAGCGCGAAACCGATGACGATCCACAGCCAGCCCGGCGGCGCAGCGATCATGGTCACGAAATAGCCAATCACTTCATCCCAGACGATCGCCGGGTGATCATGCACCCCCAGGTCGCGGGCGGCGCGGTCGCAGATCCAGATGCCAAGCACGAAGCCGGCGCCGGTCAGCAGCAGGTAAATCCACAGCGGCAACGGCTGCATCAGCAGATAGAGCGGGATCGCCGCCAGCGTGCCAAACGTGCCGGGCGCTTTTGGCGCACAACCGGACCCAAAGCCGAGGGCGAGAAAATGCACCGGGTCGCGGAAAACCCGTGCGCAAGGCCGTTCAGTTGAAATGGTCATAACCGCCTCGCTGCAGAGGAAAAGTGTGGCCATCGGCGCGCAGCAGGTGCAAACCCGGCTGCGCCGTAATGACGCCCAGGCGCGTGCAGCGGCATTCCCAGTCCGCTGCCACCCGTTCCAGTTGCGCCACCCGGTCCGGCGGCACGCTAAAGCACAGCTCGTAATCGTCACCGCCGGCCAGCGCCAGGGTCAGCGCCACATCGCGATCCGCCTGCGCCAGCAGGGCCGGCGACAACGGCAACTGGTCCACCACCAGGCGCGCGCCGACGCCACTGCGCCTGAGCACATGCCCCAGATCCTGCGCCAGCCCATCCGAGACATCGATAGCGGCACTGGCAATGCCGCGCAGGGCCAGCCCCTGGGCCATGCGTGGCTCCGGGCGTTCCAGCCGCTGCTGGATAAAGGCGCGATGCTCAGCCGCGACCGTCGCCGTGCCCAAGGCCGCCGCCAACGCCAATCCGGCATCGCCGGGCGTGCCGGTGACATACAGCACATCGCCCGGTCGGGCGCCATCACGACGCAGGGCCTGTCCCGGCGGCACAAAGCCATGGGCCTGAATCGAGATCACCGGGCCTGGGCCATGGGTGGTGTCGCCCCCCACCAGTTGCACGCCATACCGATCCGCCAGCGCAAACAGACCCTGGCAAAAGCGCGCCAGCCACAGGGCATCGGCTCTGGGCAGGGTCAAACCCAGCGTGATCCAGGCCGGCGTCGCGCCCATCGCCGCCAGATCGCTCAGATTCACCGCCAGCGCCTTGTGGCCCAGCCCTTGCGGATCGGTATCGGCGAAAAAATGCACATCGGCAACCAGCGTATCCAGGGTCACCACCAGGTGCTGATCCGCCGCCGGCAGCAGCAGTGCACCGTCATCGCCGATGCCCAGTACCACGTCGGGTCTCTGGCGGCCCTGCGCGGCGAAATAGCGCTCAATCAGGGTGAATTCGGATGCAGTGGGTTCAGGAGGGATATTGGACATCGCGCCGCGCGCTGGAAATGGTCACGGTAAAACCGGCGATCACGTCGATCAAGGTCATGGCCACGATCAGGAAAAAGGTCATGTTGGCCATGCGCGGCAGCACCAGCAGTTCAATCAGGGCTACGATGAACACCACCAGCGACAGCACATGGTTGAGAATGGCGGCAGTGGAACTGCTGGTCGCGCGGTAGATTTCAATACACAGCAGGAACAGGCTGATCACCAGCAATAGATCACCCCCCTGGAATGGCAGGCCGTAGCCGGACAGCAGCGGCAACTGGAACTGCACCGCGACCAGCCAGCCCGGCGCCAACAGCGCCAGACCGGTATAGAGGGCAACCACAAAGACAAGCAGGGGCACACTGGCCATGGCGAGACTCTCCCGGCAAACAAAGAGGCCGCCCACCGGCGGCCCCGGAACGCGCGGCATGTCCTCAGTCGGCGAAGCGCCGCAGCACCAGCGTGGCGTTGGTGCCACCAAAGCCAAAGCTGTTGGACATCACCACCTTCAGGTCGGCGTTATCAACCCGCTCGCGTACAATCGGCATGTCTTCGGCCACCGGATCGAGGGTCTCGATATTGGCCGAGGCGGCGATGAAGCGATTATCCATCATCAGCAGCGAATAGATCGCCTCGTGTACACCTGCGGCGCCGAGCGCGTGGCCGGTCAGTGACTTGGTGGCGCTGATCGGCGGCACCTTGGCACCAAACACTTCGCGGATCGCCTCCAGTTCCTTGACATCGCCCACCGGCGTGCTGGTGCCGTGGGTGTTGATGTAGTCGA
This sequence comes from Candidatus Competibacteraceae bacterium, assembly GCA_003989075.1. GTDB lineage: Bacteria > Pseudomonadota > Gammaproteobacteria > Competibacterales > Competibacteraceae > RXIX01. The sequence continues at coordinate 50,161 of RXIX01000010.1, read as the reverse complement.
TCGGCTCCTCGACGCCCTCCAGCGCCTGACGCATGCAGCGCATCGCGCCTTCGCCGGAAGGCTGCACCATGTCATAACCGTCCGAGGTAGCGCCATAGCCGATCAGTTCGGCGTAGATGCGCGCACCGCGCCGGCGGGCATGCTCAAGCTCTTCCAGCACCACCACGCCACCGCCACCGGAAATGACGAAGCCATCGCGCTTGGCGTCATAGGGCCGCGAAGCAATCTGCGGCGTGGCGTTGTACTGGGTGGACAGCGCGCCCATGGCGTCGAACAGGTGGGTCAGGCTCCAGTGCACTTCTTCGCCGCCGCCGGCGAAGACGATGTCCTGCTTGTTCCACTGGATCAGCTCGGCGCCATGGCCGATGCAATGGGCGCTGGTGGCACAGGCGGAACTGAGGCTGTAGTTGACGCCCTTGATCTTGAACGGTGTCGCCAGGCAGGCCGAAGTGGTGCTGCTCATGGTGCGCGGCACCATGTACGGCCCGACCCGCTTCAGACCCTTGTTGCGCAGCAGGTCGGCGGCTTCGACCATATGCCGTGGACTGCCGCCACCGGTGCCGGTGATCAGCCCGGCGCGCGGATTGGAGACCATCTCCTCCGGCAACTGGGCGTCGGCAATAGCCTCGCGCATGGCGATGTAGTTGAACGCTGCTGCGTCGCCCATGAAGCGCAGGATCTTGCGATCAATCGCCGCTGCCAGATCAACGCGCAACGGACCGCGCACATGCGAGCGCAGCCCCATTTCCTGGTAATCCGGAGCGAATTCCAGGCCGCTGCGACCCTGCCGCAATGATTCCAAGACTTCCCAGCGATCGTTGCCAATGCTGGATACGATACCGATACCGGTGATAACCACCCGTCTCATGATTGCCGTCCTCAAAAACCGTCGGTCGAAGTGAACAAGCCGACCCGCAGGTCCTTGCCGGTGTAAATGGTCCGGCCGTCAACCTCCAGGGTGGCGTCGGCGATGCCCATGACCAGTTTACGCAAGATCACCCGCTTCATGTGAATGTGATAGGTCAGCTTGCGTGCTTCGGGACGCACCTGACCGGTAAATTTCACCTCGCCGCAGCCCAGCGCACGGCCGCGCCCCGGCCCCCCCATCCAGCCGAGAAAGAAGCCGACCAGTTGCCACATGGCATCCAGACCCAGGCAGCCGGGCATCACCGGGTCGCCGATGAAATGGCAGCCGAAAAACCACAGGTCGGGGTGGATATCCAGTTCGGCGACGATCTCGCCCTTGCCGTACTGGCCACCTTCGGCCGCGATATGGACGATGCGATCCATCATCAGCATGTTCGGCAGCGGCAACTGCGCATTGCCGGGACCAAACAGCTCGCCGCGCGCGCAGGCAAGCAATTCTTCCCGGGTATAGCTGGATTGTTTATTCACGAGCGTGATGATCCTCTGGTGACAGGCGGCGATTACGGCCAGCGGCGTACCGCAACCGGAGTGAAGCCGCGTGATTATAGGAATTTTCCGGCATGGATGCAGATTACGGCGCGCGGCGCCTGCGACAGGCTCAAGGTTAAAGATTCAAGGCTAAAGGCTCATGCTTTTTTGACCTGTCACCCAGCACCGGGCGCGCAGATCAGCCCTCTGGCCGATCGGTGCCGATCCTGTCCTCGGTGCCGGCGCGCAATTGCTGGATGTTGGAGCGGTGCCGCCAGACCAGCAGCAGCACCATCACCAGGATGGTCACGCCATAGACCCACGGCACACCCAGCAGCGTTGCATATATTGGAGTCAGCGCCGCAGCGGTCAGCGCTGCCAGCGAGGAAATGCGCAGGCCAAAGGCGATCGCCAGCCAGGTGACCAGCGCCGCCAGCGCCACCGGCCAGGACAAACCGAGAATCACGCCAAAGGCCGTCGCCACGCCCTTGCCACCCTCGAACGCAAAAAACACCGGATACAGATGGCCAAGAAACGCCGCCAGACCGGTCAGCGCCAGACCGGCCTCGTCCAGACCGGCCAGTTGCGCCAGCAGCACCGGTAGCACACCCTTAATAAAATCACCGGCCAGGGTAATGGCAGCGGCCTTCTTGCCGCCAAAGCGCAGCACATTGGTCGCGCCGGGATTACGCGAACCCTCGCTGCGCGGGTCGGGCAGACCCATCGCCCGACACACCAGGATCGCGGTGGAAATGGAGCCGGCCAGATAGCCAAGCACAACAAAAAGCACGGTCATGAACATGGAGTATCGCCACCAGGCAAAAACTGTGGGGGATCAGAATTGCTGACTGCCGAAGTGTATCACGCGCCCATGGCCAACCGGCGCGGCACACAGGCGGCCCAACACAGCGGTTTTAGGCTAAGATAGGCCACCGCTCGGAGCTTGGCCATGGACATCATTTTCATTCGCGAACTGCGTGTCGAAGCGCTCATCGGCGTTCATCCCTGGGAACGCCAGATTCGCCAGACGCTGCTCCTGGATCTGGAGCTGGGCACCGACATCCGCCCGGCGGCGGCCAGCGACCAGCTCGCCGATACCCTCGATTACCAGGCCATCACCCGGCGCATTGCTGAGCTGGCCCTGGCCAGCCACTTCGCACTGATCGAGGCCCTGGGCGAACTGCTCGCCGAGCGGATTCACGCCGAATTCGCCGTGCCCTGGCTGCGGCTGCGCCTGAGCAAGCCCGGCGCGCTGGATGCGGCAGCCATGGTCGGCATTGTTATCGAACGCGGGCACCGCGACTAGCGCCATGGCCCGGGTCTATATCGGTATCGGCAGCAACATCGAACCGCGCCGGCATATTCGCGTCGGACTGCGGCAATTGCGCCGGCGCTTTGGCTCCCTGACCCTGTCCACCGTTTACGCCAATCCACCGGTGGGTTTTCATGGCGCAGATTTTCTCAACCTGGTGGTCGGCTTTGACACCGGGCTTTCGGTGCGCGCGGTGCTGAATCAACTGCATGCGATCGAGGCCACGCACCGTTATCACGGCGAGGGCCGCCGCTTCGCCCCGCGCGCGCTGGATCTGGACCTGCTGCTTTACGACGAACTGGTACTGCACGAACCACAGCTGCATATTCCACGCGCCGAGATCCTGCGCTATGCCTTCGTGCTGTGCCCACTGGCTGAGGTGGCCGGTGAGCGGCGCCATCCCCAGCTCGGCCGTACCTTTGCCGAACTGTGGGCGGCCTTTGACCGGACCCACACCCGGCTGACGCCGGTGGCACTGGACATGGATTAGTAGCGGGACTTGCGCTTTTCGTCATTCCCGCGTATGCGGGAATCCAGTCGCTTGTTGAAAAGAATGGATACCTGCTTTCGCGGGTATGACGGAAAAAGTCAGGTAAGTGAAAGTCCTGAGTAGATTAAAAGCATCGCCCGCTACAGGCGGCTCCACTGCGCGCGGCGCTGTTCGCGCAGGCGCGGCACCATCACCGCCACCAGCAGCACCGTCACCAGCAGCACCACGCCCAGCATCAGGCGACTGCTATCGCTGTCATAGCGCAGGGCACGGTTTTCCTGCTGCACCACCTGCAAATCGCGCTCCAGCGCCACGACCTGCTCCTGCAACACCCGATTGCGCTCGTCGATAGCCACGGTATCGGCGGCAACCTTGCGGTACTGGGCGAGTTGCTGGCGCAGGCGCAGCGCTTCCTCATACAACTGCGGGTAACTGAGACTGTCGCTGCCCGGCCGGGCGACGACTTCGTCCATATGCTGCTTGAGCTCGCTGTGCCGGGCCTGCAGGCGCTCAAGCTCCTCACGGACGCCGGCCAACTGCTCGCGGCTGCTGGGCGTATCGGTCAACTGCTCGCTGGGCAGCCAGCCGCGCACGCCGGTACTGGAGCGCACCTGGGTATAGCCGCGCGCCGCATCGACCTTGAGAATATCCACCGCGGCACCGTTGCGCACCGAGCCGATCACCTTGTAACGCTCGGAAGCACCCGCGCGCAGCGGCACCTCCATCTGGTCACTGACATAGGCCGTAGTCTTTTGTGGCGCGACCGGTGCCGGGCCCTGTGCCCAGGCAGGTAGGATCACGCACAGCAACAAAACCAGTAAAATCGGATGGATAAATTTGTTCATGAAAGACAGCGATCAGGGAAATGGGGCGAAGTGCGGGCATTGGCGGGCAACGATTCTAGCCGGTTTGCCGCGCCTATCGATATCCATGCATCGTTAAAATTCACCAAAATACGCAAAATAGCCGTGCGCGCGACTGCCGGCCTACCCGGCGCCAATCGCGCCCGTGCCCTTTCCATCTGCCACCGGACCCGTGACCCAAGCCGATGAACCGTAGCCCCGACCCCCGCAACGCGCTACCTGCTCCGGATGCCGCCGCCGCCACGCACAGCGCCCGCCTGCTCGACCACCTGCGCGCCGCGATCAGCGCCGCCGGGGGCGCGTTATCCTTCGCCCGGTTCATGGATCTGGCGCTGTACGCGCCGGGACTGGGCTATTACCGCGCGGGTGCGACCAAGTTCGGTGCGGCGGGTGATTTCGTCACCGCGCCGGAACTGTCGCCGCTGTTCTCGCGCTGCCTGGCGCGCCAGTGCCAGGAGATTCTTGCCGCACTAGGCGGCGGCGTGCTGCTGGAACTGGGCGCCGGCACCGGCATCATGGCCGCTGATCTGCTCAGCGAATTGCGCACGCTGCAGGCATTGCCCGAGCGCTACCTGATTCTGGACCTGAGCGGCGAACTGCGCGAACGGCAGCGCCAGACCCTGATGGCGCGGGTACCTGAGCTGCTGGAGCGGGTGCAGTGGCTGGATGCCCTGCCCGAACCTGGACTGCGCGGGGTGATTCTCGGCAACGAGGTGCTGGATGCGCTGCCGGTTGAGCGCTTCCGCATCACCGCTGCCGGGCCGCGCCGTCTTGAAGTCATTTGGGATGAGGCCCGCGGCGCGCTGGATTGGCGCGAAGGCGCTGCCGATGACGCGCTCAGTGCCACGGTCGCTGCCCTTGAAACCGGCCTCGACCAGCCGCTGCCGCTCGGCTACAGCTCGGAATATGTGCCGAACCTGGATGCCTGGCTGGCGGCCATCACCGCGCCGCTGGCCGCCGGCGTGGTGCTGCTGATCGACTACGGCTATCCGCGCCGCGAGTACTACCACGCCGAACGCAGCAGCGGCACCCTGCTCTGTCATTATCGCCACCGCGTTCATGCTGACCCGCTGTACCTGCCCGGTCTGCAGGACATCACCGCCAGCGTCGATTTCACTGCGGTCGCTGATGCGGCGTTGGCTGCCGGGCTGGAAGTCGCCGGCTATACCAGCCAGAACCATTTTCTGTTCGGCTGCGGGCTGCTGGACCTGCTCGCCGAAACCGATCCGGCCGACACCGTGCACTATCTGGAGCAGGTGCGGCAGATCAAGCTCCTGACCCTGCCGGGCGAAATGGGCGACCGCTTCCAGGCCATTGCCCTGAGTCGTGGACTAGAGCACCCGTTGCGTGGCTTTGCCTTCCGCGATGAGCGTGGCCGGCTATAGTTGAGGAAAACAGCAACCTTCGCGCCGTACCAGCCAGAGACCGTGCACATGGGCCAGGAGATTTCCCGTTCGCAATTCAGCCGCCAGGATTTCCGGCGCTTCCGGGCCCGCCTGCGCCAGGAAACCGCGCAACTGGCTGACTGGCTGGCCAGTGGCCGGCTGGCGGATACCAACCACATCGGCGGTTTCGAGATTGAGGCCTGGCTGCTGGATCGTCAGGGGCAACCGGCACCACTGAACGAAGCCTTCCTGGCACGCCTGGACGATGCCCAAGTGGTACCGGAGCTGAGCGTGTTCAACATCGAACTGAACACGCCACCGCTGCCGCTGCACGGCACCGCGCTGCATCAGATGCACAGCAATCTCGACGCCCTGTGGCAGCGCTGCCAGATGACTGCAGCGGCGCTGGATGCCCATGTAGCGCTGATTGGCATTTTGCCCACACTGCATCCGACCGACCTGCGCCTGGAGCACATGAGCAGCCGGCAGCGCTACCGGGCGATCAACGAGCAGATTCTACTGCGCCGGCGCGGTCAGCCCTTGCACCTGCTGATTCGCGGCCTCGATACCCTGCAGCTCACCCAGCCCGATGTGATGCTGGAAGCCGCCACCACCTCGTTCCAGACCCATTTACAGGTCAGCAGCGCAGCTGCACCCGCCTATTTCAATGCCGCGCTGGCACTGGCGGCACCGATGGTGGCGGTCGCGGCCAACTCGCCCCTGCTGTTTGGACACCTGCTGTGGGCGGAAACGCGCATTCCCCTGTTCGAACAGGGCGTGGCCCTGCCTGGCGGTGCCCGGGCCAATAATCCCAGCTACCGCCGGGTCACCTTCGGCAGCGGCTATGTGCGTGAATCGCTGCTGGAACTGTTCAATGAGAATCTGCTGCACTATCCGCCGCTGCTGCCCGAAGCACTGGACACGGCGCAGGCCGGACCCCTGCCGCATCTGCGCCTGCACAATGGCACCATCTGGCGCTGGAACCGGCCGCTGCTTGGCTTCGACGCCAACGGTACGCCGCATCTGCGTATCGAACACCGGGTCATGCCCGCCGGGCCGAGCATTCCCGACACCATCGCCAATGCCGCGCTGTATTACGGCCTGGTGCATGCCCTGGCGCGGCTGACGCCACCGCTGAGCGCGCAACTGGAATTTGCCCAGTGCCGGGCCAACTTCTACGCGGCCGCGCGTGATGGTCTGCGTGCCGAGGTGGTCTGGCTGCACGGCCGGCGTGGATCGCTACAGCGCCTGCTGCTTGATGAACTGCTGCCGCTGGCACGGCGCGGCCTGCAGACACTCGCCATCGATGCTGCGGATATCGCTCTATATCTGGATATCATCGCCACCCGGGTAACCCAGCACCGCACCGGCGCTGACTGGCAGCAGCGCTTTTTCACCGCGCACGGTCGCGATCTGAACCTGTTAACCCTGGCCTATCTCGAACAGCAGCGCGGCGGCCGGCCGGTGCATGACTGGGCCGATCCGGAGCATCTCTGAACGCGCCACGCTGCGTAATCCTGCCTCCTGCCGAGGACACACCGATGACACACGCAATCCGCATTCATGAATACGGTGGCCCCGAAGTGCTGCGCTGGGAGGAGGTCGCGGTCGGCGATCCCGGTCCCGGCGAGTTGCGCATTCGGCATGGCGCCATTGGCCTGAACTACATCGACGTTTATCACCGCACCGGCCTGTATCCACTGCCGGCCCTGCCGTGGACGCTGGGCATGGAAGGGGCTGGCCGGGTCGAGGCGGTTGGTCCCGGTGTCAGCGAATTCAAGGTCGGCGACCGGGTCGCCTATGCCAGTCCACCGGTCGGCGCTTATGCCGAAGTGCGGTTGATGCCCGCTGATCGGGTGGTCGCGCTGCCCGATGCTATCGACGAACGCGCGGCGGCGGCGATGCTGCTGCAGGGCATGACCGCACAGTATCTGCTGCGGCGCAGCTATCGGGTGCAAGCAGGCGATACCATCCTGCTGCATGCCGCTGCTGGCGGGGTTGGGCTGATCGCCAGTCAATGGGCGCGGCATCTGGGCGCAACGGTGATCGGCACAGTGGGCAGCGAGGCCAAGGCGACACTGGCCCGCGCCCATGGCTGTGATCACGTTATTGACTACCGGCGTGAGAACATCGTCGAACGGGTGCGCGAGATCACCGGCGGCGCCGGCGTGGCAGTGGTCTACGACTCGGTGGGTAAGGATACCTTCATGGATTCGCTGGACTGTTTGCGGCCGCTGGGCATGATGGTCAGCTTTGGCAATGCCTCCGGGCCGGTGCCGGCCTTTGAACCCGGCCTGCTGGCCGCCAAGGGCTCGCTGTTCTTCACCCGGCCGAGCCTGATGCACTACACCGCCCGGCGCGCCGATCTGCTGGCCAGCGCTGCAGAACTATTCGCGGTCGTGACCGGCGGCGCGGTGAAGATTGAGGTAAACCAGACCTATCCGCTGGCCGAGACTGCTCAGGCGCATCGTGATCTGGAAGCGCGACAGACTACCGGATCGACGGTGCTGTTGCCCTGAGCCGGCGCGCCTTGCGATAAGGCTAAAGGTCAAAACGTGCAGTGATGCGTTTGTTTTAGCCTTTAGCCTTAATCCACTATCCCTGACCTGCCGCCCGCCGGGCTTTCTGGCGCTGCAGGATATTCTTGATCAGCGAACGCTGCGCAGCCTTGGGCGCTTCGATCAGTGCCCGGACATGGGCCGCCACGCTGGATGTCAGCGCCGGGATGCTATAGCCACCTTCCAGCAGCGAGACCACCCGCCCTTCGCAACACTCCGCTGCCACCTGCAGAATCTGCTGTGTCAGCCAGGTGTAGTCGTCCTCGTTGAAGTTCAGTTCCGCCAGCGGGTCCATGTAATGGGCGTCGAAACCGGCCGAGATCAGGATCAATTGCGGCTGGAATTCGCGCAGCGCCGGGGCGATATCCCGTTCCCAGACCAGGCGCAGATCCGCCGAGCCGCTGCCTGCGAGCAAAGGTACGTTGAGGATATTGCCCACACCGCATTCTTCGCTGCGACCCGTGCCCGGATAAATGTGCGCCTGATGGGTGGAAATGTAGAAGTAGGCCGGATCGTGCTCGAAGGCGGCCTGGGTGCCGTTGCCATGATGCACGTCAAAATCGATCACCGCGACCCGCTGCAGGCCGTGAACGGCGCGGGCGTGCGCAGCGGCGATGGCGGCATTGGCGAACAGGCAAAAACCCATGGCCTGCTTCGGCTCCGCGTGGTGACCGGGCGGCCGGGTCGCGCAAAAGGCGTTGCTGGCTTCGCGCTTGATGATGGCATCGACAGCCGCACAGGCCGCACCCGCCGAGTGCAGCGCAGCTTCGCCGGAACGCGGCGACAGAATGGTGTCGCCATCAAGAGCGTACTGGCCCTGCTTGGGCACCTGAGCAAGCAGGTGCTCGATATGGTCCTGAGGATGGATACGGGCAAGCTGTTCCAGCGTCGCAGCCGGGGCTTCACGCCATTCCAGCGCGGCAAAGGGCGAGGTGCGCAGGGTATTGAGCACAGCGGTTAGTCGCGCCGGGCATTCGGGGTGACCAAAGCCGGTGTCGTGTTCCAGACAAACCGGATGGGTAAATAACAGGGTGGTCATTGCGGCTCGTCCGCGTGAACCGGAATCTCATGCTTGATGGTGGCGCGGCGCAGGGCTTTCAGGACGTCCTCGCGGGCGACAATGCCAACCAGCCGCCCATCTTCGGCCACTGGCAGGCTCTTGGTGCGCATCTCCACCAGCTTCTGCAGCAGGCGACTGAGGGGCAATTGCGGAGTGACACTGACTGGATTACGGGTCATCACCGCTTCGGCGCTTTTCTCCATGATCTCGTCGTAGTGCGGCACCAGCAGATGCGAATCGAGGGTGAAGGCCTTGAGCAGATCAAACTTGGTCAGGATGCCCAGCAGGCGCCGCTCGCCATCGACCACCGGAACACCGTTGAAATCATGATTTTCAAACAGTTCCTCGACCTCGCGCAGCTTGGTGTCGGGACCGATGGCAATCGGGTTGGCGGTCATGGCGTCACGGACCTGATATTGCAGGAACTCATACATGGCAAGGCAATCCTCGGTGGTGAAAAGCATGCCATGATACGGCAAGACTTGGCCGGGATGCTTGATGCGATCGGTTGCAGAAGCAAGGGTTTTGTGAGTGGAAACATCCGACGTAAAGCTCCGACTGTAAAGCCTGTTGACGGGAGTTTCTTCGCTAAATCCTGCGGAATAAGCCATTTTGGAATGAAACCAAGCCAGCCAAAAACAGATTAAAACAAATATAATCAATATCTTAATATCAATTCCACTGGCAAAAGACAGAGCAACTGACGTCCTGACCAGGAATCTATCAGTGTCAATTTATTTTACAAGTTTGCATAAAAACCAAATACCCAAAAGAAAAACCATGCAATTATTTTATTTAAATTCATAAACTTAACATCTTTGGTTTAATGTTTGCATTTAGATATTTAGCCAGTGTTTAGAAATCCAGCATGGAGCAAGCAACATGAAAACTGTTACTCGAGCAATCCTGATCGCATGTCTGAGTTATGGAGTCAGCGCCTATGCTGTGCCGACACTTCAATTAACAATTGAAGACGGCAAGTACGTCAATACCACAGCGGCTGGAAAAGACGAGACCACATACGCAACCGGATCGGTTTTCACACTCTATGCACTTTTAAGTCCAGACACCAGTAACTCATTAAGCGACTTTTATTATATTTCGGCTGCGGTGGTTCCAAAAACAGCTCAAACAACACCATCTCCTGATTTAGGATCCTTTTCTTTTAACGGATCCACGGTGAATGTCACTTCAGATATGGTTTATGGAACTCCGCCGATCGACACAGTTGCGACGCAATCTTCGGATCCAGGTGATTTGGCTGATCATGGTATTTTCGATACCTATTTCAAACAATTTGAGTTCCAATTTGCCAGTAATCGTTACGTTAAGGCATTTGATGCTCAAACATCCACCCCAACCGATCCGCTGGCCACTGATCCGAGCACGGCTGATAAGGACAAAATGTACTTTACAGCATTCACGGTCAATGTGAGTAATTTAAAGACTGGATACTCAATTCACTTTGATTTATACAACACTGCAGTGTGTGGCGATGATAAAGGGCAATGCGGCGTTGTGGGTGATGTAGACCAAACGCAGTTTGCCCCCTTTTCGCATGATGCTCAGAGTATTCCGAACGACGACGGCGGTGGCCCTCCTAAAGAGATCCCCGAGCCTGCCAGTCTAGCTCTACTAGGCTTGGGCTTGTTGGGCATAGGCGCAATCCGCCGCCGCAAATCCCTTCTGAATTGATCGCTCGTTCCGTTTCAGCAGGTTTTATAGAGCGGCGCCGAAAGGCGCCGCTCTTGCTTTTCGACACTGATCAATTCCACAAAACCAGGAGCGACCGTCCTAACCGAAATATCCCAAAAAGAGCCCCTATCGGAACAAGGCAATATCCATGACCTGCTTTTTCAGCGCCCACAATTGTCATATAACAAAAAAATACATATTACGCGGAGCATCGCCTGAATTATGGGAAAAAAGAGCGCCCAGACCTGACACAAAACCAAACCAATAAAAATAACATACTGAACTTATTATAAATAATATGTAATTATTTCAATACATAAGCAAAATGCAAATTTTTGTCACTTTTTGCGACGCAAATTGTCAATTAACCCGCAAAGCCGTCGCCACCCAAATTGACAGCCACATCGCCCAAAAAAATAAAAAACATTAAAAACATTAAGTTAAATTAAATTTTAATAAAATTTTCCTATAAATGATCAGTCCACTTTGGACTGCGCCCAAATCTTGCTAGGACTTAGCCGAGTCTGAAAAGGGCAAAGCCGTCGAAAGGCGGCGACGCAAAATCACCGGTCTAAGGGGCTTCAACCCTATGACAGCGGGATCGCCAGATGAGCCACTTGGCAGATTAAATCCGCTCAGTTGCTTTACCCGCGCGAATCGGTGGTGTGCGTGCCCCCATACAAGTTTAGGGGATCGCAGCCATGACGAATAACACCTTCTTCCGCACCAAGCGCACTGTTAACTTCCGGTCTTTCCGCAAACTCTCCATCGCCTCGTCCATGATCCTGGCACTCACGGCCAGCTATGCCACTGATGTGTTCGCCGCCCCCCAAAAAGCTGAAGGGCGCATCCTGGTCGGAACGCAAGCCGGCCTCAGTGATAATGAACTTGACAAGATTCTCAAACCGCACGGCGGCAAAGCCATTGGCCACATCCGCCAGATCAATCTGCATGTGGTTCAGGTACCCCCGCAGGCTGAGGAAGCGGTAGCGCGTGCACTGACCAAAAATCCACATGTCAAGTTTGCCGAGCCGGATATGCTGGTGGAAGCGGAACAAATCCCTGATGATCCCAACTATGCCAGCGCTTGGCATCTACCCAAGATTCAGGCCCCAACCGCATGGGATAACAGCCAGGGTAGCGGCGTCATTATTGCGATTCTCGACACCGGTGTAGATGCCAGTCATCCCGATCTAGCCGGCAATCTGGTCGCCGGCTGGAACCCGGTTTCGGGCAATACCGATACGTCTGATGTCTATGGACATGGCACTAAAGTAGCCGGTTCGGCAGCGGCGATGGCCAATAACGGCGTCGGAGTCGTTGGCGTGGCAGGATCGGCCCGCATTATGCCGATTCGTATCACCAACGATCCCACCGGCTATGCCTATTGGAGCAATATCGCCAATGGCCTGACCTGGGCTGCCGATCATGGCGCACAGGTTGCCAATATCAGCTATGAAGCCACCAGCAGTTCCTCAATTGCCAGTGCTGCTCAGTATCTGCGTAGTAAGGGCGGTGTCACTGTGGTAGCTGCGGGTAATTCGAGCACCGATCCTGGCTACAGCGATAGCCCGTACATGATTTCGGTCTCCGCCACCGATAGCAATGATGCCAAGGCCAGTTGGTCCAACTTTGGCTATTTCGTCGATGTCGCCGCGCCCGGCGTGAGCATCTGGACGACCACGAACGGCGGTGGTTACGGCGCGGTGAGCGGCACCTCATTTGCCAGTCCGGTCACTGCGGGCGTGGTAGCGCTGATGATGGCGGCCAACCCCAGCCTGCCGCCTGCGACGCTGGAACAGGTTCTTGAGAACACCGCCACCGATCTTGGCGATGCCGGCTGGGACACCGCCTATGGCTATGGCCGGGTCAATGCAGCGGCGGCGGTGCAAACCGCGCTGCAGACGCAGGCCGCCGATACCCAGGCCCCGAGCACCTCGATCACCTCACCCAGCAGCGGCAGCAAGGTTGCCGGTGTAGCAACGGTCAGCGTCAGCGCCAACGACAACGTCGGTGTCACCCGCGTCGAGTTGTACGCCGCTGGCAAGCTGGTCGCCAGCGATACCACCGCGCCCTTCGGCTTCAGTTGGGACACCACTGCACAGGCGGATGGCGCGACTTCCCTGGTTGCGTATGCCTATGACGCCGCTGGCAATAAGGGCATCTCCAGCAACGTATCGGTCACGGTGGACAATATCCCCGACGTAGCCGATACCCTTGCACCCACCGTGCAGATCAGTAATCCGGTCAATGGCGCCAAGCTGATCGGCACCAACATCACCATCAACGTCAATGCATCCGACAACGTGGGCGTAACCAGGACCACCTGCGCGGTTGATGGTCAGGTGCTGGGCATCAGCAGCAGCGCGACGCTGAAATGCACCTGGAATATCAAGAAAGTCGCGGCAGGCATCCATAACATCAGCGCTACCGCCGAGGATGCGGCGGGCAACAAATCCACCACATCCATCCAGGTCACCAAATAACAACCCCTTTGCCATACCTGGGCTTGTGACGGAATACCACGCGATCCCCGGTATTCCGCGATGATCTGAGCCAAAGCCCGTTCCAGTAAGGAATGGGCTTTTTTTATACCGAAACCCTACCCTGCCACCCGCGCCAGAGCGGTCTCGATCACCTCGACTCCCGCGCCACGCCGGCAGGCTAATTCGCTCAGAGTGCGTCGCCAGGCCCGCGCGCCGGGCACACCCTGAAACAGGCCCAGGATATGCCGGGTCATGCTGTGCAGCGGCGTTCCCTGGCACAGTTGCCGCTCCACATAGGGCAGAAACGCCTCAATCACCTGTCGCCGACTCAATAGCGGCGTTGCATCGCCAAACAGGCGCGCATCGACCTCTGCCAGCAGATAGGGATTTTCATAGGCGGCGCGACCGATCATCACACCGTCAACCCACGCCAGTTGCTCAACCACCTGATCCAGACCGGTCAGGCCGCCGTTGAGAACGATCGTCAGGTCGGGAAAATCCCGCTTGAGCTGGTGCGCCACGTCATAGCGCAGAGGCGGAATCTCGCGGTTCTCGCGCGGACTCAAGCCCTGCAGCCAGGCCTTGCGCGCATGGATGATGAACACCGCGCAACCACCTGCCGCGACCCGACCAATAAAATCGACCAGTTCCGCATAGGAATCGCGCTCGTCGATGCCGATGCGGGTCTTGACCGTGACCGGAACTGCCACTGCCGCACACATCGCCGCCACGCAATCGGCCACCCGATCCGGCTCGGCCATCAGGCATGCCCCAAAGCGCCCCGACTGCACCCGGTCGCTCGGACAGCCAACATTCAGGTTCACCTCGTCATAACCAAACTCCACCGCAATGCGCGCACACTGCGCCAGATCAGCAGGATCACTGCCGCCCAGTTGCAGGGCCAGCGGATGCTCGGCCGGATCGTAGCCCAGCAGCCAATCGCGATCGCCGCGCAGTGCAGCGCCGGTCGTGACCATCTCGGTGTACAACAGCGTGCGCCGACTCAGCAGGCGCAGAAAGTACCGGCAGTGCCGGTCGGTCCAATCGAGCATGGGCGCAACTGACAGCAGGCGATTGAGCATGAAGGGGTTCACCGCGCCGCCCTGTCGTCGCGGGCAACAGGGCGGATATGAGCTTGTGGATGGAACTTCAGTTGGAGGCGGGCCCGGCTGGAGCGAAGGACTCATTAAAGAATTGCCGCATCGCCGCCCAGGAGCGTTGATCAGCCTTGGCGTTGTAGGCCGCGCCCTTGCTGTTATCGCTGCCATTAGCAGGATTGGTAAAGCCATGCACCGCACCGCCATAGGCAATCAGTTGCCAGTCCACACCCGCTGCGCGCATCTCGTCCTCAAAGGCCGCAACCTGCGCCGCCGGCACATAGGGATCATCGGCGCCGTGCAAGGCCAGCACCTTGGCGCGAATCTGCCGGGCATCCTGCACCTTCGGAGTATCCAGCCCCCCGTGGAAACTGACTACGCCAGCCAGATCGGCACCGCTGCGCGCCAGTTCCAGCACCGCCGTACCGCCAAAGCAGTAGCCGATGGCGGCCACCTGCAGCGGATCGACGCCGGCCTGCGCCTTGAGCGCTTCCAGTCCGGCCGCAGTCCGCGCCCGCAGCAACGCCCGGTCACTCTTGTATTGCGTGGACAGTGCCTTGGCCTCGGCGACATCGGCAGCCACCTTGCCATCACCATAAATATCCGCGGCCAGCGCCACATAGCCCAGCTCGGCCAGTTGCTCGGCACGGCGCTTGGCATAGTCATTCAGGCCCATCCATTCATGTACCACCAGCACGCCGGGTACCGGCCCCTTGATCTCGGCGGGCCGGGCCAGATAGCCCACCAGGCGCGTGTCGCCCTGGCGATATTCAACGGTACGGGTTTCAACAGCAGCAGCCTGGACCAGCACCGGCATCCACACAACCAGCAGTGATAACACGAAGCGAACCATCAGGATTCCTCCCACGGTGGTTTAACGCCCGGTTTGGGCTCTGCTGTAGACCGTGACACGGTGGCATCGGGTTCCCGGTGTAAAGAGATTCAGCGCAGCGCCTGCACCACCTCACGCACCAGTGGCGGCCCGCGATAGATGAAGCCGGTATAAATCTGCACCAGACTGGCACCGGCGGCGAGCTTGGCTGCAGCATCGGCACCGCTCATGATCCCGCCCGCGGCAATGATCGGCACCTGGCCTTCAAGAATCGCCGCCAATTGCCGCACCACCGCTGTCGAGCGCTCCAGCAGCGGCGCGCCACTCAAACCGCCGGCCTGCTCGGCATGGGCCAGGCCCTCGACCCCAGCACGGGAAAAGGTAGTATTGGTCGCAATCACGCCATCAATGCCGTGCTGGCGCAGCGCCTGCCCGACTGCCGGCAGGTCGGCATCGCCCAGGTCCGGGGCAATCTTAACCACCAGCGGCACATAGCGGCCAAACTCCGCCGCCAGCCGGCCCTGCTCAGTCTTCAGGCTGCTCAGCAACTGTTCCAGCGCCGCGCCGTACTGCAAATCGCGCAGGCCAACGGTATTGGGCGAGGAAATATTGACAGTTACATAACTGGCCCAGGCATAGACCTTGCGCAGGCAGATCAGGTAGTCCTCGGTAGCACGCTCAACCGGTGTATCAGCATTCTTGCCAATATTGATACCAAGCACGCCCTGAAACCGGGCCTGCCGCACCCGATCGACCAGATAGTCGACGCCCTTGTTGTTAAATCCCATGCGGTTGATCAGGGCCTGGGCCTGCGGCAGGCGGAACAGGCGCGGCTTGGGATTGCCCGGCTGCGGGCGCGGCGTGACCGTGCCGATCTCGACGAAACCAAAGCCCAGCGCCGACCAGGCGTTGATACATTCACCATTCTTATCCAGCCCGGCCGCCAGCCCGACCGGATTGGGAAAATCCAGACCCATCACCCGACACGGCACCGCCGGTACACAGCCCCCCCCCAGCCAGCGCAGCGGTTGCCGGGGCGCTGCGCCCATCAGAGTCAGTGTCCAGTCATGGGCGGTCTCAGGATCGAGCTTGAACAGCAAAGAGCGAAGCACTGGATAAAACACATCGAGCATGGCAGTCCCCTGGCACAACCGTATTTGGAACAGAGAGGAATCAGGAACAGAGCAGCGCGCCATATCCCCGGCCCCGGCCCTGCGGCCTGGGTCCGGATAGGCCCTCTTTCGTCACAACCAAAAGACACGAGCAAAGACCGGCTCTTTATGGTGACATTTACGCCGATTCCGACCCTGTTCCAGCCTGGATTTCGGGCCGCTATTCTGGCGTATTTTTCGCCTTTTGGGACCTGTTGAGGGCTTTGAAAGGCAATTTTTCACAAATAATGTGACGCTAACCTAGACAATATCATGGATTCTGTAGATACTTTTATCATCACTATTTGGGCCCTGAGTCTTATTTGTGGTACTAAAAGCACATAATCCATAATGGAATTAGCGCAGTGCTCAGGAACCCACTTGTTTTCAAGATGATATGCCCGAATTGCTGCGCGCGATCCCATCATGGCAAGGCTATTGCGGCTGCCCGGACAAGACACTCGTTAGAGTACACAGACGGCATTACGCAGCCGAACCAGCTGACCAATCGGTCGGTGGCGTTGCAACACTCTGAATCACGGGACGGGATCCGCGCGATTCAGAATAAAACGTTACGGAAGACCACTGCTATTCCAGCACGCTCTTCCGCCTGATCTGTCAGGCAGGCAGATCACCAGGATAAACAGGATTGCCGGTCATCACGGGTCCGCGGCGGTCCAAAGACAGGGTTACAGGTAGGTTGCCATGCGTAAACTATTGATTCTGAGTACTGGAGCCGTCGATGATGCATTGCTCCAAAAGATCGGATCGGCCGACTGGGAAATCTATTCCGCCCAGGAATCGGGATCGGCCCGCCTGCTGATGACCGAGCACAACTTTGAAGTCGGCCTGGCGGTGCTGCTCAGCTGCGAATCCGAACGAGCGGTGCAGTGGCTGGTGGATCTGGTCATGGCGCGCCGCAAGATGCAGTGGGTGATGGTACTGCCCCGCCCCGGCGTTGATCGCAAGCTGCTCTCGAATATCATCACCGAGCACTGCTACGACTATCACACCCTGCCGGTTGACCCCCAGCGCCTGCTCGCAACCCTCGGCCATGCCTACGGGATGGCCGTCCTGACCGAAAACACCCTGCGCCAGCAGCGCGAGATCGAGTCACAATATGGCATGATCGGCAACAGCCCGGTGATGCAGACCCTGTTCCGCGGCATCCAGAAAGCCGCCGAAGTGGATGTACCGATCCTGATCACCGGCGAGAGCGGCACCGGCAAGGAGCGCACCGCCCGCGCTATCCATGAGCATTCCGGCCGGGCAGCGGCGCCCATGGTGTCCATGAACTGCGCAGCCCTGCCAACCAATCTGCTGCAGTCGGAACTGTTCGGTCATGAAAAAGGCGCCTTCTCCGGTGCCAGCGACCGCCATATCGGCCTGATCGAATCAGCCGACGGCGGCACCCTGTTTCTGGATGAGATCAGCGATCTGTCGCCGGAAATGCAGGGTAATCTGCTGCGTTTCCTGGAAGAAAAGAAGATCCGCCGCCTGGGCGGCACCAAACCGATTCCCGCCAATGTCCGGGTGATCGCCGCAACTCATGGCAATCTGGAACAGGCGGTGCGTGAAGGCCGTTTCCGCGAGGATCTTTATTACCGGGTCAATGTCCTGCATCTGCGCACGCCACCACTACGCGATCGCAAGAACGATGTCGAGCTGCTCGCCCGTCACTTCTTTAGCCGCTTCGCTGCCGAGACCCGCACCTCGGCCAAGGGCTTCAGCCGCGACGCCCTGGAGGTAATCAGCCGCCACGAGTGGCCCGGCAATGTCCGTGAGCTGATGAATCGGGTGCGCCGTGCGGTCCTGCTCTGTGAAGGGCCGTATATCGCCCCCGACGATCTGGAACTGGAACGGCGCACGGTCGGGCGTGGCTTCGTGACCCTGGACGAGGCGCGCATGGCCGCCGATCGCGACGCTATCCAGGCGACGCTGTTGCGCACCCGTTTTAATATCGCCCGCGCTGCGCAGGAACTGGGCGTGTCGCGCATGACCCTGTATCGCCTGATGGAGAAATACGACATTCGGCGCGATAACACCTGAGCATCGCCACGCGACCTGGATCAATCGGTCCGGGTCGCACGGCATCACCGCTGTGGACTATCGCGCACAAATCATGACCATAAGCCGGCATGCGCTTCGATCTGCAGCGTCGTATGGAGATGCGTCGGAAGAAACGGGACGGGATGGCGCTCCCTAGGGGTTTCGAACCCCTGTTCCCGCCGTGAGAGGGCGGTGTCCTAGGCCACTAGACGAAGGGAGCAGAACGGACTGACATCCTTGAAGGAAAGCCGTATTATACGCACGCCTCCGGATCATACAAGAGCTTGTGAACGTTCCTTGGAACCCAGCACCCCTCTTCAACCGCTCATCATCCCACGCCCCGAGCACACGCTGTCGCGTGCCCAGATCAGCCCTGCCGCCCTGAAAGTGCTCTATCGGCTTCACGAGGCCGGCTATCGCGCCTGCCTGGTCGGCGGTGGCGTGCGCGATCTGCTGCTCGGTCGCGAGCCCAAGGACTTCGACATCGCCACCGATGCCCGTCCCGAACAGGTCCACAAGCTGTTCCGCAACGCCCGGCTGATTGGCCGTCGCTTTCGGCTGGCCCATGTCCAGTTCGGCGCCGAAATTATCGAAGTCGCCACCTTTCGCGCCCACGGCACCGACAGCGAGGATGGTGACGGCGCGGTAGTCGAGCAGGCCGAGGATGGGCGCATCCTCAGCGACAACGTCTACGGCAGCATTGAAGAGGATGCCTGGCGGCGCGATTTCACGCTCAATGCCCTGTACTACGATATCGCCAATTTTGCGGTACTCGATTACGTCGGCGGCCTTACCGACCTGCGCGCCGGCCTGATTCGCCTGATCGGCGATCCACTGCAGCGCTACCGCGAGGATCCGGTACGGATGCTGCGCGCGGTGCGCTTTGCCGCCAAGCTCGGTTTCCGCCTTGATCCGGCCACCGAGGCGCCGCTGCCCCGCTTTGGCCACCTGCTGGAAAAGATTCCGCCGGCACGGCTGTTTGAAGAAGTACTCAAGCTGTTCCTCGGGGGCTGCGCCCTGCAAAGCTTCGAGCTGCTGCGCCATTACCGGCTGTTTGGCTGGCTGTTCCCAGCAACCGAACGTTGCCTGAGCCACCAGCAGCAGCACTATCCCAAGACCCTGCTGGCACGCACCCTGGCCAGTACCGACGAGCGTCTGGCCGCTGGCCTATCCACCCACCCGGCATTCCTGTTCGCGGCGCTGCTGTGGGAGCCGCTGCGCGAGCGCTGGCACCGGCTCGAAGACGAGGGCATGGACGGCAGCGAGGCGCTGCAGGCAGCCGCTGATGCAGTGATCCAGGCGCAGTTACGCCACACTGCCCTGCCACGCCGCTACAGCCTGCCCATGCGGGAAATCTGGGAGATGCAGCCGCGCCTGGCCGCTATCACCGGCAAGCGCCCGTTGCGGCTGCTGAGCCATCCACGCTTTCGCGCCGGTTACGACTTTCTGCTGCTACGGGCCGAGGCTGATGAGCAAGCGGCGGAACTGGCCCGCTGGTGGACCGGCTTTCTGGCCCTGGACGATACCGGACGTGCCATCGCCACCCAGCCGCCAGCCAAGGCCCCTGCTGCGGGCAAGAGCAAATCACGCCGCCGGCGCAAGGCTCGCGCCAGCGCAACAGATGCCACGCCGCCGGCTGAATCCTGAGTGCGTCCTGCCCCTATGCACCCGCTGCGCGCCTATATCGGCATTGGCAGCAACTTGGATGATCCGCTGGCCCAGGTGCGCGCCGCTCTGCAGGCACTGGCCGCCCTGCCTGCAAGCCAGCTGAGCACCTGTTCACCGCTGTATCGCAGTGTTCCGGTCGGCGGCCCACCCGGTCAGCCCGACTATCTGAACGCCGTTGCTGCGCTCGATACCCGGCTGTCCGCTGATCAACTGCTGCGGGCACTGCAGGCCATCGAAGCCGCGCAGGGCCGCGTCCGTGAGCTGCGCTGGGGACCGCGCACCCTGGACCTGGATCTGCTGCTCTATGCCGACCTGGTCCGCGATGATGCCTGGCTGACCCTGCCGCACCCGCGCCTGCAGGAGCGGGCTTTTGTTCTGTATCCCCTGCACGACATCGCCCCCGGTCTGGAACTGCCCGGAGGCGGAATGTTGAGTAAATTACTCCTAAAATGCCCGCCTCAGGGCCTGGAACGTCTGGACAGCCCCACTATAGCGGGTACGATAAAGCCGCCCGTTCCAACCCCATAACCACGACCTCCCCCGAATCCGCCGCCGCCATCCCTCTGCGTCACTGGCGCGGCCGCAGCTAGAGCACGCCATGTACCTGGAACCGTCGAACCGAAAGCCGATTACCTTGACCACCCTGGCGAAAATGAAGCGCGAGCAACACAAGTTCGCGGTTCTGACCGCCTATGACGCCAGCTTTGCGGCGCTGATCGATGCCGCCGGAGTCGAAGTCATCCTGGTGGGCGATTCGCTGGGCATGGTGGTACAGGGCCAGCCCACCACCGTGCCGGTCACCATCGAGGACATGATCTATCACACCCGCATGGTGGCGCGCGGCTGCAGCACGGCGCTGCTGATGGCCGACATGCCCTTTGCCAGCTATGCCACACCCGAGCAGGCGCTGCGCAATGCCGCCCGATTGATGCAGGAAGGCGGCGCCCAAATCGTGAAGCTGGAAGGCGGCGCCTGGCTGGTCGAGACCGTGCGCCTGCTCAGCCGCAACGGCATTCCGGTCTGCGTGCATCTGGGCCTGCTGCCGCAGTCGGTGCACAAGCTCGGCGGCTACCGGGTACAGGGCCGCGAGGAACCCGCCGCCCGGCAGATCATCGACGAGGCGCTGCTGCTGCAGGAGGCCGGTGCCGATCTGGCGCTGGTGGAATGCATTCCGGCGGAACTGGGCGCGCGACTGACCGAGGCGCTGGCGATTCCGCTGATCGGCATTGGGGCCGGAGCGGGCTGCGATGCGCAGGTCCTGGTCAGTTATGACATGCTCAACATCACCGCCGGGCGCCGCCCGAAATTTTCCAAAAACTTCCTGACCGGTCAGGACAGCCTGCAGGCGGCCGTCGCCGAATATGTGCGCGCTGTCAAGAGCGGCGAATTTCCCGGTCCCGAACATTGCATCGCCTGATGGCCGAGGAACACCCCATGCAAATCGTCCACAGCATTGCCGAACTGCGCACCCAGGTTACGGCCTGGAAACGGGCGGGCGAACGGGTCGCCTTCGTGCCGACCATGGGTAACCTGCACCGCGGGCACCTGCAACTGGTAGCGCGCGCCCGTGAACTGGCGCCGCGCACCGTGGCCAGCATTTTCGTGAACCCGCTGCAATTCGGCCCCAATGAGGACTATGCCGGTTATCCACGTACCCTGGACGAGGATAGCCGCCATCTGGCCGCAGCCGGTCTGGACCTGCTGTTCGCGCCCAGCGTTGCCGAGATGTATCCGCGCCCGCTGGCGACCATGACCCAGGTCACGGTGCCGGAACTGCCAGCGGTGTTGTGCGGCGCCAGCCGGCTGGGGCATTTCGATGGCGTGACTACCGTGGTCAGCAAGCTGTTCAACATGGTGCAGCCGGACCTGGCGGTATTTGGCGAGAAGGACTGGCAGCAACTGGTGATCATCCGTCGCATGGCCGCCGATCTCGACCTGCCGGTGAACATCGTCGGCGTGCCGACAGTGCGCGAGGCCGATGGGCTGGCGCTGAGTTCGCGCAACGGCTATCTGAGCGCCGAGCAGCGGGCGATTGCGCCGACCCTGCACAGGACCCTGCAGGCTGCGGCACAGCGACTGCGGGCCGGTGAACGTGATTACGCAGCCCTGGAAACGCAGGCCCAGACCAATCTAGCAGCAGCTGGATTCCAACCGGATTATTTCGAGATTCGCCGGCCCGACGATCTGTGCCGGCCCGGCGGCGCGGAAACCGAGCTGCGCATTTTCGCCGCCGCCCGACTGGGTCGGGCACGGCTGATCGACAATCTGCCGGTGCATCTCGACCCGCGCTGAGGCGCAAGCGGCAGCGATCAGATGCCGTGGACTTCGGTCCATAGGCGCAACTGCTCCAGCACCGTCAGCGCACTGCGCCCGATCTCCGTAATCGCATAGGCCACGGCGATCGGGCGCGTGCTCAGCACCTCGCGACTGACCAATCCCTGTATTTCCATCTCCTTAAGCCGCTGATCGATCATTTTCCGGCTGGCACCGCCCATCTGCCGCGCCAGATCATTGAAGCGCACCGGCCCCTCGCGCAGGTGCCAGAGAATTGATCCTTTCCACTTGCCACCCAGAACGCGCATGCCGCGCTCAATCGGACAGGGCTCCTGGCAGGATCGCGCGCCACGCACCGGATCCTTGCGGCCCACTGCAACTGCATTTGTGTTCATCGCCTGTACCGCTCTCACAAGGTTACCAAAAGACTACTGGTTGATATTAGTAACTACCTGGTTCACCATCAAGGCTGATCATGCAATTAACCCCCCTCTGACTGCGAACAAGGATCTCCTGCCATGCCGAATCTTTTCACGCCGCTGCAGGCCGGTGCGCTGACTCTGGCCAACCGCATCCTAATGGCGCCGCTCACCCGCTGCCGCGCCGAAGAGGGTCATGTACCCGGTGCGCTGATGGCCGAATACTATGCTCAACGCGCCAGTGCTGGCCTGATCATTGCCGAAGCCACCATGGCTATGGAGGGTCATTCCGCATTCTGGAAGGAGCCGGGCATTTATTCCGATGCTCAGGTTGCGGGTTGGAAGAAGGTCACCGATGGCGTACATGCCGCCGGTGGCCGCATCGCGCTGCAGATCTGGCACGGTGGCCGCGCCTGCCATCCGCTGCTGAACGGGGGGCGCCAGCCGGTTGCGCCGAGCGCCATCGCCATTAGCAATGACGAGGTGCATACCCCCGAGGGCAAGCAGCCCTACACCGTGCCGCGTGAACTGCGCGACGATGAATTGCCCGGCATTGTCGCCGGTTTCGCCCACGCCGCCGCTCAAGCCAGGGCAGCCGGTTTCGATGGCGTCGAGGTGCATGGCGCCAACGGTTACCTGCTGGATGAATTTCTGCGTGATGGCGCCAATCGGCGCAGCGGACCTTATGGCGGTCCGGTGGAGAATCGCGCCCGGCTGCTGCTGGAGGTGCTCGACGCGGTGTGCGAGGTGTGGGGCAGCGAGCGGGTGGGCCTGCGCATTTCGCCGCTGAACAGCTTCAACAGCATGATCGACAGCGATCCGGTCGGGCTGGCAAGCTGGCTGGCGCGGCGGCTCAACGAGTACCGCCTGGCCTACCTGCATCTGATGCGTGGCGACTTTTTCAGCCAGCAGCAGGGCGACGTGCTGACGCCGGTGCGGGAACAGTATACGGGCGTGCTGATCGGCAACATGGGCTATAGCGCCGATGAGGCGTCGGCGGCGATTGCAGCCGGCCAGCTCGATGCGGTCGCCTTTGGCACCGCATTCCTGGCCAACCCGGACCTGCCAGAACGGATCCGCGCACAGGCACCGCTGAATGCACCCGATCCGGCAACCTTCTACAGCCCGGGACCGGCCGGTTATACCGATTATCCGTTCTGGAGCGGCAGCGCGAGCACCTAGGAAACGGACACCGACACCCGGCCAGAACTGACTATCGCCCAGCAGCAAAAAAAGCCCGTGTTCGCACGGGCTTTTGCCATCTCCGACGGGCCGGAAGAACGGTGGTTTGGTGCCCCGAACAGGAATTGAACCTGTGACCTCACCCTTAGGAGGGGTGCGCTCTATCCAACTGAGCTACCGGGGCTACAAGGGTTTCTAAGAATAGCCGATCGCATCCAGTCGGAACAGGGGACGGCACGGCAGCGCCACCCGGTAGGTTTCGCAAGCGGCTACGCTTCTGCCTCTGATAGGCACGGCGACGATAACAATCCTAATAGTGACGCTTTTTGATTCAGACTGTGACAGCAGGCGGGAGATTGAATCCGTCCAGCCAGAATTCCCGGCGGACCTGATCGGCCCAGGTCATTTCGACCACGTGCACCCGGCCGCGATGATCGGCGAGCAGCGCCGCCGATGAACGGGTCCCGTAACCCGGCGCATCGATGAACAGCGGCGACAGCCAGCGCTCCCATTCCAGAGTTACACCGGTCGCGGGCAAGGTAGCATCCGGTGCCGGCGTGCGATCGGTCAGCAGTTGCAGCAGCCGTTCCGGCATCGGATCCACCTCGTGCGCCAGCAGGCCCTGCAAGGCTGCCCGACCGCGCGCCAGCTTCGGCCAAGGCGTATCCAGCAGGTGATTGCTCAATCCATAAATGCCCGGCACCAGTGCCCGCGGCGCATCCCCCTGATTGCTGTAGTAATACAGTCCGGTCGCATCGCTGAGCAGCAGGTTAAAGCCGTTATAGGCCGCTGCGTGCGGCAACAGCGCATCGAGATAGGCGCGCGCCGACTGCGTGCCGCGCAGGTAATCGCTGACCAGCTGGCCGCGCGAAGGTGCGTCGGGCTGGTGCGACCGCGGATCGCGATAGTTGGTCAACGCTGCAAAACGGCCGCCATGGCCGAGCCCCATCCAGGTACCGCCTTCCCGCAGGTCGCGACCGGCGAGCACATGAGGCGCATCGGTCCAGAACGCCAGCGGCGCTGTTGGACGATCGTGAAATTCATCACGATTAGCGGCCACCAGTAATGGCCAGCGCGGATGATAGCGATAGGCAACCAGGATCAGGCACATGGGCACGGGTCAGGGGCAGGGCACGCCCCTAGTCGTCATAGGTCTTGAGCACGCCCATCAACATGGCCATGCGGATGAGTTGCGACAGGGTTTCCGCTTCCATTTTCTGCATCACCTTGGCGCGATGCACTTCCACGGTTTTGCGACTGAGGTTCAGACTGTCGGCGATCTGCCGGTTGGACAGGCCCTCGGCCACCTGCTTGAGCACTTCCTGCTCGCGCGGCGTCAGGGTCTCGAAACGCCGCTGGATGATCCGCCGCCGCGCCCGCGCCCGCCGCCGCACCGCGTCCTCGGCCAGGGCATTATGCACGCAGTCGAGCAGTACCTGATCGTTGAAGGGCTTTTCGATGAAATCCATCGCACCCTGCTTCATCACCGTGACCGCCGTGGCCACATTGCCGTGCTGTGTCACGACGATGACCGGCAGATTGATGCCTTTATCGGCCAGCACCTGCAGTGCGCTCAACTCGCCCCGGCCCGGAGTGAGAATATCCAGCAGCAGGCAACCAGGCTGCCGGGGCTGATACGCATCGAGAAAGGCATTAAGATCGGCCAGGGCGCAGACCTGCAGACCCACTGATTCCAGCAGGGTGCACACCGTTTCGCGCAGCGCCGGATCGCTATCAACGATATAAACCAGCATCGGTTTGGATGTAGTCATTAGAGTGCTCTTCGCGATCCCACACGCCCCCGTCACACCCTGTTATCGCTGCCGGTATCCCTGATATGCGGACACTGCCTGCGTCGTTTTTTACCCCTCACAGGAGTAAACTGCGCCTCCATTATCGGCCGGGCCAGCACCCCGAATCCGCCACGGTTCCGGACCGTACACATCGCCGGGATCACGTGTCGGCAGCCCATCAGCCGGCCCTGTCGCGCTTTGCAAACAGGGATGGCACGCCCGGCGCCCGTTTCTGTCACACCCCGGACAAGACCATAAAGTTCATGTTTTAGAAGTATAGAAAAAGCAGCATATACCCGTCGAGAATGGCTGCTTTTTTTGCCATGTAAAAATACCCGTGCTCGGAGAACCACCGCTATGACCGCGACCGTCCCTGCCGAAGATGCCCTGGTCCTGCGTCAGGATGAGGCTGGCGTTGCCACGCTCACCCTCAACCGCCCCAGGCAATACAACGCGCTATCGCGGGCTATGCTCAGTGCACTGCTGACTGCCCTGGATGCCGTTGCTACCGATCCGGCCATCCGGGTTGTGGTGATCGCCGGCAACGGTCCGGCGTTCTGCGCCGGCCATGACCTGAAGGAAATCCGCGCCCAGGACGAGCGCGCCTTTCACCAGGCGCTGTTCGCCCAGTGCGGGCAGGTGATGCTGACCATTAACCGCCTGCCGCAGCCAGTGATCGCTCGGGTACAGGGC
Organism: Candidatus Competibacteraceae bacterium; assembly: GCA_003989075.1. Taxonomy (GTDB): domain Bacteria; phylum Pseudomonadota; class Gammaproteobacteria; order Competibacterales; family Competibacteraceae; genus RXIX01. The sequence continues at coordinate 23,759 of RXIX01000010.1, read as the reverse complement.
ATCGCCACCGCTGCCGGTTGCCAGCTGGTGGCGGCCTGCGATCTGGCGGTAGCCGCTGAGAATGCCCGCTTCGCCACTTCGGGAATCAACGTGGGCCTGTTCTGCTCGACGCCCGGCGTGGCCCTGAGCCGCAACCTGGGTCGCAAGCAGGCCCTGGAACTGCTGCTCACCGGCGATTTCATCGACGCGCCGACCGCGCTGCGCTGGGGTCTGGTCAACCGGGTGGTACCGCTGGAGCAACTGGATAGCGCCACCCGGCAATTGGCCGATGCCATCGCCAGCAAATCACCGCTGGCGATCCGCATGGGCAAGGCGCTGTTCTATGAGCAACTGGAACTGAATTTGGCCGATGCCTACGCCTGCGCCAGCGAGACCATGGCCTGTAATCTCGACAGCGAGGATGCCCGCGAGGGCATCGATGCTTTCATCGCCAAGCGCAAGCCGCAATGGAAAGGCTGCTGAGCCTGCGCCCTATCCCGTCGTCTGATGTCACATAACAACAGGAGAGCCGTTTCGTCATGAGCGAAAACCAGCAAAACCCCTACGAAATCGGTCTGGAAAAGAATGCCGCCAACTTTGTCCCGCTGAGCCCGCTGACCTTCATCGAGCGCGCGGCGACGGTCTATCCTGATCACACTGCCGTAGTGCACGGTCCGGTGCGGCGCACCTGGGCGCAGACCTATGCCCGCTGCCGGCGACTGGCCTCGGCGCTGCGTCAGCGCGGCATCGGTCTGGGTGATACAGTGGCCGCGATGCTGCCGAATATTTCGGAAATGTTCGAGATGCACTTTGGCGTGCCGATGTCCGGCGCAGTGCTCAACACCCTGAATGTGCGCCTGGATGCCGAAACCATCGCCTTCATGCTGCAGCATGGCGAGGCCAAGGTGCTGATTACCGACCGCGAATTCTCCGATGTGGTCGAAAAGGCGCTGCAACTGCTGCCGCAACGGCCCCTGGTGATCGATGTCGATGATCCGACCTATGAAGGCGGCCGGCTGCTCGGCGATCTGGACTATGAAACCTTCATTGCGGCTGGCGATCCCGAGTTTGCCTGGCAGGGTCCGGCCGATGAGTGGCAGGCGATTGCCCTGAACTACACCTCCGGGACCACCGGTAATCCCAAGGGCGTGGTCTATCACCATCGCGGCGCCTATCTGAATGCAGTGTGCAACGCGGTGGTGTGGAACATGGGCCTGCACCCGGTGTACCTGTGGACCCTGCCGATGTTTCATTGCAATGGCTGGTGCTTCCCGTGGACCCTGGCGGTGACCACCGGCACCTGCGTCTGCCTGCGCCATGTGCGCGCCGATATGATTTTCGATCTGATCCGCAGCGAGAAAGTCAGCCACTTCTGTGGCGCGCCGATCGTGCTGAACATGCTCAAGAACGCGCCCGCGACCATGAAGGCCGACATCAACCATCCGGTCAAGGTAATGACTGCGGGTGCGGCGCCGCCGGCAGCGGTGATCGAGGGCATGGAGCGGATGGATTTCGACGTCACCCACGTCTATGGCCTGACCGAGACCTATGGCCCGGCGGTGGTCTGCGCTTGGCACGATCACTGGAACGAGCTGAGCCTGGAAGAACGCGCGGCGCTCAAGTCGCGTCAGGGCGTGCGCTATCCGATGCTCGAAGGGCTGATGGTCGCCCATCCCAAGACCCTGGAGCCGGTACCGCAGGATGGTGAAACCATCGGCGAGATCTTCATGCGCGGCAACAACGTCATGAAGGGCTATCTGAAGAACACCGCCGCCAGCGACGAGGCGTTCGAGGGTGGCTGGTTCCACAGCGGCGACCTGGCGGTATGGCACGAGGATGGCTATATCGACATCAAGGACCGTTCCAAGGACATCATCATCTCCGGTGGCGAGAATATTTCCACCATCGAGGTCGAGGATGTGCTCTATCGGCATCCGGCGGTCATGGAAGTGGCAGTCGTGGCGCGGCCCGATGAGAAGTGGGGCGAAACGCCCTGTGCCTTCGTGACCCTCAAGCCGGACATGGAAGATACCACCGAGGAACAGATCATCGAGTTCTGCCGCAGCCATCTGGCACGCTTCAAGGTGCCCAGGAATGTGGTCTTTGGACCGCTGCCCAAGACCTCGACCGGTAAGATGCAGAAGTTCATCCTGCGCGAGCGGGCTAAAGCGCTGTAATTGCCCGGCCCCACCCTTCCCGCGCTATTGGGAAGGGGTCTCCCCGGCGCGCCGGGCAACAGGCTAAGTAGCGAAAAAAGCCCCTTTTCGGTTAGGAAAAGGGGCTTCTTTGTGGATCGAGCGACCGTTGCGCCGCCGGGCGATGCACCCGGCAACGTCAACGGGTTTAGTGCGTCTCGACCGCGCGGCGCACTTCCTCCAGCGAGTTCGGATCGTCCAGGGTGGACAGATCGCCCGGGTCACGCCCCTCGGCCAGCGCCTGGATCGAACGCCGCAGCAGCTTGCCGGAGCGGGTCTTGGGCAGGGCGGTGACGAAGTGGATCTTGTGCGGCTTGGCCACCGGGCCGAGCAGTTCCTGCACCTTGTTGATCACTTCCTTCTCCAGCCGTTCCTCCGCGCCGGCCTCGTTGATCAGGTTCGGATCCTTCAGGCGGCAGAAGCCCACCGGCACCTGACCCTTGAGCTTATCGGCGACACCGATCACCGCTACTTCCGCGACCGCCGGATGAGCCTGCACCGCCTCTTCGATCTCACGCGTGCCAAGACGATGGCCAGCGACGTTGATCACGTCGTCGGTGCGGCCGAGAATGAAGTAGTAGCCATCCTCATCGCGCACCGCCCAGTCGGATGAGCTGTAGAGCAGATCCTTGAAGCTGGAGAAGTAGCTCTTGACGAAGCGCTTGTCGTCACCCCACACCGTGGACAGATTGCCCGGCGGCAGCGGCGGCACCACCACCAGCACGCCCTTCTCGTTGGCCTCGGTATCCTGACCGGTGGACTCGTTGATGACGCGGATGTTGTAGCCGTAGTTGGGGAAGCCCGGCGAACCAAAGCGGTTCGGCTTCAGGTCCACCGCCGGCAGGTAGGTGAGCATCGCCCAGCCGGTTTCGGTCTGCCAGTAGTGATCGACCACTGGAATCTGCAGCGCGTCGGTGATCCAGCGCGAGGTTGGCTCATCAAGCGGCTCGCCAGCCAGGAACAGATAGCGCAGACAGGACAGGTCGTACATCTTCATGTACTTGGGATCCTGCGACTTGAGCACCCGCACCGCAGTCGGCGAGGAGAACATCGAGCGCACCTGATAATCCTGGACGATCTTCCACCAGATACCGGCGTCGGGCCGGGTCGGCAGACCCTCGTAGACAATGGTGGTCGAACCGTTGATCAGCGGTCCGTAGACGATGTAGGAATGACCGACCACCCAGCCAATATCGGAGGTGGTGAACATTGCCTCGCCCGGCTTGAGCGCGTACAGATACTTCATCGTCGAGGCCAGCGCCACGGTGTAGCCACCCGTGTCGCGCTGCACGCCCTTGGGAATGCCGGTCGTGCCCGAGGTATAAAGGATGTAGCTGGGCTCGTTGGATTCCAGCCAGACCACCGGGACTTCGGCATCCATGTACTGGGCGCGCAGGGTGGCGTAGTCGAGATCGCGGCCCTCCGTGATTGGCATGCCCTGGGCCAGGCCACGGTTGACGATGATCACCTTCTCCGGCGGAAACTTGGCCAGGCTGCAGGATTCATCGACCAGATGCTTGTAGGGCACCGGCTTGCCATTGCGCATGCCGGCATCAGCGGTGATCATCAGCTTGGGCTTGGCGTCGTCGATGCGCACCGCCAGGTTGTAGGCGGCAAAACCGCCAAACACCACCGAGTGGATCGCACCCAGCCGGACGCAGGCCAGCATCGCGAACAGTGCTTCGGCGATCATCGGCATGTAGATGATCACCCGGTCGCCCTTCTGCAAGCCCTGCGCCTGCATCACTGCAGCGAAGCGGTTCACTTCGCGGTACAGGTCGGCATAGGTGTAGGTCAGGGTTTCCTCGGTCTCGGTCGAGATATAGACCACGGCCGGCTGATCGGCGCGTTCGGCGAGGTGACGGTCGACGGCGTTGTAGCAGAGGTTGGTTTCACCACCCACAAACCACTGCCGAAACGGCGGATTGTCATACTCCAGCACTTGCTGTGGCGGCTTGTTCCAGTGAATCAGCTTGGCTTGCTCACCCCAGAAGCCATTCGGGTCTTCGATCGACCAGCGATGGAATTCTTCGTAACTGCTCATGCGGGTCCTCCGGCTCAGCGGTTTGAAATGGCGGCTTATGATCGTTGTGGGCGTCGTCGCGCGAATGGTGAGTCATTGAACGTACAGCGACTAACCCGGAATTGCGCGCCGGCAGCCCCCGCCGTGCGGGGAGGACGGCGGGCGCGCAGCCTGGCTTACTTGAGCAGATCGGCGATACTGGCGCGTTCTTCGCGCAGTTCCTGCTCGGTAGCCAGCATCTTCTCGCGGCTGAACTCGTCAACCGGCAGACCCTGGACGATCTCGTAGTCACCGTTCTTGCAGACGCACGGATAAGAGTAGATCACGCCTTCGCCAATACCGTAGGAACCATCGGCCGGCACGGCCATGCTGACCCAGTCACCTTCCGCAGTGCCCAGCGCCCAGTCACGCATGTGGTCGATCGCCGAAGAGGCCGCCGAGGCCGCCGAGGAGGCGCCACGGGCCTTGATGATCGCCGCACCACGCTGCTGTACGTCAGGGATGAAGGTGCCACGGTACCAGTCCTGATCGACCAGCGCGGACGCTGCCTGGCCCTTGACAGTGCACTGGCTGAGGTCCGGGTACTGGGTCGAGGAGTGATTGCCCCAGATGGTCATCTTCTTGATGTCGTTGACGTGGCTGCCGGTCTTCTCGGCCAGCTGGCTCAGGGCGCGGTTGTGGTCCAGCCGGGTCATGGCGTGGAACTGGCGCGGGCTGAGAGAGGGCGCGCTGGCGGCGGCGATCAGGGCGTTGGTGTTGGCCGGGTTGCCGACCACCAGCACGCGCACATCACGGGCGGCGTAGTCATTGATCGCCTTGCCCTGCGGTCCAAAGATGGCGCCGTTGGCAGTCAGCAGATCCTTGCGCTCCATGCCGGGGCCGCGCGGACGGGCGCCGACCAGCATGGCGAAGTTGGCATCGGTGAAGGCGGTCTTCAGATCGTCGGTGGCGATCACGCCGGCCAGCAGCGGGAAGGCGCAGTCATTCAGTTCCATCACCACGCCCTGCAGAGCCTGCAGCGCCGGGGTGATTTCCAAGAGCTGCAGGATCACCGGCTGATCGGGACCCAGCATGCTGCCCGAGGCGATCCGGAAGGCCATGGCATAGCCGATGTTGCCAGCGGCACCGGTGATCACGACGCGGACGGGTTGTTTCATGCTTATGCTCCTTTGACGTTGGTGATAACACACGAGAGTGGTGGAGAGAACTCCGGCCCGCCGAACAGGGCACGGCACCGAAGCGTTGTACAAGGAATACGGACACGCAGACGCGCGGCGGCGGGCACAACCCCTGGCCGGGGGCAAGTGCAAGACTGGATGGCAACATGCGGCTGATGGTGGTTGCGCGAGCGTTGAAAATCGCCATGTTCCGGGGTGACGCCTGGGCCACGAACCCGACGGCAAGCAGTGTTTCGGAGAGCCGATCCACCGGCCGGCGCCGCGGCGACGGGTCTTGTTTTATAATGACACGCGACCCAGTAGCCGCCTGTCTAATGTAGTCCAAAATAGTAACGTAGATCGCCGCGTTTTGAAATGAAAGCCTTTTCACCCAGGATGTCCGCCGCCCGTGCGGGCCTTGCCCACGAGTGCCTTCCATGAGATCTTCCTTCCTCCGCGGCGCCGGCTATCTGATAAGCGGCCTGCGCTCACTGAACCGTGCTGAGCTGCGCGGTTTCGTAGTCGCTCCCCTGTTGATCAACACCCTGCTGTTTGGCGCCGGCATTTGGTGGAGCAGCAGCCAGTTCGCGCGCCTCGATCAGGCCGTGCAGGGCTGGCTGCCGGACTGGCTGGCCTGGCTGCATGGCCTGTTATGGCTGCTCTTCATTCTCGGCGCGCTGATCGTGGTGTTCTACACCTTCACCGCGGTGGCAAACCTGATCGGTGCACCGTTCAACAGCCTGCTGGCCGAGCGGACGGCTCGGCTGGAGGCCTCTCAGACAGCCCCGCCACCGGTTGCAGCGACCGACTGGAAGGCCCTGCTGCTCAGCCCGCTGGCGGAACTGAATAAGCTGCTGTATTTCGTCGGCTGGATGGTTCCGCTGCTGCTGCTGTCCTTCGTGCCGGGGCTGAATGTCGCCACACCGCTGCTGTGGGCGCTGTTCAGCGCCTGGATGCTGGCCCTGGAATACGCTGATTATCCGCTGGGCAATCGCGGTCTGACGCCGCGCCAGCAGCGCCGGCTGCTGCGCCAGCATTGGCCGCTGGCGCTGGGCTTTGGTGGCATGACCCTGCTGCTCACCCTGGTGCCGCTGCTGAATTTCCTGGTGATGCCGGCGGCGGTGATTGGCGCAACCCTGCTGTGGACCCGGGAAGTGCCGGCTGGTGGCTGAAGCGGTCGTGCGCCTGCTCTACACTACCCTGCTCTATCTGCTGCTGCCGCTGGCGCTGCTGCGGCTGTACTGGCGTGGCCGGCGCGATGCGGGGCATCGGCAGCGCTGGCGTGAACGGCTGGGCTGGATTACACCGCTGCCGCCGGGCGGCCTGTGGATTCACGCGGTTTCGGTCGGCGAGGTACGCGCCGCGCTGCCGCTGATCGAAGCCCTGCTGCAACGCTATCCGGACCAGCCAGTGCTGGTGACCACCACCACGCTGACCGGCTCGCGGCAGGTGCGGGCAGCGCTGGGGGAACGGGTGCAGCACGTCTATGCACCCTATGACCTGCCCGGAGCGGTGGCGCGTTTCCTGCACCGGGCCCGGCCACGGCAGGCGATCATCATGGAAACCGAGTTGTGGCCCAACCTGCTGCGGCAGTGCGCCCGCGCCGGCATTCCGGTGCTCATTGCCAATGCCCGGCTGTCAGAACGTTCGGCACGCGGTTATGCGCGGATTCGCCGCCTAAGCGCTGACCTACTGCGTGATGTGACCTTGATCGCTGCACAGGCCGAAGCCGATGCCGCGCGCTTTCGGACACTCGGCGCGTCCCGGGTCCAGGTCACCGGCAACCTCAAGTACGACCTGCAGTTGCCGGCTGATCTACCGCAGCGGGGCCAGGCGCTGCGCGGCGCCCTGCTGGGCGGACAGCGGCCGGTGTGGATTGCCGCCAGCACCCATGCCGGCGAGGATGAGCCGGTTCTGGATGCCTTCGCTACGCTGCGCGCCCAATGGCCGGAACTGCTGCTGCTGCTGGTGCCGCGTCACCCGGAGCGCTTTGATGGTGTGGCGGCGCTGTGCCAGCAACGTGGTTTCGGCGTGATCCGGCGCAGCGAACAGCGCCCCTGCGCGGCGGATACGGCCGTGTTTCTTGGCGACAGCATGGGCGAACTGCTGCTGTTCTATGCCGCAGCCGATCTGGCCTTTGTCGGGGGCAGCATGGTGCCGACCGGCGGCCATAATGTGCTGGAGCCGGCGCTGCTCGGGCTGCCAGTACTGTTTGGGCCGCATATGTTCAATTTCAGCGAAGCCGGGGCGCGGCTGCTGGCCGGACAGGCCGCCTGGCAGATCGCCGATGCGACGGAACTGGCGACGCGGGTGGCGCAATTGCTGGCCGATCCCGAGCTGGCGCGGCAATGTGGCCAGCGCGGCCGCGACCTGGTCGAACAGCAGCGTGGTGCGCTGGCAAGGCTGCTGCGCTGCATCGACACACTGCGCTGAATCACCCGCCCGGCCTGGCAAGGCTTTCCAGCACGCCGCGGATCATACTCAGCGCCAGCTCCTGTTTGCTCAGGAACACGGTTACCGCGCACTCCTTGCCCAGCAGGATGGCCTCCTCCTCGCTGTGGGCGCGCACCAGGATTTTGATTTCCGGATTGAGCAGGCGGGCGATTTCAATCATCTGCCGCGCACGCGCCGTATCCGGTGTCGCAATCACCAGCAGCGCGGCCCGCGCCACATGCGCCTGAATCAGCACAGCAGGCGTCGTAGCATCGCCGACCACAGCATGAACACCACTTTCACGCAGTTGCGCCACCCGCTCCCGGTTCTGCTCAGCCACCACCATCCGCAAACCCTGCGCCGCTAGCGCTGCACCAATGCGCTGACCGACGCGACCATAGCCGACCAGCAGCACATGACCGGTCACCTGGCCAGACTCGACTGTCATCGGCAATTCCGCCAGCGGATCGGCGGCGCGTTCCAGTTCACGGGCCAACCGGGAACGGGTACGTATCCACGCTTGCACCGGTTCAATCAGACGAAACAGCAGCGGATTGAAAGCAATCGACAGGATAGCCCCAGCCAGGATCAGGTTCTGCCCCTCACGCGGCAGAATGCCCAGCGTCACCCCCAGGCCGGCGAGGATGAATGAGAATTCACCAATCTGCGCCAGACTGGCCGCGGCGGTGAGCGCAGTATTCAGCGGATAGCGCAGCACCAGCACCAGCAGGAACGCGGCCAACGACTTGCCAATGATGATAATCGCGATCACCGCCAGGACCTGCAGCGGCTGCTGCAGCAACACCCGGGGATCGAACAGCATGCCGACCGACACAAAGAACAGCACCGAAAATGCATCCCGCAGCGGCAGCGACTCCTGCGCGGCGCGATGACTCAGCGGCGACTCACGCAGCACCATGCCCGCGAAGAATGCACCCAGTGCAAATGAGACCCCAAACAGTTCCGCCGAGCCGTAAGCGATACCCACCGCCGCCGCGACCACGGCCAGCGTGAACAGCTCGCGGGAACCGGTACCGGCCACCTGCCAGAGCAGCCAGGGCAGGACGCGCCGCCCGACGAACAGCATCAGCACAATGAACAGCGAGATCCAGCCGAGGGTTATCAGCAGCACCCCAGCCAGATGCCCTGAAGCACCAGGATCCGCCGGCGTGCCTCCCTTCAGCCAGTCCGCCAGCGGCGGCAATACCACCAGCACCAGTACCATCGCCAGATCCTCGACCACCAGCCAGCCGACCGCGATCTGGCCATTGACCGTCTGCAGGATGCCTCGCTGCTCCAACGCCCGCAGCAGAACCACCGTACTGGCCACCGACAGCGCCAACCCCAGCACCAGCCCCGCGCCGAAACTCCAGCCCCAGCCCAGGGCGACACCCAGACCCAGCAGGGTCGCCACGCCCATCTGGGCAATCGCGCCCGGCAGGGCAATGCGGCGCACCGCCAGCAGATCATCGAGCGAAAAATGCAGGCCAACGCCAAACATCAGCAGCATGACGCCGATTTCGGCCAACTGGCCGGACAGCTCGACATCTGCGACGAAACCGGGCGTGGCTGGGCCGATCAGCACGCCGGCCATCAGATAGCCAACCAGCGCCGGCAACTTCAGGCGCGCGGCGATCAGCCCCATGACCAGGGCCAGGCCCAGGCTGACGGCAATTGTGGTAATCAGGGTGATGCTATGCGGCATGTCCAGTGGCGCCCGCTGTTTCGCGACCCGAACCCGTCTACTGACCGGTCTCGCTGATCACCCGGCTGGCAGCCAGCAGCATGACCTTGGATAGGCGACCGCGCTGGTCGGCACTCAGTTTGTCCTTATTCGCCAGCATCAGGCCACGGGTGCAGATCGTATCCACGGTAGTATCAAAACCCCATTTCTTCTCGGCCACGGTCACGTTCTCAAAGCTGTACACCGAACTGCCATCGGGCAAGGTGTCGTTCAGATCCCAATCCTTGACCGGCACCAGGCGAAAATCCTTGGGATTATCCAGCACCACCTGCATTTCAGTGGATTTAGCCATCGGTTTTTGCACCACCATCACCGCCTGGACCTTGCTGGTCTTGCCTGCGTTCTTGATCTGCAGCAGCGCCTCGGCGCCATCGATAAAGGCCGGCGCGGTGTTCTTGAACGCCGGCTCCAGCACGGTCATGTATTGCCAGGTCACCGCCACGCCGCTGTTGGGTGATTGCACCGCGATCAGCCGGGTCCCGGACTGCGCCTGCAGGTCGGCGTCACTGTGAATGTCGCTGTCTTTGCCGGTGACGATGAATACGCATTCCTTACCGATCTCGCCGAGCGTAATCAGCTTGCCGGCGAAATCAGGATGCTCCTTGAGATAGGCTTTCAGGGCATCGGCCTGGGTCAAGCCGACGTTTACCGGACTTTTGGCATCATCCAGGCGGGTGAGGTTTTCGATCGAACCGGCACTGGTCAGCACCTGCGCCGCCTGATCCTGTTCAGCCAGCACGCTTTTCAGGCGCTCGCCAATGGTGTTGTAGCCACCGCCGCTTTTGCCGGTGCTGATCACGATTGGCCCATCAGCGGCGACTGAACCGGCACTCAGACTCAGGCCGGTGGTGAGGAGAAACAGGCAGGGCAAGGACAACTTGGCAAGCATAGCGAAGACTCCTGGGGATCATGGCGAATCGGGTACGGCGACCCGTGGACTCAGTACAGTTTAGGCAGGCCGGATGGGCGTGTCTTGAAACGCTTGTAGGCCCACAGGTACTGATCCGGCAGGCTGCGCACCGCTGCTTCCACGCCCCGGTTCAGCGCCGCGACTGAATCTTCCAGCGTCGCCGCCCCGGTCACCTCGGGCAGTTCGCACAGATGCAGCGTGTAACCCCGGCCACGCGGCAGGCGTTCCGCCCAGGTCAGGAACACGGGCGCGCCGGTCTTGAGCGCCAGCCGCGACACCAGGGTCATGGTACTGGCGGCGATGCCGAAAAACGGCGCGAACACGCCGCCCTCTTCACCGGGGTCCTGATCGGGGAGAATGCCGAGCACCTCACCCTGTCGCAGCGCCATCAGCAGACTGCGCACGCCACGGGCATCAGTAGCGACGACCTGACCGCCAAGACGGCCACGGCCCTGGATGCTCAGCGCATCCAGCCCCAGGCGGCTGGGTCGATAGAGAATGGTCAATGGATGGCGGCTGGAGTAATACAGTCCAGCCATTTCCCAGGCGCCTAGATGCGGCGTAAGCAGGATCGCACCGCTTCGCGCGCGCACCGCCCCGGCCAATGCCTCCTCGCCGGCCACCGGGCCCCGGACCAGAGCCAGCACCCGCGCGCCCGGCCACAGCCACAATGGCCCCAGCTCCAGGAACAACTTGCCAGTTTCGATCAGGTTACGATGCAGCAGCGCCGCCCGGTCTGCGGCTGACCAATCGGCAAAGGCCAGGTCCAGATTGCGCCCGGCCACGCGCCGCGCATCATTAGGCAGGCGCCACAGCAGCCAGCCCAGCGCTGCACCCAGGGCATGATTCAGCCACAGCGGCAATCCTGCCGCCAGACGCAGCAGACTCTTGATCAGCGTGGCGCGGTTCATGGCCAGCCCCACCGCTCAGGTGCCACGGTCGCGCAGCAGTGCCTGCGCCACCAGCACCATGCTCAGCGTAACGCCAAGCATCAGGGTGCACAGTGCGTTGATCTCCGGGGTCACGCCCAGGCGCACCATGGAATAGATCTTCAGCGGCAGAATCTCGAAACTCGGCCCGGTGACAAAAAAACTGACCATCACATCGTCCATCGACAGGGTGAAACTCAGCAGCCAGCCCGCCAGCACCGCCGGCGCCAGCATCGGCAACAGCACCCGGCGAAAGGTCTGGAATTCACTGGCACCGAGATCCTTGGCGGCCTCGATCAAATAGCGGTCGAAACCGCTGATGCGGCTGAGTACGCTCACCACCACAAAGGGAATGCTGAAGGTGATATGGGCCAGCAACAGCGTCCAGAAACCCAGCGGCAGGCTCAGACTGGTGAACAGGATCAACAGCGCGATGCCCATGACGATGTCCGGGGTCAGCATCAGCACGAAAACCAGACCATTGAGCAGCGTCTTGCCGAAGAAGCGGTAGCGATACAGCGCCACCGCTGCCATGGTGCCAATGACGGTCGCCACCGTTGCCGACAGCGTGGCAATCAGCGCCGAATTCAGGGCCACCTGCCATAGATCCGGATCATCCAGCAGCGCCTGATACCAGTCCCAGGTCAGGCCGCGCCATTCCAGCGAGTATTTGGAGTCGTTGAAGGAATAGACCACCAGCACCAGGATCGGCAGATACAGGAAGCCATAAATCAGCAGCAGGTAGGCGATGCGGGCGGCGCGCTTCACGCTCATGGCAACGCTCCCCGGTTGGCGCGGCGCGAGCTCTGGTAATAGGCCCACATGAGCAGCGCCATCAACCCGGTCAGCATGGCGCTGGCCGCGGATCCGAACGGCCAGTCGCGCGCCGCCAGGAACTGGTCGCGAATCAGATTGCCCACCAGCATGGTCTTGGCGCCACCGAGCAGATCGGCGACGTAGAACATGCCCAGCGCCGGCAGAAAGGTCAACATGGCGCCGGCAATGATGCCCGGCAGGGTCAGCGGGATGATGACGCGGCGGAAGATCGTCACCCGGCCGGCGCCCAGATCATGGGCCGCTTCGATCAGGCGCCGGTCGAGCTTTTCCAGCGCGGCATACAGCGGCAGGATCATGAACGGCAGCAGCGCATAGCACATGCCGGCAATCACCGCCGGCGTGGTGTAAAGCAGTTCCAGCGGTTCGCTGATCCAGCCCAGACCCAGCAGCATTTGGTTGATCAGGCCGTTGGTCTTGAGCAGGATCACCATGGCATAGGTACGCACCAATGAGCTGGTCCAGAACGGAATGATCACCAGCAGCAACAGCAGGGCCCGCCGGCGCGCCGGTGCCTGCGCCAGCAGATAGGCGAAGGGATAGCCGATCAGCAGGCACAGCACGGTGGTCAGCGCCGCCAGATACAGCGAATCCAGCAGCACGCTTAGATACAGCGGATCGAGCAGCCGTCGATAACTGGCCAGGGTGAAGGCGAAGGCGAAGAACTGATCCTGGCCGCGCTCCAAGACACTGGCGACCAGCACCATGGCGTTGGGCAACAGGGCGAACAGCGCCAGCCAGGTCCAGATCGTGCCCACGGCCACCCATTTGAACGGTTCCCTAGTCTTCATGGGGCAGGATCACCTCCCAGTCATGTACCCAGTCAACGAACACCCGCTCACCGGGCTGAAAATCCAGGTTGACAATGGCCTGATCGTCCTCGTTGAAAAACTGCGTAGTCGACAGTCGGTCGCCATTGTCGAGGCGAATGATCAGATCGACGGTGCTGCCCTTGTACACCACATCTTCGACCGCAGCGGGAAACAGGGTCGCCCGTTCCTCATCGCTGCCCTCGTGCTCGCGCCAGATGCGCAGATCCTCGGGGCGAATCAGGATGTTGACCCGGTCACCGCTGGCGAAGATGAATTTCGACTTCAGCCGTACGATCCGTTCATGCACGCAGATGTCGTAATAGGGCGGATCGACCGCCACCACTCGTCCGAACAGGGTGTTGATTTCGCCGACGAAGCGGGCGACAAACAGGTTTTCCGGCGTTTCGTAGATCTGCCGCGGGGTGCCCAGTTGCTCGATGCGGCCGGCATTCATCACCGCCACCCGGTCGGACATGGAGAGCGCCTCTTCCTGATCGTGGGTAACGAAAATGAAGGTGATACCCAGGCGGCGCTGCAACTGCTTGAGCTCAATCTGCATCGCCTTGCGCAGCTTGTAATCCAGGGCGCTCAGTGGTTCGTCGAGCAGCAACACCAGCGGCCGATTCACCACCGCACGGGCTATCGCCACCCGCTGCTGCTGGCCGCCGGACAGTTGGCCGGGACGACGGGCGCTGTAGTCCTCCAGCTTGACCATGCGCAGCGCCTCCAGCACCCGCTCCTGCAAATCGGCGCCACGCACCCCCTGCAGGCGCGGCCCAAAGGCGACGTTCTCAAACACGGTCAGGTGCGGAAACAGGGCATAGCTTTGAAACACGGTATTGATATGGCGCTGCTCGGGCGGCAGGGCACGCATATCGCGGCCAGCGATCAGAATCTCGCCGCTATCGGCCTGCTCGAAGCCGGCCAGCAGGCGCAGAATCGTAGTTTTGCCACATCCCGACGGCCCCAGCAGCGTCAGGAATTCGCCGGCCCGGACCTGCAGGTTGATGTTGCGCAACACCGTATGGCGCTCGTAGGCCTTGCTGACGTTGCGCAGTTCGATGACTGCATCACTTTTCAAGCCCGGTTCTCCTTCCGCCGGGGCACCCGTCTAATCCAGTTCCGGGCCACGGCGTTCTGCATGCTGGGTTAATGTCACTGCACTGGTTAAACCACGCGTTGCCGCGGGCCGGCCGATGCGCCGCCCGCCTGAGCGATTCAGCGCGGTGATCGTGCGACCGGCATATAATACCGAAATTCAATTCAACACTTTTCGCCCGGAGCCAGAATCGCCATGCCCGCCTCTCACTCCAGGGATCTGCCGCAGTGTCTTGAACAGCTCAATCGGATCGGCATCGCCCTCTCCCGGGAACGCGATACGCCCAAGCTGATGGAAGTACTTCTTGAAACCGCGATAAGCCTGATCAGCGTGGATGGCGGCACCCTCTATCGTCTCGACGAGGATACCTGCGAGCTGCACTTTGTCGTGCTACAGAACCGGTCGCTGCAGCTGCGCATGGGCGGCGCCTCCGGCAACGCGATCCCCTTTCCACCGATCCCGCTCTATGACGCCGCCGGCCAGCCCAACACCAGCATGGTGGTCACCTATGCCGTGCTCCACGACACCACGGTGGTAATCGACGACGCCTATAGCGAGTCGCATTTTGACTTCTCCGGCACCCGCCGCTTCGACCAGCGCACCGGCTATCATTCGCACGCCTTCCTGACCGTACCCATGAAGGATCACACCGGACGGATCATCGGCGTGTTCCAGTTGATCAATGCCCTGGATCCGGACAGCGGTCAGTTGCGCCATTTTTCCGCCGCCGACCGGCAACTGGCCGAATCGCTCGCCTCGCAGGCCGCCATCGCCCTGACCAATCAGCGGCTGATTCTGCAGTTGCAGCAGTTTTTCGAGGGGCTGATCGAGATGATCAACATCGCCATCGATCACAAGTCAGCACACACCGGCGGGCACTGCCAGCGCGTGCCGGCATTGACCATGATGATCGCCGAGGCGGCGCGGAATTGTGCGCATGGCCCACTGGCCCAGTTCCAGCCCAGCGATGCCGAACTGTATGAAATCAAGATTGCCGGCCTGTTACATGACTGCGGCAAGATCGTCACCCCGGTTCACCTGGTGGATAAATCCACCAAGTTGGAAACCCTGTTCGATCGCATTCACCTGCTCGACACCCGTTTCGAGGTGCTCAAGCGCGATGCCGAAATCGCCTGGCTGCGTGAAACCCTGGCCGCCAGCGCGCGCGGCGACCACGCGGCATTGCCGGTGCTGGAACAGCGTTATCGCGACACCCTGGCAACCCTGGATGAGGAGCGCGAGCATCTGCGCCACTGCAATATCGGCGGTGAAACCCTGGACAGCGCCGCGCAGCAACGCATTATGCAAATCGCCCGGCGGCGCTGGACCGGTCCCGATGGTCAGGAGCGCGACCTGCTCGACGCTGATGAGATCGCCAATCTGTGCATTGAGCGCGGCACGCTCAACCCGGAGGAACGCCGCATCATCGAGGAGCATGTGGTTCTGACCTTGCGCCTGCTGAATTCGCTGCCGTGGCCGCGCAATCTACGCAATGTGCCCGAATATGCTGCCTGTCACCACGAAAAGCTCGACGGCAGCGGTTACCATCGCGGCCTGGACGCCTCGAATCTACCGCTGCCGGCGCGCATCATCGGTTTGGCCGATATCTTCGAGGCGCTGACCGCTCGCGACCGGCCTTATAAACCGGGCAAGCCGCTGAGCGAAGTCCTGCAGATCCTCGGGCGGATGGCGGAAAAGCGGCACATCGACCCGGACCTGTTCGATCTCTTTGTCCGCAACGGCCTATGGCTGGACTATGCCCGCCAGTATTTGCCACCGGAGCAGATCGATACCGTTGACCTGAGCCGGATTCCTGGCTACACCCCCTAGCGACAACCGCTGTCCTCCACTTGGCCGTTTTGCCAAAGGACATTCCTGCCATGCAAATCCATAAAAGCGGACCTGCCCTGCTCGACATGCGCGAGCGCTTCAGACAATTGCCTTTCCTGCAAAACCTGGACGATGCACACTTGGGGGAACTGCTCAAGGCCAGCCGTCTGCTCGGCTACGAAACCGATGAATTGATCCTGCCGGAAGGCGGTTTTGGCGACCGGCTCTACATCCTGCTCAAGGGTCAGGTGCGCGTAATCAAGCACAAGAGCGTGGTAGCGATGCTCAACCAGCCCGGCGATGTGTTTGGTGAGCTGTCGGTGCTCGGCGACGAGACGCGCAGCGCCTCGGTGTTCGCGGCCGAGCCGGTCCAATGCCTGGAATTCAGCCCGGTTTTCCTGCAAAAGCTGCCCGAGGTGGAACAACCGGCCTGCTACGCGACTCTGTATCGGTTTATCGCCCGGATCATTGCCGCGCGCCTGAAAACGACGACCACTGAACTGGCCATGGTCGGCCGCGAGCTGGAAGTGACCCGGCGCAAGCTCAGCGAGATGCGCCAGTCATCCGGACAGAATGTCTGGGATGACGAGCTCGGACAGGCCATTGATCAGTTGCGACGCACCAAGGAACGGCTGGCGCAGCTGGGACGTGATCCTGATCTGGCCTCGCCGCCCTGAATCCAATCTGGAGCTAACGTCATGCGCGCGCACCCTTTGCTGTCGATGCTTGCCGGACTGTTGCTGAGCATGCCGCTGGCGCTCGACGCCAAGCCCGGCACTGATGATTTTGAGGTGCCGTTGCAGATGGAGCGCAGCGTGCCCGTGCGTTCGGGCCGCGCAGCCAACCGGGTGCGCAGCCTCCAGGATGCTACTGTCGGCCAAACCGTTCTGCAGGCCCGCCGCGCCCAGGATGTGATTGCCGCCGCAGTCAGCAAACGTACCGCCGGCTGCCAGGTGATTCGCTACGGCAGCGGCGATCTGGGTTGGGTGGCGACCGGTACAGCTACCTATCCGGCCACGGACAATCCAGTCGCGGCGCGGCGCACCGTGCAGGAAAGTCGCCTGAAGGCAATGACTGACGCCCGCGAGCGGCTGGGGCGTTGCCTGCGCGCGCTGCCGCCGGGCGCCCGACAACAGTTGACCGCCAGTCTGGAACAGAATGATGCCATCCGCCTGGCACTGATCAATCTGGCGGATAACGAGCAGCAGCGCCATGAGCAGGCACTGCGTATTCTGGAGCGGGGTTTTGTCGCCTACGCGGTTGAACATGACCCGGCCAGTCGCACACTCTTCGTGCACCTGGTGACCACACCAGCCACCGCCATGCGCCTGACCCGACCCACCGCCGGCACCATGGAAACAACCGCAATCAAGGAAGGCACCCGGCAATTGCTGGCGGAAATTGGCGCTGGACTGATTCCGCCGGTCGGTCATCGTCTGATCGTGGTCAACGCCAGCGGCGAGCTGACCCTGGTTGGCTATGCAGTCAATCTGGTCGGCGTTCACCCAGACCCGAATGCGCAGCGCAAACTGCGCGATGACTCCCTCAAGATCGCAACGGCGCGTGCCGGTGAAGCCCTGATCGGCCTGGCGACCGGCGACGATCAGACGTGGCAGGATGCTCTGGACAGTGCCAGCCGGGACGATATTCGCCATGCGGCCAGCGGCTATGATGCGGAAGAACCGAGCACGCGCAGATTTGCGCAGATTCGCGAGTTACTGCTGGACAGTCTCAAGGATGATCCCGGCCTGCAGGAACTGCGCGAGGGACGTCTGCCCAAGGCCAGCCTGCTCAAGTCGATGGGTGATGACAGCACGGTGCTAGTCGCGATCCTCTACACGCCACCGGTTCGACCACGGGAAACGGTACCACCCCCGGCAGCAACACCGGCAACGCCAACAGTTCCACCCGCACCGGCAGTTCCACCTGCCTCAACCACTACGGAACCGGCAGCCACTGTCAAACCGGTGACTTCACCCGCACCGGCAGTTCCACCTGCCTCAACCACTACGGAACCGGCAGCCACTGTCAAACCGGTGACTTCACCCTGAGCCGCGCCCTTCAGGACTGGCAGCGCGGACAGTAATAACTGGTTCTCTGACCAATCCGGCAACGCTGGATTGCCCCGCCACAATGCCGGCAGGGTTGTCGGTCGCGACCGTAAACCTGCAGTTCCTGCTGGAAGTAACCACTCTGGCCATCGCCACCGACAAAATCGCGCAGCGTGGTGCCACCCTGCCGGATGGCCGCTTCAAGTACGGCGCGAATTGCCGCCACCAGCCGCGCGTATTCCTCTATGCTCAGCGCGCCCGCCGGACGCAGCGGATGAATGCCGGCGGCAAACAGCGCTTCACTGGCGTAGATATTACCTACCCCGACCACGATGCGCTGATCCATGATGAATGCCTTCACCGCGACCCGGCGCCCCCGCGAGCGGACATGCAGATCGGCGGCGGAAAAATCCTCGCCAAGCGGCTCCGGCCCCAATTCGCGCAACAACGGATGTTGTCCAGCCGGGGCACTGCTCCACAGCAGAGCACCAAAGCGGCGGCTGTCGTTAAAGCGCAGGCATTGCCCATTCGCCAACAGCACATCGACATGATCATGCTTCTGCAGCGGCGTCTCCGCCGGCAGGATGCGCAAACGCCCGGACATACCCAGATGGCACAGGGCAATGCCGGCGCCGGTGTGCAGCAGTAGATACTTGGCGCGCCGCTCCACATCTTCGAGGGTCTGGCCCGGCAGGCGCGTGGTCCATTCCGTCGCCACGGGCCAGCGCAGGCACGGCTGGCGCACCACCACCGCGGTCACGGTCTGGCCAAGCAGATGCGGCGCCAGACCACGGCGCACGGTTTCCACTTCGGGCAATTCAGGCATCAACGCTCTCCTCGATCAAGCGGCGCCGGCATCTCCAGAGCCGGCGCCAGAAAACCCGCCGCCGCACCCCGCAACAGGGCATACACCCCCTCTGGACACAAATAGACCACATCCCCCGCCTGCAGATAGCGCAGATCGGCGGCCGGTGCCCTGTCGCCAAAGCGAATCCAGACCTCATCCAGCCGCACTGCCAGCCGCGGCGGATCAAGATGCAGTGCAGCCTGATCCAGCGTCGCCGCCGGATAGCGCAAGGGACAGCGCAGGGTCGCCAGGTGCAGAATCGGGCGCATCAACACCGGATTGGCCGGCCCGCTTTCCGGCGCAATCATCGCCCAGTGTTCGGCGCGCCGCTCAAACACCAGCGTCGCCTGATCAGGCCGCTCGACGCGAATCCGCCGGACGTGTACCGGATCCACATCCAGCAATGGCGATACCGCCGACGCCATTTCGTGGCCCGGTTCCCACCACGCCAGCAACACCAGCACAGCCACCAGCAGCAGCAGGCCACCGTTGCGCCACTGCCGCCGCTCGAACAGGTCCATCTCAGCGCCGCCGCCAGACTATCCAGACGCCCCCAGCCAGCAGCGCACCGGGCAGGCCAAACAGAAACAGGCCCGCCAGCAGCGCCAGGGCCGTTTCCGACAAATCCAGTTGCCGATCCGGCGCCACATGCGGCGGAATCGCCACCAGGGTATCGTCCAAGGTCAACCAGTTCATGATGTTCAGGCCCAGTTCCAGGTTGGCGCCATTGCCCAGATAGGTATTGGACAGAAAATCGCCATCGCCGATGATCACCAGGCGTTGCTGCGCCGGAACCCGCTCAGCACCACTGCCGCTGACCGGATGCGGTCGCGACAGCGCCAGCCCCAGCACTGACAAACCGGTGCGCGCTGCTGCACTGTCATCGGTTTCGGTGCGGGCCGGACTCTCCAGCAGCACATCCATCATCCAACCATCGATCGGGTGCCAGTCCAGCGCCGCCGCTTCCGGCAGCAGCGTCGATGCACGCAGCGCAGCGGTGATCGGGTGCGGGCCATAATCAGCAATCAGCAGCACGGCCGGATTGGCAATCCCCGGTAGATTCGCAACCCGGTTCAGTAGCATTCCGGGCCGGATGGTCAAGCCCAGCGCCTCAGCCAGCGGCTGCAGGGCGGATGGATCGTTCGGTTCCAGCAGCCAGAGCAGATTGCCACCTTGCGCCAGATAATCGAGTACCGCGCGCAAGGCCACCGGCGGCAGGGGCAGGCGTGGGCTGGCGATCACCAGAGCGGCACCGTCCACCGGCTGCGGGGTCTCGACCGGATTAAACGGACGCGCGTCGATGCCGGCCTTTTCCAGCTCCCGGCCAAAGGCACCCATATCATGGTTGGCGATGCCCTGTGGCGCACGCTCACCCTGTCCGGCGAGAAAATGGACCACCCGCCGTGCCGGTCGACTCAGGCGTTGCAGGGTCCCGGCCAGCGCCTGCTCGTTAAGCTGGCGCACATGCTCGCCGCGACCGCGATACTCCAGGTACAGCTCGCCTTCGGCGGTAATACCCAGCGCCCGCACCTGCTCGGGCAAACTGTCGGGATTGACGAACCGCAGCTCCACATCGGGCTTGTGGCGTTGATAGCGCTCCATCAGGCGGCTGATCGCCTCGCGCAGCACCGGGGTCGTATCGCGAACATAGGCTGTGACGCGCAATGGCCCCTGCAGGCGCTCCAGCAGCAATTGACTGGTCACTGACAGTGAATTGCGGCCGCTGGCGGTCCAGTCGGCCTGCATGAGGTAACGGTTGCTCAGCCAGGCCAACAGACCCATCGCCAGCAGCAGCAGCAGCACAAACAGCCCGCTCTGCAGACGCAGCCGCCAGCGCATCGTCCGATCGAAGTGCATCGCCTTCAGTCCCGTAGCCGCAAATCATCGAGCCGGCGCACCGCCAGACCGAGAAACAGGGTGATGAACAGCAGGTAATAGGCGACATCGGCACTGTCGAACAGGCCGCGCAGCAGCGCCTCATAATGCCGCAGCGGCGCCAGATAGCCGAGCAGACGTCCGGCCAGATCGGAACGCGCCCCGGCGATATCCGCCAGCCACAGCAGCAACAGCAGGCCAAAGGTGGCCACCGCAGCCAGCGCCGGTTGCCTGGTCAGCAGCGACAGATACAGGCCCGCCGCCGCAATGGCCGCGATCAGCAGACACAGACCCAGCAGGCCGGCCAGCAGCTTGCCCTGATCAAGCGTCGTCCCCAGGGCCAGCGTCAACGGCATTGCCGCCACCAGGGCAATCGACAGCAGCAGAAAAGCCAGTACACCCAGATACTTGCCCAGCACAATCGCACTCGCCGACACCGGCGCCGACAGCAGCAGTTCGAAAGTATGCGCACGCCGTTCCTCGCTGAACAGGCGCATGGTCAACAACGGTGTCAGCAGCAGCAAAACCCAGGCGGCAGCCTGAAACAGCGGTGCTACCACCAGATCGGTCACACCAGGCGCGCTGTCCAGACCGGCCAACTGACCCTGCAGAGCCTGGAAATCAGCCACCAGAGTGACGAAAATCCACGCCAGTCCGCCCTGCGCCATCGCCAGCACGCCCCAGGCCAGTGGTGAGGCAAACAGCACCCGCCATTCGCGCGCCGCGATAATGCTGATCAAGATGCTTCCTCCGTTCCCAGCAACAGTTCGATGCAACGCTGCTCCAAATCGGCGCCTTCCGGTATCAATTCGCACAAACCCCAGCCGGCGGCCACGGCCTGCTCAACCAGCATCCGCGCCAAATTCGCGCCAGCCGCATGGCGCAAACGGAAACGGCCCCGACCCAGCGGCTCCACTGCGATCACACCGGGCAATGCGGCCAATGCCGTCAGCGGCGGCGACGTCTCGAAACCCACACGCAGTGCGGTAGTCAAATCACCACGCTCCAGCTCAGCCAGCGCACCCGCATAAACCAGCCGGCCATCGCGCATGATCTGGACATGCGTGCAGACTGCACGCACCTCGGCCAGGCGGTGCGTGGAGAAAATAACGCCGTGATCGCGGCCCAGTTCGCGGATGAGCTGGTGCAATTCGGCAACCTGCAGCGGATCAAGGCCGGTGGTCGGTTCATCGAGCAGCAGCAGTGGCGGATCATGGAGTAGCGTCTGGGCAATGCCGACCCGCTGTTGATAACCGCGCGAGAGGTGACCAATCAGGCGGCGTTGCACCGCTTCGAGTCCGCAGCGGGCCAGGGTATCGGCCACGGCCCGGCGACTGGCCGTGCGACTTAAGCCATGCAGACGCGCGCTGAACCACAGTTGTTCCTCGACGCGCAGTTCGCGGTACAGCGGCGGCGGCTCGGGCAGATAGCCGAGCGCCTGGCGAGCCGGGCGCGGCTGATCGAACAGGTCGGCGCCGTTGATCACGATCCGTCCCGCATCCGGCGCCAGTACACCGGCCAACATGCGCAGGGTAGTAGACTTGCCGGCGCCGTTAGGGCCAAGCCAGCCGAGCACTTGCCCACGCTGCAGGCTAAAACTGACCGACTCGACCGCATGCAGTGCGCCAAAGCGGCGGCTCAAGTTATCGACCTGCAGCACGGTAGGCGGTGCGTTCATGCTATCTTCAGCGCGCGTCCCGACCGATAGGACATTCTCAGCAGCACAATTGAACAAAGCGCCGCCATGGCGACCCGCGTCCAAGAGCGACTCATGAAGAAAGAACCCAACCCGCCCGAATCGATCACCGCCATTCCCGACCACGACTCAGCGGATGGACTGCGTATCGATGAGCATGAAGAGCCACTCATCCACTGGCTGCATATCCTGATCCGCTCCTGCGTGCGGATACTGGCGATCCTGATGACCCTGGTCATCATGTGGAGCGTCGCCGATGTAGCCTGGGTGCTGTACCAGCGGGCATCCAGCTCACCTCTGGGGCTGCTCAACGTCAACGATATTCTGGCTTCATTCGGCGCGTTCATGGCGACATTGATCGCAATTGAAATTTTCATGAACATCGTCCTGTATCTGCGCGACGATGTGCTGCATGTCAAGCTGGTTTTAGCCACAGCCTTAATGGCCATTGCCCGGAAAGTGATCGTGCTCGACTATAAGGTCGTAGAACCGGAGTATATCTGGGCTACGGCGGCGGTTATCTTCGCCCTGAGCATTGGCTACTGGCTGGTTGCGAAAAAAAGTTCCTAGCTGTGCAGAACAGTACCAGTTTGCCGCACGACTTTTTCCATATGCAACGAACTGTGCTCCAACGCCCAAAACAGGAAACCCGCCGGGTGGCGGGTTCTGGATTCAGACAGCACGGTCAAGGGCGATTACTTGATCTTGGCTTCCTTGTAAGGGACATGCTTGCGTACGATCGGGTCGTACTTTTTCATCTCCAACTTTTCCGGCGTCGTGCGCTTGTTCTTGGTCGTCGTGTAGAAGTGCCCGGTGCCAGCTGTGGAAACCAGCTTGATCTTGTCACGCATGGGAATTGCCTCCTCGTTAAACCTTCTCGCCCTGGGCGCGCAACCGGGCTAGCACCGCATCGATGCCCTGCTTATCGATGATGCGCATGCCATGCGAAGAAACCCGCAGCGTCACGAAACGCTGCTCGCTCTCCACCCAGAACCGGTGCTCATGCAGGTTCGGCAGGAACCGGCGCCGGGTTTTGTTATTAGCGTGGGAGACGTTATTTCCGGTAACAGGCCCCTTACCGGTCACTTGACAAACTCTGGACATCGGAATTCTCTCCAACCGGCGTAACCGGGATTTACATGTGCAGCTTTGCTTGATGTTCTGCGGATTTCGATTTATAGCAAGTCTTTGTTTAAAAGACAAGAAGATAGCATGAGTTTACACGGACAGGGGGAATCGGCTGCCAAATTTCAATCCCCCCAAAAAACAAAACCCCCTTTTGGGGGGGGTTTGGGGATAGGGGCCTGGCGATGACCGACTTTAGCATGAGTACTCTCATACGATC